>JASFPP010000149.1:0-10192 GCA_050115915.1 Candidatus Aminicenantota bacterium
CTTTGATCAGTAAACGGCGAATTCAAAGACATAAAAATATAGACCCGTCGCTCAAATTTTGGTATAGTCTACATTCCTAATTTTCATCACACTCTAAAAATGAGTTTATGCATGGATTATTCACGTACCGAGGTTGCTGCAGCGGCAATTTTTATGAATAATTCATGAATGTCAAAGGAGGAAAAGAACCATGTACGGAAAAACCAAAGAAAATCTAACGAACGAAATCCAATCCATCCGCGATGCCGGCCTATTCAAAGACGAGAGGATCATAATGACTCCCCAGGGAGCAGAGATCGAGGTCAAAGGGGGAAAACCCGTCCTCAATTTCTGCGCCAACAACTATTTGGGGCTTTCCAGTCATCCCAAAGTCATCGAAGCGGCACATAAAACGCTCGACGAGTGGGGATACGGAATGAGTTCTGTGCGTTTTATCTGCGGTACGCAAGACATCCATAAGGTCCTCGAACAGAAAATCTCCCAGTTTCTCCAGACGGAAGATACGATCCTCTATGCAGCCTGTTTCGATGCCAATGGCGGCGTTTTCGAGCCTCTCCTCGGGGCAGAAGATGCCATAATCACGGATCAGCTTAACCATGCCTCCATCATCGATGGCATCCGCCTCTGTAAAGCTCAGAGATACATCTTTAAGCACGGAGATATGCAAGACCTTGAAGAGAAGCTTAAAGAGACACAAGATCTGAGATATCGACTGGTCGCCACGGACGGTGTTTTTTCGATGGATGGCGACATCGCCAAGCTGGATGAGATCTGCGACCTCGCGGAAAAATATGATGCCCTTGTCATGATCGACGACGCCCATTCCACTGGATTCGTCGGAAAAACAGGAAGAGGGACGCCGGAATATCGCGGAGTGATGGGACGCGTAGACATTATCACAGGAACGCTCGGCAAAGCTCTCGGCGGAGCATCAGGTGGCTTCATTTCCGGAAGGAGTGAACTCATCGAACTCTACAGACAGCGTTCAAGACCTTATCTCTTCAGCAACACTTTGGCTCCTGTGGTTGTGGGTGCATCCATTGCGGTTTTCGACCTCCTCTCCGAGACAACAGAATTGAGGGATAAGCTCGAGGATAATACAACCTACTTCAGAGAAAAAATGGCTGAGGCCGGTTTTGATATCACTCCTGGAGTACATCCTATAGTCCCGATCATGCTCGGAAAATTCGAGAATGATGCCAAACTCTCCCAGGACATGGCCAGAGATCTCCTCGAGGAAGGTATTTATGTTATCGGTTTCTATTATCCGGTCGTTCCAAAAGGACAGTCCAGGATCAGAGTCCAGCTCTCTGCCGCTCACGACAGACATCACCTGGACAGAGCTATCGAAGCATTCACGAAAGTTGGGAAGAAACACGGCGTTATTTCTTGATCATAATTTTGCCGATAATTCACGAATTTGGAATATCACATCTGATTGAAACCGATTTGTCGGCTTCTTATGGGGATGTTAACGTTCTAGGATAACGAAACCGATCGCCAGGTCTTTAAGGTGTGAAATCGACACCTGGATATTTGTTGCTCCCATCTCTTCGCTAATCGTTTTGGCCTTGCCAGAAAGAAACAGCTCGGGTTTCCCTTTTTCGTTGTTTACGACTTCGATCTCTTTAAAGGTAACACCCTCTCTCCAGCCTGTACCGATGGCTTTGAGAAAGGCCTCTTTGACTGCAAAACGCGCCGCATAATTCTGGGCGCTATTTGTTTTGTGTTCGCAGTATTCGATCTCATCAGGGGTAAAGATCCGTTCTTTGAATCTTTTCTGTTTTTCGAGCAACCTCTCTATTCGTTTGACTTCTATGATATCAGTACCGATCCCGATGATCATTCTTTGACTTTCTCCATTGTGATCCCTGTATACCCATAAAAAATCGAGACGATGGGGTTCATAAGGTTCAGGAAAGCATAGGGAAGATAGACAAAGGGATTGACTCCCAGAGTGGCCCACATAAAAGCTCCGCAACTGTTCCATGGGATCAGGGGGGAAGAGAGTGTTGCCGAATCTTCTAAAACCCTCGATAGATTTTTGGGGTGGAGATTCTGCGCGTCAAAAGCATTTTTGTACATCCTCCCAGGAATGACAATGGCGATGTACTGGTCGGAGGCGATCGCATTCATCCCGATACAGCTTAAGATCGTTGTTGTCACGAGTGAGCCGACCCGCTTCACCCTTTTAAGCAATGCCCTGGCGAGCACTTCTAACATTCCCGTTCTTTCCATGATTCCGCCGAAGGAGAGAGCACAGATGATCAAGGCCACTGTTTCCATCATGTTCATCAGCCCGCCACGTGTGAGGAGGTCATCCACCATGCCTACTCCGGTTTCGGATACAAAGCCGGATTGAGCCGCCGAAATGACATCACTCAAGGACCGCGATTGGAGGAGCATACCAAATAGACCTCCGATAAAAGTACCCCCAAGGAGTGCGGGCAAAGGCGGGATCTTTTTCACGACCATGACGATAACGAGGAGAGGCGGAAGTAAGAGCACTGGGTGAATAAAGAAATTTTCATCGAGAGTCGAAAGGATCGTTTGAATATTATGAGTATCAAGGCTTCCCCCAGCAAATCGAGAGCCGAGGATCCCGTAAAGAATAATTGATAGAATATATCCGGGAGCAGTGGTGTAAACCATATGCCGTACGTGAGAAAACACATCCGTTCCTGCGACTGCAGGCGCCAAGTTTGTCGTATCGGAAAGTGGGGACATCTTATCGCCAAAATAGGCTCCGGAGACAATGGCTCCAGCGACCATGGACACGGGTATTCCCAAGCCCTGGCCAACGCCAACAAGGGCGACGCCGACGGTCCCGGCCGTTGACCATGAAGATCCCGTCCCAAGAGAAACAATAGAACAGGTAATAAGAGTGGCGACGAGGAAGATGCCTGGTGACATCACTTTTAAACCGTAAAAGATCATGGATGGAACGATTCCACCAGAGATCCATGTTCCGATCAAGGTGCCCACGATCATCAAGATCAAGATAGCTCCCATGGCTAAGTTGATCCCATGGACCATACCCTCATGAATTTCCTTCCATGGACGTTTATAGAATACGGCGACACCGGCCGCAACGGCCGCGGCACAGATTAGGGGGATATGGGGAAGGAGTCCGAAAACTTTGATAGTTACAAAAAGCGCGATAATCAAAAATAACACAGGGACAAGAGCTGCCCCCAGTTTGATCTCTTTTCTTTCGTCAGACGCCTTTGGGTCTTTTGATCTTAGTGATTCTGGATCGCTCATCTGAAAACAGTATCTCTTAATAATTTGAGTTAGTGATTTTACTGGAATGGTTTCTAAAAGGCAACTTTTATCGTACACACAGAATTTGTTTTGACGTCTCTTCGCCCCTGTGCTATAAGTATTGAAAATTATATGATTAAAAAGCGGAACCAAAAAGTACGGGAACTCATAATTTTATGCCTCGTCCGGAGTTTAATCCTATAAAAACAGCCATTTTAACACTGGAAGATGGCATCCAATTCAGCGGCATCTCATTCGGCGCAGATAAATCCATCTCCGGTGAAGTTGTGTTCAACACAGGAATGGTCGGCTATTATGAATCCCTGAGCGATCCAAGTTACAGGGGCCAGATCCTGGTATTCACCTACCCTCTCATCGGCAACTATGGAATTCCGTACAAAAGATCCAATAAAAACGTATTGGAGTATTTTGAATCTGATCGCATTCATCCGCAAGCGCTCATTGTCAGCGACTATTCGAATTCTCAAAGCCACTGGAATGCGGATAAAACTCTTTCCGCATGGTTGAAAGAGAACGATGTCCCAGCGCTTTCAGGGATCGATACAAGGGAATTGACAAAAAGGCTGAGAGAAAAAGGAACGATGCTGGGCAAGATCACATTTGATGAGGAAACAGAATTCGAAGATCCCAACAAAAGGAATCTCATCCATGAAGTTTCCATCAAGGATCCCATCTCACACAACGACGAGGGAAACACACGGATCATCGTCATCGACTGCGGTGTCAAATACAATATTCTCAGGAGTCTTATCAAGAGGGATTGTCAAATCGTCAGAGTTCCGTGTGCGTATGATTTTTTTCATCTCTCTTTTGATGGTGTCGTCGTATCCAACGGTCCTGGCGATCCGAAACTGTGTAAGGAAACCATCGCGCTTGTAACAAAATGTCTCGAAAAAGATATCCCGACCTTCGGCATCTGTCTTGGAAACCAGATCATGGCACTGGCTGCAGGTGCCGACACGTACAAGCTCAAGTACGGCCACAGAAGCCAGAATCAGCCTTGCCTCGAAATAGGGACCGAGAGATGTTATATCACCTCACAAAATCACGGCTATGCTGTAGAAACAAAAACACTGCCGCAAAACTGGAAGCCGTGGTTCATGAATATCAACGACGAGACCAACGAAGGTATCAAACACACATCCAAACCCTTTATGGCTGTTCAATTCCATCCCGAGCATTCCCCAGGACCTGTGGATACGGAATTTCTATTCGATACATTTCTAAGGACACTCCGAACATGAAAAAAGTTATCCTGTTGGGTAGCGGTGCGCTTAAGATCGGACAGGCGGGAGAGTTCGATTACTCGGGAAGTCAGGCCATCAAAGCGCTCAAGGAAGAAGGGATTACCGTAATTCTCATCAATCCCAATATCGCCACGATCCAGACATCAGAAGCGCTCGCCGATAAGATCTACTTCCTTCCTGTAACACCCTATTTTGTCGAAAGGATTATCGAAAAAGAAAATCCCGATGGGATTCTTCTCGGCTTTGGAGGTCAGACAGCCTTAAATTGTGGTGTGGAGTTATTCCGTACAGGTGTACTGGAGAAGAGCGGAGTCCAGGTTTTGGGCACATCGATTGAGAGCATTATGGATTGTGAAGACAGGGAGAAGTTCATCGAAAGACTGGAAGGGATCCAATTAAAAGTTCCGAGGAGTATTGCGGTTACCTCTCTTGATGAAGCGAAGAAAGCAGCTCAGAAGATCGGATTTCCGGTCATGGTCAGAGGGGCCTATGCTTTGGGGGGGCTGGGATCCGGCATATCCTCCAATGAAGACGAGCTTGTGCAAACGGCAGAAAAAGCTTTGTCTTTTACAAAACAAATACTAGTTGAAGAATACCTAGATGGATGGAAAGAGATTGAATATGAAGTCGTCAGAGACAAACAGAACAACTGCATCACAGTCTGCAACATGGAGAATTTCGATCCCATGGGAATCCACACGGGAGAAAGCATCGTCGTCGCGCCATCTCAGACTCTCACCAACCACGAATATCACAAACTGAGAGACATATCCATCAGGGTGATCCGTCATCTGAATATTATCGGCGAGTGCAACATCCAGTTCGCACTCGACAAGAATTCGGAGGACTGGAGGATTATCGAGGTCAATCCCCGATTATCCCGGAGCAGTGCCCTCGCATCAAAAGCCACAGGATATCCACTGGCGTTTATAGCGGCCAAACTGGCTCTAGGCTACTCTCTGATCGAGCTCAAAAACTCAATCACAAAAAAAACCATGGCCTGTTTCGAACCTGCTATGGATTATGTTGTTGTGAAAATACCCAGGTGGGACCTCACCAAATTCAGGAGAGCCTCAAAAAAAATCGGCAGCGAGATGAAAAGTGTCGGAGAGGTGATGGCCATAGGAAGAACGTTTGAAGAGGCCCTTCAGAAAGCGATCCGGATGTTGCAGGTCGGGATGTATGGAATCGTCGGTAACGATATTGCCTTCGATAACCTCGAGACAGCCCTCGAGAATCCAACGGACAAACGGATATTTGCTATTGCGGAAGCCATTCAAAAACACTCTATTGATGAAATTCACGCCCTGACAAATATTGACGCATGGTTTTTGCGTAAAATAAAAAATATTGTCGGACTCTATGAGGAACTCAAAGTACAAAAACATGCGCCTATCTCCAAAAATACGCTCCTTCGAGCCAAACAACTGGGTTTCTCGGATAAACAGGTTGGAATTGCGCTGGATAAAGAGGAGCTGGAAATCAGAGATCTAAGAAAACAGTATAACCTGGAGCCACATGTGCGGCAGATCGACACCTTAGCGGCAGAGTACCCTGCACAAACCAATTATCTGTATCTCACATACAACGGAGTGAAAGATGACGTTGGGGCTTTAGACACGAAGAGTGTTATCGTTCTGGGATCCGGTTCCTACAGAATCGGCTCATCTGTCGAGTTCGATTGGTGTTGTGTCAACGCTGTTTTAACTCTCCGGAAATTGGGATTCAAAACCATCATGATCAATTACAATCCTGAAACTGTCAGCACAGACTATGACATCTGCGACAAACTGTTCTTCGAAGAATTGAGTTTTGAGACGGTTGCGGACATTGCGGAAAAGGAAAATCCTCTGGGACTCGTTCTTTCGATGGGAGGCCAGATCCCTAACAACCTGGCGACGAAATGTGCCTCATACGGTTTAGCAATCCTGGGAACAGCGCCCTCCAATATCGACAGAGCCGAGAACCGTCACAAATTCTCTCGGCTCCTCGATGATATGGGCATCGACCAACCGGAGTGGAATGAACTGACGAGCATTGCGGAGGCAAAACTGTTTGCCGAGCGTGTCGGTTATCCTGTTCTGATCAGGCCCAGTTATGTCTTGAGTGGCGCTGCCATGTCTGTGGCACTCAACGATACAGAATTAGCAAACTATTTGGAGAAAGCTTCGCGGGTCAGTCCCGAATACCCAGTTGTCGTCAGTAAATTCATCGAACATGCCAAAGAGATCGAGATTGATGCCGTGGCCAAGAAGGGAGAGCTGTTCGTCTACGCGATCTCGGAGCATGTGGAGAACGCGGGTGTTCATTCCGGGGATGCAACTATGGTGCTGCCCCCTCAAAAAACATATCTCGAGACCACAAGACGCATGAAGAAAATTGCCAGACAGATCGCACATGCACTGGAGATCGATGGCCCTTTCAACATACAGTTCATCGCGAAGGATAACAAGGTCAAAGTTATCGAATGCAACCTTCGGGCATCTCGATCATTTCCTTTTGTATCCAAAATATTCAAAATGAATTTTATCGACCTGGCAACACAGATCATCATGGGAGTGGACATTCCTGGGATCGACAAATCCTGCTTTGAGCTGGATTATGTGGGCGTTAAAGCCCCGCAGTTCTCTTTCACGCGGATCAAAGGTGCTGACCCGGTGTTGAGCGTAGAAATGGCCTCGACAGGAGAGGTGGCCTGCATCGGCGATAGCTTTGAAGAAGCGTTTCTCAAAGCACTGCTATCCGTTGGCTTTACATATCCGAAGAAGAATATTCTTCTCTCAACCGGTCCCTTTGAAAGCAAAGCTAAGTTTCTTCCCACAGCCAAACGGTTGCATGAGTTGGGATTCCATCTCTATGCGACGCAGGGCACCTCTGACTTCATGAAGTATCACGGCATTCCCTCCGATGTCCTCTATTGGCCACTCCAAAAAAAGGAGCCGAACACTCTCTCTTACATCGCCCAGAGAAAACTCGATCTTGTCATCAACATCCCCAAGAGTATCGATGAAGAGGAATTGACGAACGATTATATCATTCGAAGGCATTGCATCGATCACAACGTGCCTCTCATCACCAACCTGCAATTTGCAGAGAGGTTCATCGAGGCTGCCTCGAGAATGAAACTGGAAGACTTGAGCATCAAATCCTGGGATGAATATTAAAGGGGAAAAGATGCTAACAATAAGATATATAATTTTCCTTTCGATAAGGTTTATTGATAAAAATTTGTTAGCATCTTTTATGAATAATTCAGAAAATTATGGATTATTCACGAGCCGATATCGCTGCAAAGGCGAGGCAGTGGCCCCTGAAGATGTAGTACACTACCTCGAAGGGGCTACAACGAAGGCTTTGTAGGGAGATCGGTTTGCCCGAAGGGGAAAAGATGCTAACAATAAGATATATAATTTTCCTTTCGATAAGGTTTATTGATAAAAATTTGTTAGCATCTTTTATGAATAATTCAGAAGATTTGTTTGATTTTAATGCTGTGATAGTACTTCTTCAAAATCTCTCTATAATCCGCTCCAGCAACCGCCATACCATATGCCCCCACCTGGCACAAACCGACACCATGGCCCCATCCTTTTCCATTAAACACATAATGTATCAACTCACCTGATTCGGCATACTCCCGGTCTATGACAAAAAGCATATCTCGAAGCCCCAGCACTCTTCTTATTCTGAATCCTTTGACAACAATCTGGGCTTTGTCTCCTGTGATCACGAGCGCTACCACTCTGTTGGACTCCCCCCTTTTCTGGACTTCCAAGTCTTGCAGCTTCCCTACAGGGTAGTACGTGTTGATCCTTTTTTCCAAGTCCTCCCTGGATATCCGAACCACCCAATTGTGAAGCGCTGAGCTTCGATCCAAGACATTAGAATAGGGAGGATAGAGGATCGTCAACAATCGGATAGTGCTGTCCTTTTCGATCCATTCGACCTCTTCTCCTCCGAGTAGATTGACATACGACAGAAAAGAGATGTGGCTGTCATAGTTCTTGACCAGGAAATTGTCTGGAGAAAGTGCTATCGCTTTCTCCTCTCTCTTCTCTTCGACATACACTTTTCCATCTTTGAACTCTTTGAATGTTCCCCGATGAACGACATCGGGATGTTCCTCGATGATCTTCCAGAGGGAATGAACAACTTCACCCCGCGTAAGCGTTCTCTCCACTTCTTCAGTGTTTTTCAATTCGGGAAACACTCCCTGCTGGAAGAGATACGCTAAACGACTGCCCGTCTCCCCATTCCACTCACCGATATCTTTGAGGATGAATTTCTTTTCGCTGTTGAGCATCAAATGATCGATCTTCTCTTGCCAGCCAAAAGCCTCGACCACAAGGTTAGCGAATGTCAGTTGATTGATTGCGACAGCTTCGCCTGAAAAATCCTTCACTTTTTTTCCCAGAACCGGCAGGGCATTTTTGATCCAGAGCGTTGCTTCCTCGAAGCTGACTTCCGAGCCATAATACACGGGATCCATCTCCTTGGATATCACTCCAAGGCTTAACAAGGAGGCGATCTCAAGATTGATATTTTTCCCGTTGATGTACACAGGCAGGATTTGGTTCTGGCTTTCCAATGCCCATTCCTTCTGCTTCTCATAAACACATTCTGTGCTCCTGAGATAAGGAAGAGCAGGACCTTGAAAAACGTCTTCCACATTTTCAGTTTTCCCCCCGCAGGTGCTCGTGTAGAGGGCGTCTATCAGTCGTCCCCGGTAGAGCGCGACCTCACCTCGCGTTTCTTCGACAGCTTGGCTACACAGAGGATGCTCGGCATTCATCCCCTTATAGAACTGTGATTTGGGTGTGTCACACAAATCATATCCGAGGTCATCGTTCTGCTTGAGATTCTTGGTCGCGTACGTACGTGCAGCCACAGCCTGAGCCTTGTGGGCCTCAAGCTCGTTAAAATTGTACGGGGAAAGCTCGCTGGGCACCACAGACATCAGATAGTCTTCGAGGTTCAGGATATTCACCAGGACAATCCCTTTCCGGCTTGCCCTGAGAATGAAGATCCCCCGGTAATCCCTCCCCTTGAACGAGAGATAGCTTCGCGCTGTGCTGGGAATAAAATAAAGAACAGTATTATCACTCAAAGTCTTGAGTTCATCGTTCACAAGTATCCAGAGCGGTTTTGACTCGTCCTCCGAGACTTCTTCCTGGAGGATCCATGTGTCCTTGACCCCTATTCCGTTGAGCTTGCTCACAAAAGCGAGCGCTTCTCCCCTTGTCAAAAAATCACCCACAATAACCTGGTAGATCCCTTCGATTTTATCCTCTGTGTTTGTGGTCACGTAGACCTTATGAGAAATGATTGTCTTGAGCTCCTGTGCGATAAACTCCGCCTCTTTGTTATCCTTGGTCTGAGCCACTTGGATCAGGAATTTTTCCGTGAGCTTTTCTTTGTGGCCCTTCACAAAAACTTCTTCAACATCCTCTGCGATGAGTTTATAATTTTCTTTGACCTCATACACTTTCATCCCATCTGATGCAGAGATCTGGATCTGACTCAAATTGACGCCGAGTCCTATGCGGATAATCGGCTTGGGGATCAAATACCCATGAAAAAACGCCTTCTCTCCTTCAAACTTAACCGGATCACTCCCCAAAAAAATTAGAGAGAGAGACACGACCACAATGAGCTTTATG
>JASFPP010000150.1:0-10167 GCA_050115915.1 Candidatus Aminicenantota bacterium
GAGGTCTAAGGATAAGCTATTCAAATGTGATAGTTGATTCCGCTTAAAAGGCTGTTTTGACCCCCAAAATGGCGCGTTTACGACGATTTTTAGGGACATTTTTGGAGTTAACTTATTTATTATCAATCTGATCCTGAGGCCCGTCCCCCATATACCGATATATTCAACATAATTGTTATTTAAAAACAAAAACAGCCCCTGAGTTTACCATAGCACCTTTAGCGCTTGTTGCGCCGACTACTATTGTCTTTCCAGAGATACCCACCGAAGCACCAAAATAATCATGCGGTTCTCCAAGTGGCGAAGTTAGTTTTTTCTTCTGGATCCATTCATGGTTTTGGAAACGAAAAACATATGCAGAACCTGAAAAATCCCCCGATGGAGTGTCGCCCCAAGCTCCAATAGCGATGGTATCCCCATCTATCGAAACAGAATCACCGAATCGGTCATGATCTGCGGCATCACTTGCTGATAGGACAGCCTTCCGAATCCAACTGCCGCCTCTGCGTGTGTAAACAGAGACAACTCCGGAATATCTGACATTACCATATCAAAGGGGCTTTCCCGTCACAATCGTTTTGCCATCAATGGCTACAATTTGACCAGTACTTTCAAGCTTTATCTTTTGAATCCATTGTCCTCCTTCACGCTCAAAAACATATGCTGATGCATCGCCGCCAATCACAATTTTATTCCTGTCGATAGCGACTGATCTTCCGAATTGCTTTCTGGGCGCAGCATCAACGGCCGTAAGCTTTGCCTCCTGGATCCATATGCCGTTGATCCGTCGAAAAACATAGGCCGCACCCGAATTCTTTCCAGCATCGCCTCTCCCGAATGCGCCGGCGACAATAGTTTTGCCGCTAATGGCAACGGCACAGCCAATGTGATCGCCAATATCGGTATCGGTGGCCATAATTTTAGCCTCTTCCTTCCAAGAAGCTCCCTTGCGCCTGAACACATAAACCGCTCCTGTCGAAACTGGTTCGAAGCGACCATAGGCACCGATTACGGCCCTCCTCCCGTCGACATCAACTGAGCAGCCGAACCAGGCATGATCTTCGCCATCCTCTGGAACGAGCATAGCTTGTTGATTCCACTCCCCGCCTTTGCGGCGGAATATATAGGCTGCGCCGGAGTTAACACCTAAAGGATCAGATCCAAGAGCTCCAACAATCATGGTCCCGCTGTTGACTGCAAGAGCAGAGCCAAAAAAGTCGTTTGGACTTCCATCGGACGGGAAAAGAACCTTTGGCACGGCGGTGTCGATGCGCAACAGAGACTGCGAAGTCACCAATGTAACAAGTGAAATGACCAGTCCCATTAAAACGACGAATCTGATATAAAATATTCTCCTTGTTTTCATCGAATCTCTCCTTTAGTTCATTGAAAACTCACAAATAAATCGATCATCAAGTCAAAAGATAAGGTTCAGGGGACATAAAGTTGTCAAAAAGTTGTTAAGAGTCTGCAAAAAATTTATTAAATTATTTCCTTTGAAGAGAAGGGTTTTAAACCCCCTATCGGCGTTCTTATTCAGATAGCAAATTACTGAGTAAATCATCAAACAAATCGAGCCTATCATTCATCGTCAGCGAACAGTTGAGATAATTATAAAGAGCCTGAGTATTTTTATGTTCACCCAACAATTTCCATATTTTCCTTAACCATTCCAGACGGGGTTCTGTCGGTGGAAGAGGAATGGCGACTTCCGCTGTGACTGCGGCTAAATAGCTTGCCATTTTCTCCTTGAGTTCCTTTAATTGCTGATCGATCTTTTCAACCTGATCGCGCAAAGATTCTTCTACCCGAATTAAAGTGTAGGTCGTCACTGCCCTAATGGCCTTATTTTTCGATACTTTTTCACTAACGACATCCTTTCCCACCATGCCGTCTTTGACTGCGAGTATTCGGCTTCTCTCAACTGCCACTTGTGACGCAAGAGGACTGCGAAAATTCAAGAGAGTTTTTTCTACTGACTCAAGCCACTGAATAGCACTAGCAGAATAGGGACCATATGAAGCATATGTGTTTACAATATGGGGAAGTTCCTGGAGTAATTCGGTGATTTTTTCTCTGAGGACTGCACGCATGAATTTTAAGAACGCTCTTATTCGGGAGTCAGTTTTTTCCCCACTGTTCCATCTATTTTTTCGAATTCAGACCACTCCAAACCTTCTTCCTTTAGAACGAGCTTCAACCTGGTTACATTTTTCTCGTTTGCCAGCTCTTTAATCTCCGACGTAACGATATTGACCTTGATCACAGGAGATTTTCCCTCACTTTTTAAAGCATTATTGAATGCTGCATCACGAACACGCGAGAGAATCAGCCTCCTCTTTTCCAGAACCCTCGGATCCCTGATTCTGGGCCTAAAAGAACCATATGTTTTCAGGAAGATCGACTCGACTTCTTTGGCCACCAATTCACGTAAACTTCTTCGTTTACTCAAATCGATATTTTGCACAATCCTTTTGAGATTGGTGTCGAGAGCTTTTTCGAATTCGGCTTTGAACCCGTCCGGTAAAGTTATATCCTCATGTGAGACGACATTGTCAAAAGCTGTAATTACTGTATCTTTAATCTTCCCAGGCTCATTAGGAATATCAGGTTCCCCTTCTTCGTATGATTCTACGATCAACGGTAGATCGAGAATAAGTTCTGGTACTCTTACGCGGGGAACTGTCATTCCCTCGAGGAGTGGTTGACTTTTGTAGTATTCGGCGATGGAAACAGTTGCTTCATCTGCGATTTTTCGTGCCTCAGCCATTCCAGCTAAGAAACTACCCACAATCTCATCTAGATACGGCATTGTTCTTATTTCTTATTCTATTTGTTTATGCCTCTATTTTAGGAACTTCTTTCACCAAATTCTCCAGAATCCCCAAGAGTCTTTCCGTACCAGCCGGCAACTCATCTTGAACAGCACGTACATGCACACCTAATGAATAAGTCCTTTCGACTTTTGCACCAGCTGTTGTGCTTTTTTTGTAAGAGTAATTCACCTTGAGACTGGCAGAACCCCAACCCCACCCAGCTTTTGCTTTCAACTCCGTATCGAGGCCATGGCTGGATGTTGATTTTCTTTCTTGAACAGAAACGATTTTTGCGTTGAAATCGATTTTTGTCTCTTCAACCCTGATGAATGGGATCGGAAGCATCGTCAGAAATGGGACCGTGAGATTGAACGGTTTCACTTCTACAGAAACAGAACCATCGTCTTCTATTTTTTCAATAGCTTTGTCATAAACGAAGGTGATCATAATGGGCGCTGTCACATTCCCCTCATCATCGGTATCAAAGCCCACTGCTTTTATAAAATCAACGGATGTCACAGCTGCGTCAGCCTGAGCTTTAACCACGGCAGATAAAGGGCCTCCGATCATAGCCTGAAAATCAATACTTGATAACTCGTCACCAATTGCCATTTTTATTCCCTCCCTTTTTGCTTAATTGATAGAAACGATTCGCTGAAATCTCGGAATCATATTCCAGACATATTTAATTTGATCGTCAGTTATGAACTTGTAAAGAGATAAAGAAGGGCGAAAAAGGGCAAAAAGAGGCAAAAAGGGACACTCCATGATTTTGAGTAGACAAATTGGGCATGGAAACTCATTTTAAAGCTGAGTTAAATAATCATTAAGGGGGGAATTAATGCAAAAAAAACTCGATAATGAAAGGATCGTGAATTTTGGATGCCGGTTCGATCGTTATGATTCAAGAGATTATTTGTATTTAGCAACACCAAAAGAACTTCCCGTGTACATCGATAACCGATCAGAGGTGGTGCGAATCATGAACCAGAATCCAGAAGGATCTTGTACAGGTCATGCCGTTTGTGCGGCTGCGGAGTTTCATTATTGGAGACGATTGGGTGACAAAGTCGATCTAAGCCAGCGTTGGGCTTACAGGAAAGCACGTGAAAATGATCCATGGCCGGGTGAAAATTATCATGGTTCAACCACTCGGTCGGCAGTGAAAGCTTGGGCCTATTTCGGTATTTGTGAGGAAACATTCTGGCCATATAACCCCTACCAAATACCTGATGATTCTCCTGATTTTGATCTTGTTGGGTGGGAGGGAGAACCAGAGACGGGTGCTTTGGAAAACGCACTTCAATATCCTCTTCAGAGCTATAGACGATGCCTTTCGCCATATGAGATAAAACATGCTATCCATGAGTACGGATTAGTTATTGTGGGCGCGGTAGTACACTCAGGTTGGAACATCTGGGGTGAAGAAAAAATTGCTTACAGCGAAAGTGTGCAAGAGTGGGGTGGGCACGCCTTTATCCTGATTGGCTACAATGAGACAACCCAAATATATCATATTGCGAATTCTTGGGGCGACGAGTGGGGGAATAAAGGATTCGCAGAATATTCCTATGCGGATGCCAATGTCAACATAAGAGACGCATGGGCTGTGACGGTTCCTAAAAAAGAGGTAGAATAACGAAAAATCCCAAGAGAAGACTAAATCTTATTTTCTTTTTTCCCAAGGATTAACAAATTTTGCCGTTCCACCACATTCTCTGATCTTTTCTGCAATAGACATCGCCCAATCCTTTGAATACCAATAGACTAGCCTATTATTTCTTCCTCTCATAATCCTCTCTTCTTCTTCCAGTGTCCTGTTAGAAATGAGATTCTCATTAAACATCCGGATCAAACAGGAGTGAACTTCCTGATTATTTGGGTCCCATTCCGCAAGAACATAATACCTATCTCCTTGAGCTGATCCTGTGGGTATTAGTACTTTTGGATTTTGAATTACATGAACTTCTTCTCGTATTTTTGAAAGATCAATATCTTGGCGGGAACTTTCGATTTCTTTCATAATTTGATTTGCCTTTTCCTTTTCCATTCTTAGGAAAATATATTTTGATTTTTGGCGAATTCGATTATCCGGAGAAACAATATAATCCGCTAATATGTCCTTCAGATCCAATTTATCAAGAATTGCATTTGCCCTATATGCCAATTCTTCATCAGAATGTCTTCCCAAATCCATTAAGGTAACGATTAATGGCTCTTCTCCTATATCATGTTTCAAATATTCCGTTAGTGTTTGAGGATCGACAGAGTTAAGTTCTATTAACACATGAATTTTTTCTTCTATAGAAACTCTTTCCTGTTGGAGCAAATAAAACAAGCGAGTATTTAATTTCTCATTTTGGTTTGAATTAAAAGCAATATCTTCTGTTTTCAAAAAACCAGCAGCCCCAAATGCATACATGGTAGTTGATTGAGCAATATCAGTTGTGTTTGTATGTTCATCAAATACTTTTTTTGGCACTAATACAGACTTCTTTTTTGAGGTATCGAATTTAATGACAAATTCAGGATGGGGCTCAGATAAGAAGGGGAGGCCCAAGGCTTCCTGTTTTCCTTCCTCTCCTCTGCAAAAATGAACTGTGAATTTTTGATTTTGATCGAAAGGTCTATTTTGTATGAACAAGAACTTTTCATTTCTTAACTGCGGGGCATTGTCATACGGTTTTTGAATTAATTCACAATTAAAATATAGAGATTCAGAAGTAAGAAAAGCATAATCTGATAAATTTAGTATTTTACCCTGGTATACATAGAATTTCGGCTGGTTGAAAATCCACCAAATCACAGATAAGAGGACAAGCAGAATTCCAACCGAAAAAGTCACAAAGTATATTATTCGATGCGTGTTTTTTTCTCTGTCGGTGGGGACGGGTTCTTCCCTAGTTACAACTTTGTTATAGGATTTTCTTGCGATACCTGTAGTTACAAGAGTAAATAAGACTGCGAAAAAAAATGGTCCATACTGATAGGCTAATTTGGTAAATTCCGGAATTTCTTGAATCATTTTAATACCCTCCTTTTTATAGTTTAAACAAAATACTTTTTCTCTCTTGCAGTCATTTTTTTCAGAATTTTTGGAGGGATCGGCTTTGATGAAGGAATTCCATAATTCTCTGCTATTTTGGCCATTTTCGAGTCCTTGGCCATGTGTGCATCGATAAAATGCCAAATCGTCGCAAGATTATCCTTCACGTCTTGAATCATTTCGACTGTCTTAGGTTTTTCTGCAATATTCTCGCCGGATTTTGCTGTCTCTAACGCAAAAGGTAACCATTTGAGATAAAACTTTTCTGAACGTCTCGCGATTTCTCTAAACATGTTTCCCTGACTGAATTTTCCCGGAGTGGCCATTTGCGTTTTATCCAACAAAGTATCAATAGCATCCCCTATCTTTTCTTCAGATTTGCTGTGGACATCATTCGAAAGTTTTCCGTGCCAGAGATGCCAGATCGTTGTCATCCCATCGATGATGTAATGAGATATCCTTGCACCCAACTGCCTGACTTCCAGATTATCACCTTCCTTATGTCTGTTCCGGATCATGATGTAGTAAGAAAGGATGAGAGGATGGGAAGAGCCTTTGTAATATTTTGGGCGTTTCTGGCCTTTGATTGTAATAAAGACGGGTTGCTCGTTCTCTTCATCGAATTCGTACTTATGAGAGTGGAAGTAGCCATAAACAATATTATCCCCGTCCACTCTGTCTGGCATGACAGTATAGAGTTGCCATTCTTCTGGCTGAAGCCTGGTTAAAGCTTTTCCGAATGCTCCTTTCTTGAAACTATCCGGCATGTCCTTGAAGGTGGCGACAGCAATGGCCTCGTGTGTTCTTGCGTCCATTTTTTTACCCCCTTTTGATATTTAATGCCCGATCACATCGGAAATATACGCACTCAAATTTCCCTCTTCATAGATTTCGTATTGAGAACCTGGTGGAGCGGATCTGTGCCATTTGGCAAGCTTGATGGTATCGTCAGCGATCTCTATGCCTGTGATGCCATCGCTGTAGAGACCGCATCCCGTGTTGAAATAGCAGGGTTTCGGCTTCCCATTGGATTCGGCCGGGTCAATCAGTCTTTTTTTCTTCTTCTCATCCAGATATTCCTCATGGAGCTTTTTGATCTCTTTACGATTTCGGTCGATGAGCTCGTTGTTGCCGCGACTCTCCAGAATTTCTTTCTGCAACTCACTGATCTTATCTTTCAACCTCTCGGCATAGGATCTTGATGAAAAAATGGCCCGGTGGGAATGGCCGCAGATGAGCATCACGCCGTTCTCTTTCGCCCATGAGTACAGAATCCTCTCGTAATCAGTGGGGACGCGAGATTTTGTGGCGGAAGGATGTCTGGTAAATCCGAGCTTTTTGGCCAACGGCTCCACTTTTCTGTACAACCTGACCCAGAACCGGCTCGCCCAGCTATCTTTATCCGATTCGGTGCTACCTTGGTGTCCATGCACGAGAAGGATATTCGTATTCCCCGCGAGGTCTATCATCTTGAGTGCTTCAATAGCACATTTTTCGCGGATGGGTGTGTCTGTGGCCGGATCATCCAACTGGCACCAGTCGATGTCGTGGTTTCCATAGACCCGGTAAAGGTTGCCATGGTTAAATGACCGGATGGTTGCGTAAACGCTGTGGTCGTACCTGTTTGTGATCTGATCCAGATCGAACTGCCAGAATTCCTCGATATCCCCGAGGAGGATCAGCTTATATTCCCTTTCTCTGTAGAAATCCAGTGCGGCCAGGAGGGCCTTTTCGTTGGCGTGAAAATCGTCCGCCCCTCCCCCGTTTCCCAGGTGGATGTCGCTGAAGATCACATACTTGTTACCTTTTGTATCCAGGATCGGAATATCCGGATTGTTCCATAATTCCGTAAGTCTTGTTTTTGTCAATTCTTCGTCTTGAGACATGGAATGCTTCCCCCTTTTCTAAAATAATCCGATAACAGCCAGCTTCTTCGGCTAGCGCTTTCCCCTTTTAAATGGGCTGAATAGGCTGCCTCAGCTTGGCTTTTAACCTTATATGCAAATCAAATAGAATAATCTATCTGCTCGAACAGTGAGGATGCATTCGTGAATATGGAGTCGTCGAAACCCATCCCTTTGATGAGCGTGTAGTTTTTATCGAGCGCATTCGACATCAGGGCTACCTTCAGCACATACCGTATCCAGGCGAAAAAGTTCGTGCTTTTGTGGTAGCAAAGCTCGGAGACGGGAATGGGATAGTCGCTGGCGAAGATGAGTCTATCGTGGGGGATTTTGTCCACGTGGGCCTTCACTTTCTCGACGTATTTGTTCCGGAAAGGCGAGCATATGGCCGAGAGGTCCGCGTATAGATTCCAGTTGTGTGCCTCCGCCTCGTAGAAGAGCTTGAGAAACTCCTCGAAATCATCGAGGTAGGCGGTGTCGAAGTCCCCGAAGTAGGGCATGGCACAGTGGGCGATGATCACTGTGACGCCTTCATTGAGAGCAGTGCGGAGATGTTTAGGATTGTCATACTCCGCATATGCCTTATCCGAAGTAGGGATGGCATATTCGGGGCCGCAGTGGCAGAGCAGCGGCAGTTTGTGGTCGGCCAATTTCCTGTAGAAGGGGATGCACTTAGGATTGGCGGGATCGATGACTTGCGAGGAAGGTACCCATTTGCACAGCACGGCTTTTTTGAGAAGGCAGTATTCGAGAGCGATGTTCCAATCCGTTCTGTAGGGATGGATAGAGGCGCCGAACAGTATGCGATCGTTATTATCCGCCAGGTCAGCCACGAATTCGTTGGGCACATGAAGATGGGTTTTATTTGTCTGGACGATGCCGCTATCGTCGTAGACCTCATCGAGGGCAAGTAGGACCGTTTTGTCTACATGTTTGGATCCATTGATGACGCCGAAGAGGTGTTTTTTAACGGTGTGGATATCGATTTTTTTGAAGAGAGACTTGGTGAGCAGCAGCATAGCGAAATAGGCGGGCTGTCTGGTGAATTCCTCAGACCAATAGCAGCCGCTCTCTTCGTCTTTGGGTGCGCCGAAGTGCACGTGAATGTCGATGATTTCGTTAGCCATCTTCACTTATCCTTTAGCAAAGATCCATTCTGGCGGGGAGCCGCGCATGTGGAATCCCTGCAAAGGGATTCCACATTTGTTCCTCGGCTCCCGCCATTAACCCCCCTTCGAATGAATCAGCTTTCGAGCACATGCCTCGAAGCTATCGCCCCGTCGCTACCGCCCGCAGCAACCTGAAGTCCTCTGCCACTATTTCTTGAACTATGGTTCGAACAGCCTGTAACGAATTCCGCTCGCAACCGATGCCATATGGTATTGATAGAGTTTGCCCGGACGGCTGTCAATCTTCCAAAGGGAAATGTCCTTTTTTGCCCTTCTTCGCCCTTCTTTTTCCGTTGGAAAAAATATTTTCAACTTTTATGATTTTGATACGACTCAAATGATGAGGGTGAGGTGTATGCCGTTAAGCTCCTTTAACACTTGAGAGCGGGCAGAGCTTTATCCCTCGATTTTTATCCTGGATGATTTCGTTAAGGAATAGCACGAGGGGATGCGTTGAAACACTCGGATATTCTGGATTCCTGGAAGGCGATCTCCGATTATCTGGACCGTGACGTAAGGACATGCCGCCGTTGGGAAGCAGAATTAGGGCTTCCCGTCTACAGAATAAACGCAGATTCCACCCATTCCAAGGTTTTTGCCTATCAATCGGAAATCGACGAATGGCTTAAAAAAAAGGCCAACGACAAGAAGACGAGCAAGCGTTATCTCATGGTAGATAAGCGGACCTTTATGGGCGCAGCCATTCTTTTTTTTCTCGTCGCATCGATAGTCATTTTGGGCATGGGGGACCGCTTGAAATCGCTCCTGTTTCAAGGCAAACCCACTTTGGCTGTGTTCCCATTTGCGTGTATGAACGAGGAGGATCATGATGAATACTTTGCCCAGGGCATATGGAATGGCTTCATATCAAATATGTCGTGGGCTGGAAAAATCAAGGTTTTAGCAGTGTCACCAGCAATTTATTCGGATGCGAATAGAGACTCGCCCCACCAAATCGCCAGACATTTGGATGCAGACTACATGATTGTGGGCCAGGTCGAGAAGATGGGAAGTCAATTTAAGATAAAAATGGAGCTGCTCAGGACGAAAGATCAGAGAACAATCTGGAGAGAGGAACGCGAAGCCGACTTGAGGGAGATTCTGACTGTCCAGGGCCTTTTATGTGCAAAAGTCCATGTAAACCTGGGTGTGGGAGGAGACGAAGTGTACCTGGATGCGTCCGCAGTGTCTCCTGTTCACAGCTCTGATGCGTACGATAATTACTTAAAAGG
>JASFPP010000151.1:0-10142 GCA_050115915.1 Candidatus Aminicenantota bacterium
AAAAGAGCAACTTTGAGTTCAGAAATCATTATTCGAACAAATGATCTGTCTGTGTACTATGGGACACATCGGGGCATAAAAGACCTCAATTTGTCTGTTCGAAAGGGCGAGATTTTTGGTTTCTTAGGTCCGAATGGCGCTGGAAAAACGACCACTCTGAGAACAATACTGGATATTATCCATCCCACCAAAGGCAGCGCAACTCTCTTTGGTCTGGATAGTCAAAAAAATGGCGCAGCTATCCGTGAACGCTTAAGTTATTTGCCGGGCGAACTCAGCCTGTATCCCTCCATGAAAGCCAACTATTTTCTCGATTTACTCGGCTCTCTTCAAAAGAACGGACCGGATGCATCCTATCTTCAACAGCTTTTAGAGCGCGTCGGCCTCGATCCATCCAGAAAAATGAAGGAATATTCCCATGGAAACAAACAGAAAATTGGCGTCGTCGCTGCGTTTATGGGAAAAAAAGAATTGATCATTCTCGATGAGCCTACGATTGGCTTAGATCCTCTTGTCCAGCAAACAGTTTTAGAATTGGTTAAGGAAGTTCGGGAAGAAGGACGCACGGTTTTCCTTTCCTCACACAATTTAAAGGAAGTCCAAACGGTTTGTGATCGGGTTGGGATGATCCAGAACGGCGAGCTGATCAAAACAGAAAAAGTCGAAACACTCATAGAACAGCAGTTTAAACGCCTTGAAATACATTTTAGAACAGAACCTCCTCCTGATGCATTCGTGATTGAAGGTGTAAAGGAAATAGAGCGTGACGGCAAACGAATCGTGTTTGAAATCAAGCGAGGATTGGACACGCTGGTCGAGAAAGCTGTTCCCTATGGAATTGAGGATTTGGAGACAAAATCTGTTTCTCTGGAGGAGATATTTCTATCGTTTTATGGCCCTGAAAACAAAAGGGATCTAAATGATTAGCCTGCTGATACATGAAATAAAATCACGCTGGATAGCGATCCTCGGTTGGGGATTTGGCCTCATTATTTATGGAGCCATTTATATCTCCATATTCGACGGAATGTTTGAACAAATGGCAGTATTTAAGGATCTCTCCGTTTACAAAATAGTCGGAATGCAGCTTGGATCCGTCGAAGGCTATATTGCCTCCGTTGTATTGGCCTATATCGCTGTCCTTGTGGGTATTTATTGTATCGTCACAAGCACATCGACCCTTGCTGGAGAAGAAGACAATGGAACCCTTGAGTTAATAGTAACGATGCCGCTCAGCCGTTGGCAGATACTGACAGCAAAGGCTGTCGCTCTTTCTGTTGCTGTTTTAATCATAATGATCATCGCTGCGATCGGTAATGCGGTTCTCCTTGAGGTCATAAAGTTCGATACGCATATAAACATAACGCCATTCGGTCTTTTTGTGGCTCTTATCAGCAGTCTGCCTCTTGCCGTGGGATTGATAATGATAGGCCTTTTTCTTGGAGCAATTCTTCCAAATCGCCGAACAGCTGCTGTTGTAATGAGCGTATATTTTATAGCGAGCTATTTTGGAGAAAATCTCGCAAAAATGGTTCAAGGATTGGAACCGGTAAGATATTTTTCTCTTTTCAATTATTACAATACTACAGGAACAATTTTTTCGGATGGACCACAGTTATCAGATATCCTGATTCTCTTAGGAATAGCGGCGGTATTTTTTATTCTGGCATTGATCTGCTTCAGCAGACGTAACGTTACTGTCGGAGCCTGGCCCTGGCAGAAAGGGAAAATTCTGGATTAGGCAAAGACATTTTTTGACGAACAGGCTCGTTTTGGACAATATTAATAAACTAAGAAAGGAGAGATAAGATGATTAGAAAGAACAGATTGTCTAGTATTTTTTCTATTTTTGTGCTGCTTATGATGTTTGCACTCGCACCGGCGGCGTTAAGTGAACCTCAAAAGGCCGATCGAGTATACGTCAATGGGAAGATATATACCGCCGATGACGAATTCAGTACAGCTTCTGCCTTTGCAGTAAAGGATGGCCAGTTCATCTACGTGGGTGATGATGCTGGAGTTAAAGCCTGTATTGGCCCTCTAACCTATGTTTTCAACCTCAAAGGCAAAACGGTAATCCCCGGATTACATGATGCCCATGTCCACATCCGGTACGGGGAAAGAGAATTGTATCCACGAACTCCGGACATCAGAGCAAAAATCGGTGAGTGGGCCTCTGTCGAGCGAATGCAGGAAGTGATAAAGAATTGCTTGGCCACGGGGAAGGGGATGCGGCCGGGGCCTGAGCCGCGGTGGCTTGTATTAAGTGGTTGGATGTCAGACGTTTGGGATCCACCTGTATTCCGCAAAGAGCTTATCGATGCCGTAGCCCCTGATAATCCAGTCTTTATTATCCGGTACACACACGGGAGCGGCGCCAACAGCAAAGCTCTGGAACTTGCCGGTATCACCCGCGACACTCCAGATCCTGAGGGTGGCCATATTAAAAAGGACAAAAATGGGGAGCCCACAGGAGAATTCGTCGAAAGGGCTCCTCGGGAATTAACAAAGCTTATCCCCCCCTTGCCGCCGATGACAGATTATGAAATAAGCCGTAACCTGGTGGAAGGAACCCAATTAGCCATAGCCAGTGGACTGACGACAATCCATGGGGCCAGCATGACGGGCTATGATGAGGTTCAAAGACGCATTAAGCTTTACGATGTGGGATTGCTCCGGATAAGGATCAACGAGATGGTGAGAGAAAGTGCAGCCAAAAAACTGGGAAAACCATTAAACCATAAGAACAAATATTTTGTCCGTTCAGTCAAAGCTTTTGCTGATGGGGCTTTAGGGTCCAGGGGTGCGCTTTTTCTCGAAGAATATAGCGACTATCCAGGCTATCATGGGGAACCTCGGCAGAGTGAAGACCAAATAGCAAAATCTGCAACCGAATTGCTAAAAATCGGTTTCAACATGAGGATCCATTGCATTGGCGATGGGGCTAATCGTGTCGCTATCAACGCCTATGAAAGAGCCCTCAAGGCAACCGGAATAGATGGGAAAAAGGCCAGGTTCGCTCTCGAGCATTGTCAGGTCCTCACCGCTGCAGACGTCCCCAGACTTGCCGAGCTGGGCATTGTCGCTTCCATGCAGCCGCTGCATGCGACCGAGGATATGCACTTTGCCGAAGCCAGGATGGGACCAGAGCGTTTAAAGTTTGCCTATATTTGGAGCACCTTGTTGGATCTCGGTGTTGTGGTGGCAACAGGGACTGATTATTCTGTCTCTCCCTACAATCCATTTTACACTTTGCATGCTGCGGTCACCAGACAGGATAGGAATAACAATCCCCCTGGTGGCTGGATTCCCGAGCAAGCAATGACAAGAGAAGAAGCCTTGCGGGCAGCAACCATGGGCGGTGCCTACGCTATGTTTGCGGAGGACACCCTGGGATCTATCGAGGTCGGAAAGATCGCTGATTTTGTTGTTATTCCTGTGGATTACATGACCATCCCGGCTGAGGACATCTGGAAGATCGAACCGGAAATGACCGTTATCGGGGGTGAGGTCGTCTACACTAAGCCGATACAAGCGCAAAAATGACCTGCGGCCCTCGATCTTCCCATCCTGTTATTTTTGTTATATGATCGTACAAAAGTGAATTCGTCCTCGTCGTCCCTTTCGAACCAGTATAATCGTTCCGCTCCGTAGGCAACACAGAAAAAAGGCTCATACTCAGGTAGATTATCTGGATTTACTGCTTGACAATACCCCCATTTATACCTATATTAGTAACAAATATTGGTTACCATGAAATATTTTATTGTCCTCACAAGGGACACTAGAAACAACCGAAATCGAGATGATTCAGGGAAAAATTAGGTTTTGACACAATTTTTTTTGTTGTCTCATTGTAATTTTATGGTAACCATAAAGGGCAAGGATGAGTAAAGCTGAAGCCGAAAAAGAGATCCTGTCCCTTCTCAAAGAGTCTCCGGATGGGATACAGGTGGATGAGATCGCGAAAAAATTGAACCTTGTGAGGCACACAGTCAGTAAATATCTTCAGATCTTGGAGGCCAAAAAGCTTGTGATGCACAGGACTGTCGGCCGAACGAAACTGTGGAAAGAAGCCAGCGCCGGAGTGAAGATACGGCCACTCAGCTTGGAAAACATCAAAGATATCGTGAGGATTGAAAAACGGATCGAAGAGAAGCTGGGGATCATCAATGAAGAACGCATGGAGTATTTAAAAGAGGCCACGCGATACAATATCGAGCGCAGCGATCCGATGCTAAGTCTAGGAGCAGAGCTTGATGGAAGCATCGTAGGATTCATCATCGGTGAAATAAGGATCTGGGAATTCGGCATCGCAGAAAAAACCGGATGGATCCGAATTTTGGGCGTCGATCCCGATTTTCAAAGACGGGGAATAGGGCGAAAATTGGGAGAGGCTCTCCTCGAGCATTTCGAACGGAGAGGGATCAAAAGAGTAAGGACAATGGCGGAATGGTATACGGGCGATCTGATCTCGTTCTTCAAATCATTGGATTTCAACATGCTGAACATGATTCCTCTCGAGAAGGAATTGAAGACATAAGGTGCGACATTCATGACAAGTAAAATACCTATTAATGAATAAAAGGGAATAAAAATGAGGTACGCTGAGACAGGCTATAATCTGGAGATCGATCTCACCCAGGGAAGCATCGAGAGAGTCACAACAGATCCAAAAGAGACCGAGCTTTATCTTGGGGGGCTCGGTACGAACGCCAAGATACTGTGGGACAGGGTTCCTCCTGAATTTGATGCTTTTTCTCCGGATAATCTATTGATATTTTCCGCAGGCCTTTTATGTGGGACACCGGCTACCGGCTGCAATCGGACCATTGTCACGACCATTTCGCCTCAGACCAAGCTCATGGTCTTTTCGATGATGGGAGGATTTTGGGCTCCGGAATTGAAATATGCCGGCTACGATAAAGTGATCTTTCGCGGCAAGTCCCCCAAACTGGTTTATTTGTGGATACACAATGACAAAGTCGAAATCCGCGATGCTTCCCATCTGCAAGGCAAAGGCGCTCTCGAGACAGAAGAAATTATCCGGCAGGAGCTGAATGAGCCCAAAGCGCAGGTGGCTGCCATCGGCCTGGCCGGCGAAAACAGGGTTTATTTTGCCTCTATCGAGCAGGGCAAATCCAGTGCCAGCCGGGGCGGCATAGGGGCTGTTATGGGCGATAAGGGACTGAAGGCGGTCGCTGTTCGGGGAACAGGGGACATCAATATTGCCCAACCGGATAAATTCATGGAGCTTTGCAATGAAGTACTGGATTACATAAAAGTCAGGGAAGAAAAGCCGATCCCTGGGGTCATGCCCATTCTAGCCAGGCTTGGATCACCTCAAGAGATGAAAATCCATGATGAAAAGTGGCACACAGAGAGTTTCATGTGGGGGAATTCTCGCGTCCGCCGAAGAGACTTTTGGACGGAGGAAGTCGAAAAGGCGTGGACAGAGACCATGGAAAAGGCACAAGTGCGGCTCATCAGCTGTTATAACTGCTCGTTAGAATGCGCCGCAACGATCTCCATGCCAGGTGTTAAAACATACATGATGAAATGCTTCTCGAAGCTGACGTATACCATGGCGGCCATGTCGGACCTGGATTTCGGCCTCAGGATCGCTCAACGGGCGACGGAGTATGGTGTGGACGCTTTTTCAACCCCCCAAGTTATGGCCTTCGCCCTCGAACTCTATGAAAACGGTATTTTATCGGACAACGATATGCCGGGATTGCCCTCCGATAATGATGAGAAATTTTTTTGGCTCCTCGACAGGATTGCCAGGCGGGAGGGGATCGGAGATGTTCTGGCTAACGGGACGTATTGGGCTGCCAAAGAGATCGGAAAGGGCGCCGAAGAGTACGCTCACAACAACATCAAGAAACATGAACAAATGCCTCTGAAGTTGTCCATGCTGAATCCCATCTATTTCCTCATGTATTCAACAGGCGAGAAGATAAACATCACACAGATCGAAGGACAGTTCCCCCAGATGCCTTTTCCTACAAGAGAGGAAAGAGAAGAGTTCGTCAAGGATTGGATCCAGGTTCCTGATGAAAAGTTCAAGCAATATTTCCTGGACTGGGAACTGCGGGGAGAAAAGTCATTCCCCTACTACCCAACTGTCGAAATGTGTTGCGATATCGTAGACTGGCAAGAGAGGATGCACTACATCGATGACGCCCTCGGGATGTGTGCGGGATTATCCTCGTTTCCCCTGAAACCCCCCTATCATATTCATAATTACCCGAAGTTTATCTCAGCAGGGGCCGGGATCGAAATGGATGAGGACAAACTGACCCAAGCAGCTAAGAGGTACCGCACATTGGTGAGGGCCATCAATATCAGAAAAGGCATGCGAAGAAAAGACGAGAAGCCCCCGGAGAACCACTGGAAAAAAAGGTTTCCCGAACTCGAAAAGAAGCTCTTAGATACGTATTACAAATTCAAGGGGTGGAATAATGAGGGTATTCCAACAAAAGACTCTCTCCATGAATTGGGTTTGGATTATGTGTA
Organism: Candidatus Aminicenantota bacterium; assembly: GCA_050115915.1. GTDB lineage: Bacteria > Acidobacteriota > Aminicenantia > Aminicenantales > Aminicenantaceae > WTAW01. The sequence goes on from JASFPP010000151.1 coordinate 6,520, forward strand.
CGAAGATTTTATTCAAAGAGGGATCCTGACAAATAGTGAAGATACGCCACCCAAAGAAACCTCATCAAAAGTAGGAACAAAAAACAACAAAGAGAATTCTTTAGAAACAGAGAAGAAACATAACAAAACTGAAAAGAAACAGAACGAAAAGGTGGAATCCTAGTGAGCGCAACAAAAAAGAAAATCGTTAAAATAATCAAGGTCGATCTGGATAAATGCAACGGTTGCCGGGCCTGTGAGGTCGCCTGCTCTGTCTTTCACTCTGCACCAAAATACAGCAGCAATAATCCGGCACGGTCTCGAATTCGCGTGATCCATGATCCAATCCGTGATGTTTATGTCCCGATACGTGCCGGGGATTATACTCCGGCCGAATGTACCGGAAGACATACCTATACAATCAACGGAAAGGAATATGACGAGTGCAGCTTCTGCGGGGTCTCCTGCCCGGCCAGGGATGTTTTTAAGGAACCCGATTCCGGCCTCCCACTGAAATGCGATATGTGTGAAAGCGATCCGCCTTTGGATGAGCCGATGTGCGTCACGTGGTGCTTGTCGGATGCGCTGACTTATGAGGAAAGGGAGGAGGAGATCGAGGAGGAAGAGGCCAAGCGCGAGGAGATGGAGATCGGATTGGAATCACTGGCCAACAAATATGGATTACAAAAAATCATGGATGCGATTGCCCGAATGTCCATGTCGAAGAAGAGCCCATAATATAAAACGAACGAAGAGGATCGAAAAAAAACGATGAAGACGGCAGTGCCTGACAAAGAGATCATAGAAGTCATCAAAGAGAGCGGTGGGGAAGCTTTCAAGCTCTGCTATCAATGTGGATTGTGCGATGCCGTCTGTCCTTGGAATCGGGTCAGAACCTTTAGTATGCGCAAGATCGTCCGGCAGGCTGCGTTCGGTTTGACCGAGATCGAAGCGGAAGACATGTGGCTGTGTACGACCTGCGGCATATGCCCCCAGCAGTGCCCCAGGGATGTCAAACAGATAGAATCTGGCGTCGCTTTGCGGAGGATCGCCACGGAATACGGTGTCTTCCCTGCCTCGGCCAAACCGGTTTCTGCCATAAGCGCAAGCCTCTCCGGCGATGGCAATCCCCTGAATGAAGAGCGGACAAAGAGGGCTGAATGGGCTGAAGGTCTATCGGTCAAAACCTTCACCGAAGGAACGGAATATCTATATTTTCCCGGCTGCTACCTCTGTTATGATCCAAGGCTAATGAAAGTCGCCAGAGCCACAGCACATATCCTAAACTCAGCGGATACAGATTTTGGGATACTGGGTTCCAAGGAGAATTGCTGCGGAGAAAGTATCCGAAAGACCGGTAATGAGGAATTGTTCAAACGCCTGGCCAGGGAAAACATCAAAACATTTATTGAAAACGGGGTGAAGAAGCTCCTCGTTTCCTCTCCTCACTGCTATCACACGTTTAAAAACGAGTATCCTGAATTTATGGTGAGCTTCGAGGTGGTCCATAGCTCCCAATATCTGTTCGAGCTTATTCGCGATGGAAAGCTCGACCTCACCAAAGAGTACAAGAAAAAAGTGACCTATCATGATCCGTGTTACCTGGGGCGACACAATGGCATCTATGACGAACCCCGTGAGGCCCTGAAGAAAATACCAGGAATAGAACTTATCGAGATGGCCGACTCACTGGAAAACAGCCTCTGCTGCGGAGGGGGTGGAGGACGAATCTGGATGGAAACCCCAAAGGGCGAGCGATTCTCCGATCTCAGGGTCGAACAAGCTGTGGAGGTCGGGGCTGAAGTGCTGGTGACTTCCTGCCCCTACTGCATCACCAATTTTGAGGACAGCCGGTTGAACCTGAAGGATAGCGAAGTCATCGAAGTTAAGGACATCACAGAGATCATCGAGGAAGTGATTTAGGGGACAAAGGGAGGAAACATGCAAAAAGCGGTCGGCACATATGATCCGAAAGGTGTCGTACCGGATGTCGATGCCAATCACTTTTCGGGCAAGGGATGGGGCCGAATCTCCGCTCACGTGCCGAGCGAGATGGCGCTCGCCATCTATGTCAATAGCCAGGAACTGGTCACCATCCTGTGCACTCCGACCAAGCTGAATGGCCTTGTGCTTGGATTCCTGTTCATAGAGGGGATTATCACGGGCATGGACGACATAAAGAGCCTGCGGATGTGTGAGGAGGAATCGCTGGCCGATGTGATGTTGAGTGATCCCGCGTACGAATTGCCGACAAAGCGGACACTCACCTCCGGGTGCGGTGGCGGAATAACCTTCAAAACTCAGGGTCAGAGGGTCGATTCGGACCTCAGGGCGACACCGAAGGAAGTGCTATCGCTGATGAAGCAGCTTCAAAAACAGATGGCGCTCTACCGGCTATGCGGTGGCGTGCACACTTCGGCTCTCTCCGATACAAAGAACCTGCTGGTCGTGGCAGAGGATATCGGAAGGCATAACACACTGGACAAGATCCAGGGCGAATGTCTATTGAGAGGACTATCGACAAGAGACCGGATGCTCCTTTGTACTGGTCGTGTATCGTCCGAGATGTTACTCAAGGCAGCAAAGATGCAGGCCCCTGTGGTTGTTTCAAGGCATTCGACGACAGGGCGTGCTGTTTCGCTTGCCCGTGATCTGGGCATTACACTTGTTGGACATGCACGAGGAAGCCGTCTCTCTGTGTATTCCCACCCGGAGCGGCTTGGCTTTTCAGCAAACAACATGAATTGTTTAGGTGAAATATAGCTTGCCGGGCAGAATCCGGAGAGGAAAAGTCTGTCAAACCTGAAAACGGTAGAGAGACGTGGACAAAGAGCTTGTGAACAAAGAACGAATGGAACAGCTTCGAAAAAGCTTCGTAGAACAGAATATTGGAGATGTTTTGGTCGTGGGTGGAGGGATCAGCGGGATTCAGGCCTCTCTTGACCTTGCTGATGCAGGTTTTAAGGTTTACCTGATCGAGAAATCACCCACCATCGGCGGCAAGATGGCCCAGCTCGATAAGACCTTTCCCACGAATGACTGCTCCATGTGTATCGAATCGCCCAAGTTTATCGAATGCGACAGGCATCCCAACATCGAGATCCTGACCTATACAGAAGTCGACAGCGTAGTAGGAGAAGCGGGCGACTTCACGGTATCCCTGACTAAAAAGCCCAGATACGTTATCGAGAACAAATGTATAGGTTGTACTGTTTGTGTCGAGTATTGCCCCGTCAATGTCCCTGATCCGTTCAATCAAAACCTGTCGTCCAATAAGGCCATCCACATCTATTTCTCTCAAGCCGTTCCCCTTGTCACTTATATCGATGAAAACTGCCTGAACCTTAAAGACAAAAAATGTACGATCTGCCAGGGTGTCTGTAAGCATGATGCTATAGATTTTAACCAAGAGGCAGAGAAAATCGATGTCAATGTCGGGGCGATCGTTCTGTCTCCCGGATATGAGACATTCGATCCGAACCTCCGTGGCGACTACGGCTATGGAAAGATGGCAAACGTGGTCACCAGTCTTGACTTCGAGCGGCTCCTCTGTGCCACTGGACCCCATGAGGGCGAGATATTGCGCCCTTCAGACAAAAAGCATCCCCATAAAATAGCCTGGATCCACTGCGTCGGTTCCAGGG
>JASFPP010000152.1:0-10037 GCA_050115915.1 Candidatus Aminicenantota bacterium
TTTCGACCTAATGATTGATTTTGAGTATTTCTGGAAGGATACTTCAAGCAGTCTCCCCAGCAGTATCTTTGGATTTGGTCTCGGCATCGACGAAAAACCTCCAGACGTACAAGTTAATAAAGATGCTCTGTATCAAAGTTTCCTGACGGGATTTGACACATATGGAGAGCTCTGGGAGACAATTGTCTCCCAACCAGAGCTGATTGAAGTGAGCAAAGCTAAAAAAAAATCTCAAGATCAATTTTATTATCCCAGCGATTTATGGGCCAGAATTTTATTCAATTTCTCCATTGCGTACCGAAATAATAAAATTCCACGCGAGCAAGTGATCGAAGCCATGGTTCCTTTTTATCATTCGCGGATTCTATCATTTGTGAACAAAACCGTTCATATGGAAACGAAAGAATGTGAAGAATATTTTGAAAGTATCGTTCGTGTATTCGAGAGTGAAAAACATTATTTGATTAAACGCTGGGACGAAGATCAAATGAAGCTGGGACATCATCTCTTCAAAGGCAATTGAAAAGCCCAACAAGCAGATAGAATCCGCGCCTTTACTCCCAAACCTTGACTGAAATGGGATGCAGATTTGTTAACCAGAGCCCATAGAATGAAGGGAGTGGAATGACGATAGTACGCCCCAAGGCATTCTCGATTTGATCCGTCGTCCTTCTAGCTTCATCCAGCAAACCCATATCAACTTAAGAATGTCCTTTGAGAAATATTAAAATTTAGAAGGAGGTTCGAATTGATTCAGAAATTTAAGACTTCTGCTTTACATTTTCTTCTATCTTCTTCATTTGTGAACACTACTTACTAGATTATTAAAAAGTAAAGATATTATAACTGATTCATCATACTAAAAATTCATTCGGAATATCTTTTATCCTTATGATATCTAACACCTTTTCTCTAACATCAAATCCCATAGTGCAGTTAATTGTGCAAACAGAACAATCGTTACAGCCAATACGAGAGAAATCTACCTGTTCTATTGTCTCTCTTGCCTTTAAAGGATTCTTATATCCATAAGCATACATATAGCTTCTCATTAGAGTAGGAATATCAAAATTCCATTTACACTGAGAAATACATTTCTCACACTGCTGGCAGTAAAGACCTGAAAAGCCCATTTCATCTCCAATTTTGAGGTCCTCTTTTTCCTTCGGTGTTAAAGTTAAATTATCCATAACCGATAGACCTTCAACTATCTCATTATAAGAATTGAAACCGGGAATCGCAGTATGAACATTCTCGTTCTGCAATACCCATTTTAAGGCAGCTTTCATATTTATCATATTCTTTCTCTCTTTATCCCAATATACACCTGCTTGTGTTTTCATGGCAACAATCCCAAGACCTGCATTAGCTGCATAAGCTATTGCTTTTTTAACCTCTTCTTTGTGTTTTTGTCGAAAATTATAAGACGTTAAAACCACATCATATACTTTACTTTCAACGGCAGCTCTAATCACCTCCGGTTCATTATTATGAGTAGTAACACCTATAAACCTTGTTTTACCTTCTTTTTTAAATTTTTCCATAATTTTCAAAAAAGGTTCAAATAACGTAGTTGTTTTGTTCTCTAAAACACCAAGGTAATAAATATCAATATAGTCTAAACCAAGTCGTTTTAGGCTGCCCTCAAAATCGTTTATAAGAAATTCTGTCTTTACCCCTTTTCTAAGTAATCCTGTCTTTTTATCAAAATAGCTTTGTGTGTTATTGGCTGTGGCAATTACAAAAGAATCCCGGGGTCTATTCTTAAAAACTTCTCCGAGCATTCTCTCATGATTTCCATTTTGATAAGCAGCGGCAGTATCAATGTGTACTATTCCTAAATCAAGAGCAATTTCAACTAAATTGGCATACTGAAATGACCCCATACTAACAATCGGAAGCTTTATTCCGGTTTTTCCGAGAGTGCGAATTATCATTTTCGACTTGCTTTTTTCCTGAATTATTTTTGCTTCTTTATCTGCCTTAGAAATTAGAGGAATCATTGATACACCGGCAAGACTAGCTGCTCCCTTCTTAATAAAACTTCTACGGCTTTGGTTTATTTTTTGTTTATCCATTGTATTTACCCTCATTTATTATTTGGGTTTTTACTCAAGTCTCTATGACTATAAATTGCTCTCATATAATGAGACGTAGCAAAAACAAAAAGGGTTTAAAAACTTTTGGAAGCAAACAAGTTACCTTTTAAATAAAACAAAGTGAATCTTCTAAGCAGTATTGAACACGCTGCCAGAAACAATCAATATTTGCCAATAAAATCCGTTTTTATGAGGCAGAAATTTGACGCTCGGTTGACATTTTTGACTAAAAATAACCTAAAAAAACTGAAACCAATTCAAAACATGGTTTTTTGTGTTATCAATCCCATATCATCTCATATACAACAAGTTCTTTATATCCGCTATCTTTTTGATTGAGGCAATAGACTTTGTCCCCTTTGAATTTCACCCGATAGCCTTCAAGTTCAGTTCTGCCAATGAATTTTCCGGATGCATCAAAGATATCGTACAGAGAATTTCCATTGTCGGTCTCCTCATAGGTTTGAATGAACAGCCACTTATCACCCAATGCAACGATGTTTTTAAAGGGAGGGAACGCATCAGGGATGAAAAAACTCCCCCTTATTTCAGGCGGATATTTTTGTAATCGCTGTTCATATTCCTCTCTATCTTCATCAGACAGCGATACAATCTCATGTTCTTTTTGAATACGTCTCGACAATTCACCTTCAAAATCGAACACCCGAATTTCATATTCATCCGTATTCCCAGTATAGATTTGATTTTCCGATGCCTCCCAATACAGAAGCGTTGGAATGATATTGACTTTGGTTGCTTTTTTAAAACTCTCGATTTTTGAGCTATCCAGAGTTTTGAGCTCTTCGAATCCAGACGAACACAATATCACTTGAAAGGACTGGGATAGGTCTTCGTTCATCTTTACGGCTATGGCCAAATACCTATCTTTATCCAAAGGAATGACTTTTTGATACTCATTGTCGATTCGAAATTCTTCTATGAATTGACCGGCGTTGCTTAATACGACAACCTTTCCCCGATCCGTGATAAAAATCTCATCCTGTTTTGAGATGGCTAACTCCCTGGGAGATTGAAGTTCTCCCGGGCCCTGTCCCCCACTCCCAAATTTAGATATCAAATTTCCTTCGTTATTCAACATGAAGATATAATTTTCTTTGGCTTTGGGATTAACGATGAATATTTTCCCTTCCGAGTCGATATCAAAGTGACTGATATCGGTCAGCCCCATCTCAGCTAGCTGTTCGTTTTCTGTATCTACAGTCAAGACTTTCGCAAGGGAAAACAGCTGTGCCTTCCCCTCATCTTGTTGTGTCCCGCAACAGATCAAGAGATAGATCATGAATATCAGGCAGGCTGCTTTGTAACATCCGCTCATTCTCAACATGATAACCTCCAATCGACAACCATCTGGCGTGTATAATTTCATAATGAATGTCGTTGTGTCAAACCGAGTTTAAAATATGATATAACGCTATTAAGGAGAGAAAATGATGCGGAAACATTTGATTCTGTTTTCAACTCTTATTATGGCCCTTTTCTTCATCAGCTGTAAAAGGATTGAAAAGAGCCCTACGGTCAGGAGTGAAGTTATCGATGGAATAGAGCACATATACAACACCCTGGAACCTGCAAAAGGGAAAATTTCTCTTGAGGTCGCTGAAGTACTCAGTATCGATCCATTGGATATCGATACAGAGGAGCCGCCCCTCTTCCAAATGGCAAAGAAAGACAAAACAGGAAATCTATATTTGGCTGACAGCCGTAATGTCAGGGTATTTAAGTTTGATTTGAGTGGTAAGCTAATCACTCAGTTCCTTAGAAAAGGACAAGGGCCGGGTGAATTCCCCAGGTTCGGTGATATTCAGATCGCCCATAATTTTATCTGGGTCATAGGGAATTGGCCTATGAAGATCGCCAAATATACACCGGATGGGCAGTATGTTAATGAGTGGCTATTCCGGACATTCCGGAATTTCTACCTTCGAACTCAAGTCGTTGACGAAGACAGGTTTTTAACCGTAAGCTACCGAGAAGGAACACAAGGCCAAGACCGCAGACGAGTCTCCGCACTCATAAATTCAAAGGAAGAATTCCTCACAGTGCATTATGAGGATAAAGACGCTGGAATTTTTCGAATCCGGACCGAGCAGCAGGAGGGGCCGGCCATTGCCTCCACCTCCCCTCTCGTAGCTGCTGATATCCACCACGCCTATGACCGAAATTCTGGATTCATTTATGTCTGCAACAATAGAGAATACAAAATCCACTCGAAAAATACTGACGGGGCCACACGATTGGTCATCCATAAAGACCATAAAAACATTCCCCTGGATGAAGAACAGAAAGAAAGCATCCTTCAGATGATCGCACCTCGACTTCCTGTGGAGGCCAAACAACAGGGCAAAGACCAACTCCCCTACACATTAAATGCGATTATGGGAATCGAGATTCTTCCTAAGGGACACCTGGCCGTTCAGAGAACTACAGGCCTGGAATCAATCGAGATCGATGTCTTTGATAGGGATGGCTCCTGTATCTACACCATCCTTCCGTCGGCGAAAATTCCTGATCTGAGGGATGTTATATTTTTCGACGACTCTATAGGGGTCATTGCTGAATTCGAAGAAAAGAATGTATTTATAGAATACAGAGTCAACAATATGAAAGGGATATTTGACTGAATTTATACAAGGCTTACTTCTTTTCCTCTTTCTCCATTTGTGCACATCTATGATCTGATGATTTGGCTTCCTCTTTTTCTAGCTGTTCACAAAGATGGGCAGATGACTCTGCTTTCTCCATCTGTTCGCATCTATGAGCCGGACTCGCTGGCTCTCCTTCAAGTTTACGATATTCCTTTTTATTAAAATCTTTAGGAAGAATAACCCTAAACGTGCTCCCTTTTCCAACATCGCTCTCCACTTCGATATGACCTTTGTGGTTCTGCACAATGTTGTAGCTCGTGAACAAGCCTAATCCGGCCTTGACCCGTGATCCATCCTTCCTAAAATTCGGCTCGAATATTCCATCTTTTTGATCGGGCAAGATGCCGATTCCTGTGTCAGTAATCTCCACATGGACGTTTTCGTCATCGACGAATGTCCTGATCCTGATGGTGCCTTTTCCTCTTATTGCCTCAGCAGCATTTGTCAGTAGATGCATAAACACCTGATTCAACTCTCCCGGATAACAATAGATCATCGGAACGGAACCATAATCTTTCTCGATCTTTATCCGCTCTTTGGTCTCGCTCTCCAGCAAAGTCAATGCACTATCCAAACCCTCGTGGATGCAGGCTTTTTGGAAGGCCGATTCATCAAGCCTTGCAAAACTCTTTAAGCTATCTGTAATATTCGCGATTCGTTCAGAGGCAGCTACAGTCACATTGATGTTGTCTTCGAGAGATTTAATGGACTTCTGAAGCTGGTCGCTTCTTTTTATCTCATCGATGCTTTGGCTTTCTTCGAGCAAGCTCTGGATATTGGATATCGAACGTGCATAGACATCCACGGCTCCTTTGATCGCTCCGATTGGGGTATTCAATTCATGGACGAAACCGGCAACGACCTTACCCAATCCAGCCATCTTCTCGGACTGAACCAACTGTGCCTGAGTGGCCTTGAGCTCGTCCAGAAGTTTCTCCAGCTCATCGCTTTTTCTCTTGAGCTTGACGATCTGATCGACATAATAGGCTGCTTCACCCTGGATGAACGATGCCGCATGCAGTACGGCCTCGATTTCTCCTTCTGTTATTCCAACAGCTCGAGCCGCATCCATGTGTTTTTTGAGATTTGTGGTGCAATTCACGGCATAAGCCGCAGCTACGGAGACCAATTCTTTGATCCGGGTAGTGCCTTCGATGTATTCTGAGTCATCCTCCTTTTTCGCTATATCCATTTGCTGAAGTCCATAATTCTCCATGATCTCCTTGGCGCTATCTCGGACCAGCATTGCAAACGTGATTGCATCCTTGATCTCTTCATCCGAAGCACCGGCTTCACGAACTTTTTTGAAATGATAGTTCGTACATGGTTTACATCCGGTCGCGACAGACGCTCCTATATTGACGAGTTCTTTTTCTTTCACTGTCAATGACATGATAACCCTCTTTGAAACAGAATAAATTTGAGTAAAATAAAGATTTTATTTCTTCTGAATCAACGGCTTAAGAATTATGTTTAGCCCTATGATGATGATCAAAATGGGGAGCACGGGTATATTAAGACCAAACACGCTGCTGATACCGAAAGCAAGTGCGGCTATTCCCAGCACAAGCCAGAAGCCGCTGAGCCTGATGCCATTGAGATACCTCACGGCCATGAGACCCAAAATGATAATTCCAGTCCCGATGAGCCATGTCCCCTCAGGAACAGTCCCTTCTGGTGCAAGCCAAAGCCCACCGATCATTATAAGGAATAAGGCCCAGCCGATAGAATCGAGCCGTTTATCCAGAACATTCTTTTTTAAATCTTGGTTTTCTGTAGATTGTTCCACTTGTTGATCCATTTTTCCCTCCGTATACCCGGTACAGGGAGACAGTACCAATTAATATTGGAAGAGTCAAATCTTTGTGAATCGGGAATAGAGTAAACCCATGCTGGAAAAATTGGAGTCTATGGGCTCTTGTTTCCTTGAATACAAGTGACCGTCTGTTCGGCGATCTCGAGCTCTTCATTGGTGGGAACGACAAGAATCTTTACCGGGCTATTCCCAGCTTGAATTTCAGCGAGACCAGAGGGGCAGTCTCTATTTTTTCGCTCATCGAGGAAAATCCCAAGAGAGGATAGATCTTCACAGGCTCTGGCTCGCACAAGATCGGAGTTTTCCCCAACGCCTGCAGTGAATATGAGAGCATCCACCTGGCCTAAAATGGCTGCATAAGTGCCGATATACTTTTTGAGGCGATAGCAGTACATGTCTAGCGCTAAACGGGCCCTCTCATTACCGGCTGCAGCAAATTCCTCGATCTCCCTCATATCGTTTACACCACAGATGCCCTTCATTCCGCTCTCCTTGTTGAGGAGGGCGTCTAAATCGTCTATAGACTTGCCTGTTTTGCGGTTGAGATAAAAAACAACCGCGGGATCAACATCACCGGAACGCGTCCCCATAATAAGACCTTCTAGAGGTGTCATTCCCATGGATGTGTCGACACTCTTGCCATCCCGGACGGCACAGATACTGGCTCCGTTTCCCAAATGGCATGTGATAAGATTCAATTCCTCGAGCGGACGTTGGAGATAGCGTGCAGCAGCTTTGGACACATATTGATGAGAGGTCCCATGAAATCCGTATCGGCGGATATGGAGAGAATCCGCAAGCTCATAGGGTAATGCGTACCAATAAGCGTGGGGCGGGATCGTTTGATGGAAGGCTGTGTCGAACACGGCCACTTGGGGGATTTCGGGTCTTCGCTCGACAGTCACCTCGATTCCCAGAAGGTTGGGCAGGTTATGGAGAGGAGCAAGAGAAATTTGTTTGCGAATAGTTTCAATAACAGTGTCTGTGATCAATGTCGGTTCGTGGAATGCCTCTCCTCCATGAACCACGCGATGGCCGATTCCGTAAAGGACATCGGAATCCTTCAACGCTCCGGTCGCGGCGAAGACATCCATGATTCTGTCAAAGCCCTGGACATGATCGGCCACAGGCTCGTTTTGAACCAAGGCTTCCATCTCGCCGTTTCTCTGACGGGTTTTGTGTCTCAGACGGCTCGTTTTCTCGCCGATCTGCTCCAGTAATCCCATGGCAAGGACTGTTTTATCCTCCATATCGAAAAGCTGATACTTGATGGAAGAACTTCCTGAGTTTATAACGAGGACCTTCATGACACTTTCTTCCTGGCCTGGGCTTGTATTGCAGTGATTGCCACGGTGTTAACGATGTCTGTGACCGTACACCCACGGCTCAGGTCATTTACAGGTTTGTTAAGTCCTTGGAGTACAGGGCCAATGGCCACAGCATTGGCCGAACGCTGTACAGCTTTGTATGTGTTATTCCCCGTGTTCAAATCCGGAAATATAAAGACCGTTGCGTGGCCGGCGACCTCGCTATCTGGCATTTTGGTCGCCGCAACACTGGAATCGATGGCGGCATCGTACTGGAGCGGCCCCTCTATCTTGAGATCTGGCCTCCTTTCCTTTGCAAGCCGAGTGGCTTCCTTTACCCTCTCGACATCCTCCCCCTCTCCGGACTCTCCTGTGGAATAGGACAACATGGCGATACGCGGTTCGATCCCGAATAAGCTTGCGGTCTCTGCGGAAGCGATCGCAATGTCCGCAAGTTGTGCAGGATTGGGATTGGGATTGACCGCACAATCGCCATAGACCAAAACGCGATCTTCCAAGCACATGAGAAACACACTGGAAACGATTGAATAGCCTTCCTGTGTGCGAATAAACTCGAAAGCCGGACGGACAGTATGCTGTGTGGTGTGCACAGCTCCCGAGACCATTCCGTCAGCCAATCCCTTGTGGACCATCATCGTGCCGAAGTAAGTGACATCCGTCATCATGTCATAAGCGAATTCTCGAGAAATCCCTTTATGCTGACGCAACTTATAGTATGTATCCGCAAAATCATCCAGCTTGTCCGAATGCATCGGATTCTCCACATGGACCTTCCCCAGATCCAAACCGAATGATGCGATCTTTTTTTGAATTTCCTCCTTTTCACCCAAGAGTGTTAGTTCTACAGCATCACGCCTCATCAGAATTTCTGCCGCCCGCAGGATCCGTTCTTCATTTCCTTCGGGCAACACGATGTGTTTCCGGTCGGACTTCGCTCGTTCGATCAACTCATACTCGAACATGATGGGTGATACGCGCATCGAGCGGACCACTTCAATGCTTTTTTCCAGTTCAGGAAGATCCACACGGGACTCGAAAAGCCCTAGCGTTAAAGCGATCTTACGTTCATTCTCGGCAGAGATCGTTGGATGCACGGCACTCACATTCATAGCTGTTGTATAAGTGTCCGTCTCGACCGACATGATGGGAAAACACGGCGTTTTCAGCCCTTCAATCATCTTTTTGACATGAGATTCAAGTTCCAATCCACCGGTCAGGATAAGACCGGCAATATTGGGTGCTTTATCCGAGTACAATGTCATAATACTTCCCAGGATCACATCTACGCGGTCACCTGGAGTGATGATCAGATCGCCGTCTTCCATACGTTGCAAAATATGACGCAACTGCATAGCCGCCACCTTGTATTGTTTCACTTCTCTGTTGAGCGTTCTCCCTTTACCTATGAGAAAACGCGCACCTAACTCATGTGCGATAGCACGAACTGAGGGAAAGGCCAACACAGGCTCCTCCTTCAGAGTGTAAACAGGTCCAAGATCAATCGACTTCCCACGGAGCTGTTCGGTCACAGCATCTAGGTTAGCTTCCTCTATACGATTGGCCACTGTGGCAATCACTTTGCAGCCTTGTTCTTGAAAGGCCTCGCGGGACATCCGCACTGCAGCCACAAGATCCTCCGGAGATTTCTCGTGTCCATTGACGACCAATAAAACAGGACAGTCTAGCTGATTGGCGATATCTGCATTAAAATCGAACTCAAAGGCTGTAGCAACGCCGGTAAAGTCTGTGCCGACACAGACGACGAAGTCACACTGCTGTTCCAATCTTTTGTATTTATCCACCATCAGTTTGACTAAAGTATCGTACTGACCACTGCCGAGAAGATTTCGCGCTTCCTGATGAGTGCATGCATAGAGATCCTCATAATCGAACTTCAATTTATATCTCTTCCTGACCAGATCGATGTAGACATCGTGTTTCTTTCCTGCACGCACGATCGGCCGAAAAATACCGATTCCCCGGATCCGCCGGGATAACATCTCCATAAGGCCGATCAAAACCACAGATTTTCCACTCTGCGGTTCCATAGTGGCGATATATATGTTCTTTCCCATCTAAATCTCTCCTTGTCATTCCAAAACTTCAAATTCTATAAAGACGAATTGTA
>JASFPP010000153.1:0-10028 GCA_050115915.1 Candidatus Aminicenantota bacterium
AGGTTGATCCCTATCTTTCGTTGTGAATAGGAGAACGTGGGATCGAGTTCCAGAGCCTTTTTATAGTGAGTGATGGCGTCTTCAAACCGACCCATTTTTGTGTAAAGATCGGCGATACTATCATGAGAATTAGGCTCATAAGGGTTGAGTTGGAGATAGCTGGTGAAGTACTTCTCGGCCTTCTGGTAGTCTCCTCTGGCTGAATATCTGTAACCGAGGTCCTTGTGTGCAGGGGCAAACTCTTTGTTTATCGCGATGGCTTCTAAGTTTTGCTCTATGGCTTTTTCGCTATCTCCCGAATCTCTGTAAGTTCTGGCGAGTAACCAGCACACACGAGCATCTTTGGGGTACATATCTTTGAGTTGATCGTAGACCTTGATAGCCTTTGGATAATTCTTCTCCCAATAGTGTGCTTTGAAGGCTGTTATGAGGAGCTGCTCTCCTTCTGATGCTCTGTAGGCATTTTTTGTGGCTTTTTCGACGGCGTTTTCGATCTCGTCGGTTGCTGCACAGGTGAGGATCCTGTAAATGTGGGCTTGTGCAAAGAGGGGATCTTTATCGATGGCTTCTTGGAGGAGAGCATCTGCCTTTTCTCTGTGGAGAAATTCGTATTTGTCCCGTGCTTCGATGAAGAGTTTTTTGGCTTCGGCGGAATAGGAAGTGACAGGGATTTCTCTGGGTTGTTTTTGACAGCTGATTTGGAAAAGAAAACACAGACAGAAGAGTGATACACCAATACAGAGTAATGATTTTGCAGAACCTTTCATAGAGACCTCCAAAAATTTTAGATTTGAAAAAATTCACTAATTATTTGGTGGTCTGCTCGGCAGGAGGGAATTTCCTGGCGTAGTCTGCTTATCTTCCCTTGATCTAATAAAAATATAAGTACAGACCCTAAAGGTGTCAAGTTTTTTTACTATTTATAGGTATTTATATGGACGGGCAGGTATTTATAGGTATGGGCCACGCTAACTATTTGATTTTTATAGGGTTGCGTCCAATTTAAGGTACATTTTTTTGCTTAGGTTGCTCATTTGCCTAGCAAAATCGCACCGCTAAGAGAATAACTGTTAAAACCACAACGTAATTGTGGCTATTTCGTGGATGGTTCTGTGGGGGTGTCTTTTCTTTTTTCTGTAAACCTTACTGGTTTATCGCTTTTTTGGGGCATCCTTATCTCGCCTTCGAAAGAACATCCATCAGCGATAGCGAGCTTTTCTGTGCTGATGTTTCCGGACATGCGGCACTCTGCACGGAGCTCGACATGTTTTGCGGATTCGATATCTCCAACGATCTCTCCTTCAGAGATGACCGAAGGACATTTGATGTTGCCTTCGATCTTTCCGGTCTTACCTATCCAGACGAGGCTCTGGCTGTTAACTTCGCCTTCGAAATAACCGGAGATCTGGACACCTTCAGTGGCGTTGATCATGCCCTCGAATCTAGTATTCGGCGCAATAACCGTCGTTATTATCCCGTACTTATCCTCTAATCTTCTTTTCATTTCATGCTGTATTTATGTGGACGGGCCACACTAACTATTTGATTTTTATGGAGTTGCATCCGATTCATTGTGCCGTTTCTTGCTTAGAGGGCTAATTTCCCTACATAAATAGCAATTCTAAGATTACAACAATTTCACATTAATAGGAAACACTTTATTCAAGGTATAGCTTTGGAAGTCTCTGGTTCGGAGAGAGGAAATACATTGTAGTCATCACCGAATTGTGCGAAGTATTCTAGGCTGAAAGCTCTTAATGTGTACCACACGGGAAGAGTGACAACAGTGCCGATGTATGGAATGACGAGCAGAATAAATCCGATGCAACAGGTCATGAGTCCTGCAAGAACTACGCTGATCACGAATCCGACCATCAACACAAAGATAAACAGTCCAAAAAGCAAGAAATGGAAAGGGTGCTTATTGAAGATGGTGAGAAACCGACCCCAGGCTTTTGTAGCGGTAAGATTGTCTTTGTACATGAGAGGAACCACAAAGCTATCCAGAAAGATCGAGATATACCCGACCACAATGATCGTAAGGAGGAAGAGAAATGCCCATCCCACGATGAAAAGAATGAGAGGCCCTGTAAATCGATCGTGCACATGAAGAGCGGATGCCGCAGTGAAAAATATGATTCCCAGCAGTACAAAAAACGCAAAGACGATAAGCCCAAAACAGAACCTCCATACAAAAAGAGAGTTCCCTTCCTTGCTGTATTGTCTCCAGGGTTTGGCAATCTCGGCGCGATCATGGACAACGTTGTCTAGAAACATCATCTTTCCTCTTGAGCTGATCCATGTGAGCACAATACCAATGACAATAAGAAAAACAATGATGAAAACGATACCGATGAACCATCCAGGATTATCTAGGAGCCACTCCCAACCACGGTGAGGGAGATTGAGAAATTCACGGAACGTGAGATCATCTCCTCCATCGCCCACGGAGCTGTTTCCGTGCGGGCCGTCCAGCAGTCCGGCCAAAAAAGCATTGAATCCTATGACAAACCATTTGTTCAAGTTAAAGGGATTGAAAAGAGCTTGTTTCATTCTTTGCCAAGCGCGTGAAAGTGGTTCGAAATAAGCGATGGTCATCGTTTTTGTCTCCTCGTTGTGTGATCGACAGCCTTTTGGCCTTTCGTCAAAATTTTCTCCATTCGTATTATATTACGCCCCGCAGGAATAAAAAATTCATATTTAGATAATATTTAAGATTTATGCTCAATTCATAAAGATGTAACGATTGTTTTTTTCAAAGATAAAGAAAATATGTACCTGGCACCAATTTTTGCTACCCCTGGGAATAGGTGCCTGACCCCTATTTTTATTGGGGGAAGATGTGTTTCTTGGCGAGGAGGCCGAGGGTTATTCCCCGAGCAACCATAAACAACAACAACGCTAGCCAGAGGCCATGGTTCCCTATAGCCGATACGGTCAAGTAATAAGCCGGCAAAAAAATCATCAATGTTGAGACCAGCATCATATTGCGCATGGGGGGTGTCGCCGTTGCGCCGATATATACGCCATCCCACATGAAGGCCACCGACCCTGCAACACTTATGGCCACTATCCACCAAATAAAGGGGAGAGCCGCTTGAATGATCTCGAGCTGATCGGTGAAAACCCACAGCAGATCCCTTCCTACTACACCATAAACCAAAGCAAAGGATGCACCAAATCCAATTCCCCAATAAAAAAGGTGATGTACAGATTTTCTGAGTTGTGCGGCGTCCTTTGCACCTATGTATCGACCGACTAAGCTTTCAGCAGCGAAGGCAAATCCATCCACAGCGTATGACATCAAGGATATGTACTGATGCAGTATTTGATTCGCTGCGAGAGTCAACGAATCGATAGATGCGGAAGCAGAAATAAAGAAGGCATATATGAAAACCAAACATACAGTCCGGATAAATATATCGATGTTGATGGCAAAAAAGCGCTTTAGTGCATCCAGTCGAACGATCTGTCTCCATTCGACCAGAGAAACAAAAGTCCGATACTTAAAAAGAAACAACCCCACAGCTAGAGCAAGGCCCAAATATTGAGAACAGACTGTCCCCAGAGCGACTCCATCAGCCTTCATCCCCATCTGGAGAACAAACACTATGTTGAACACGATATTCAGAAGATTGACGAAGATGGTGAGGACCATCGGATATCGTGCATTCTGCATGCCCAAGAACCATCCATGGAAAACGTATAAACCGAGCGTAGCCGGAGCCGCATAGATCCGAATGTAGAAGTATTGTGTGGCTAAAGTCTTGACCACTTCATCCCCCTGGAGGAGGTTGAAGCCAATCCATGCAATCAGGGATTGGAGGGCCAGCAAGAGGATGCTGCTTCCCAACGCAAATAACATCCCACGCCCCAGAATGGCTGCACACTCTTTTTTATCCTCGCGACCGAATGATTGTGCCGTTAGCCCAGTCGTTCCCATACGGAGGAATCCGAATCCCCAGTAGATGATGTTGAAGATGACGCTGCCCAGGGCAACAGCCCCGATATAGATCTCTGATTCCAACCGGCCCATAAGTGCCGTATCCACAATCCCCAAAAGGGGTATGGATATATTGCTCAGGATATTCGGTATGGCTAGCCGTAGGATCTCTCGATTTGTATTGTTGTTTTTCAATGGACTTCCAGATACACTCTGTAAGAAGAGAGTATAGACAAGAATTCTTATGAATGGAAGGAGGATATAATGAGTAGAAGGTTTTTGTTGATCGTCTTTGCTGTCCTGTTCCTGGCGCAGGGATTTGTCGTGGTGGCTCAGGAGGCACGAGCACGTTACGAATTGTTGAACCTCATCCGAAAGGACAAGTTCGACAAGATCCTACCCGATGCCATGCGCGATCATAATGTCGACATGTGGATCCATGTGATCCGGCGCGGCGATCCGGATGCCTTTGCTCTCGATTTTGGAACGACGATGGGCTATGTGATCTTTACAGACCGTGGCGGCGATAGGATCGAGCGTGCGCTCCTCGGTGTCAGCTTTGCCCGTGTCGCTGACCGCTCGGTCTATGACATCTTCGGCCCGGAGAGCGATATTCCCCAATTCGTGGCCGATCGCGATCCCAAACGCATCGCTGTCAATATGTCCGAATCTCTCACTCATGCGGATGGCCTTTCCCATACCGGATACAAAAAACTGGTCCAATTGCTCGGGGATAAATATGCCCAGAGGCTCGTTTCATCCGAAGATGTCATCACTGATTTCCGTGTGAGGCGCGTACAGACCGAGATCATCACCTTCGCCAAAGCTTGCGAGATACAGCGCCGCATCATGGAAGAAGCCTTGAGCAGCATTGAACCCGGAGTGACCACGAAAGAAGATCTCGGTTGGTGGGCCCAGGATCAACTCCTGGCTCTAGGCATCCCATCATCGCTCTATGGTGCAGGAACACCGGGAGTACAACATTCCGAAGTCTCTGACCGATCTGAAACCCGAAGACGTGATTATGCTTTCCAAAGGGGGGACCTCATCTCATGGGACTGGGGGATCGAATACTTGAACTTCGGCACCGATTTCAAACGTAAGGCCTATATCCTCAGGGAAGGGGAGACATCTCTTCCGCCCAGCATTCAAAAGGCCTGGGATCGAGGGATCAAAGCCCGCGAGATCCTCCGCAAAACATTTAAATCCGGCCGGACAGCGGGAGAAACTTTAAAGATCATCGTGAAAGCTATCGAGGAGGCAGGATTTATTTACACCCCATTCACGGATACTGATAAGGATAGAGAGATCGTCCAATCACTCCGAGATGAAGAAAAGTCAGGTTTTTCGATCGACAGCCACTGTGTCGGAAATACGGGGAACAGCGAGATTGCTGTCGGTCCATCCCTGTCTCCCTTCCGTCCGTACCGTAGTCATATTATGGTTCACCCCAACAATCTCATCGCCTTCGAATTTATCGTCCACACATGGATTCCCGAGTGGGGAGAACGCCTGGCCATCAATTTCGAGGATAACGCCATCGTCACAGAAAGAGGGATCGAAGCCCTCTATCCTCGAAACGAAAAGATGATCCTCGTTCGCTGAGTTCATTGAAGCTGGAACAAACGAAGAATTCAGAGACAAAGATCCAGCGATATTTGAGATTATCGACCTATTTTTTCCGGAAGAGGAATATCCGGTTCCGATCTCATTTGATTTGAAGAAGACGAGTGAGGAGTGAATATTATGGTCTAACTCATCGGGAAAAATCGGTCTGTTCTGTCTATTCCACCACAAACTCAAACGTTTCCGTTAAAAATGCCTTTTTATAGTGGTCCTTGATCGTAAAGGTCAACTTGTATATCCCTGCGGGGATATCCGTAACCCTGTTCGTGATGTAAAAGGGAATATCCGGATTCGGAAAGCTCTTGTTGTAGTTAACCCAATCGTTTTTCTCGAAAACGACTTCCCCTTTGTCATTAGTTATTCTGGCATCCTCGGATAGCCATATCTTGAACTCTCCGCTCTCTTTCATGATGCGATACCCGCCCGGCTCTATGTAGAGAAGGAGGGGAGTCCCTGCTTTGAGCGTATTCCCGTCTATTCTTTTATAATCCCTGAATCCATCTACTCGACTGCATAGAGTAATCTCTCTTATATGGAAGTCTTGGTTACTCTTAATCAGCATGATTGCTTCTGAGAGTAAATCCACTGTTTTATCCCAATCCCCCTGCTTCAGATGATCCAGAGCCCTCTGGATGGCCTTTTCGATCTCCTCTTCTTGAAGGGAAAGGACTGTGTTATGATTTGAGGTGTTTCCCCTTAGATGAGCATCAATCGAAAACGATTGCGTGGTAAGTAAAATAACTGCAATGATAAAAACCCAAAATCCTTTTTTCATGAATGGCCTCCCTGTTGATTTCTCACAGTCGCTTTCTACTCATTTTAGAATTCATGATCGATAAATGCAACAGGAGATCGAGTCCCACAGTCGTTAGCCTCTGTGTATAATCTCTGTTTTTCGGAACAAATCGCTTGACAGAGGTAGTTATTTGTTTCATAATTCGGAAGTAATCATGTAGTGGAGTGAACAATGAAGCTCTTGACTCGGTCTGAAGAAATGGTCTTGCTGGCTGTATGGTTCCTACAGGAGGAGGCGTATTGTGTTCCTATTCGTAAGCATCTCATGAAAGTAACGCGAAAAAAATGGTCCTTCGGCTCTGTCTACGATCCCTTGGACCGCCTCGAGAAGAAAAAACTTCTGGAATCTTCTCTCAGCGAACCGACGAAGGAGAGAGGAGGCCGGAGCAAACGCATTTACCAGCTGACAAAGAGGGGAGAGAAGGCACTTCTCGAGATCAGGGGCATCCAGGAAACCATGTGGGCGGGCATCCCGGACATCCAGCCGGATACAGAAAAAGTATAACTATGGATCGAAAAAAAACAGACCACCCACCCAAGATCGCTGAATGGATCCTCAGAAAAATCCATCGAGACAATGGTGATTACACACATCTCGGGGACTTTCGAGAGGTCTACAATCAGCTGATCCAAACCCGCGGATTCCTCGCCGCATGGACTTGGTACTTTTTTCAGGTCTGCAAGTCGATCCCTGGATTTGTGAAGAATAAGATCTACTGGAGTGTCGCCATGTTTCGGAACTATTTGACGATATCATTCCGGAATATCATAAGGAACAAATGGTTTTCCGTGATCAAGATCGTCGGCCTCGCCGTGGGAATGGCCGCTTTTCTCCTTATTTTGTTTTATGTGCAGTTCGAGCTGAGCTTCGAACGCTTTCATGAAAAGGGTGACCGGATCCATCTCTTTTTGACCAAAGATCCTCATATGAGAAAGGATATCGTCGAATACTCCGCTCACTCCCCCGAACTTCTCGCCGCCCTTTTGATCGAAGAAATCCCGGAAGTTCTCAATGCTACCCGGATCATGAAGCCATTCGTGGATAAAACAGTGCTGCAGTACGGAGAAAAACGATTCTTCGAAGAGGGCATTTACGCTGACCACAACTTTTTGGACATATTCACATTTCCTCTAAGTGAAGGCGATCCTAAAAAAGCCCTCTTGGACCCCAATACAATAGTCGTTTCAAAAAATGTGGCTCAGAAACTGTTCGGGAAAGACGATCCATTGGGAAAAACTGTTGTCTACAGAGAAAGCTCCTCCAAGTATGAGCTCCAGGTGACCGGAATTGCTGAACCCGTCCCTACAAATTCTCATATACAGTTCGATTATCTCATCTCCGTCGAAACCCTTGTGGCGGATAAGAAAAAAAGCTACATGATCGGCGCTTGGAATATCAGTAATTTTACAACTTTTGTCGAATTAACTGAGGATGCCTCTGTGGAAGATGTCGAGAAAAAGATCCTTACCCTCTCAGCCGAACGGGCTGGGATCAAACCCGAAAGCCTTAAAGGCTATGAGGTCGCTGTCCAGCCGATTTTTGATATCCATTTACGGTCGCAGATCAGGGGACAAGAGTCATCCAGGATGGAGATTCGTTATATCTACCTCTTTCTCTCTATCGCTCTAGTCATTCTGCTCATCGCGTGCATCAACTACATGAACCTCACAACAGCTCGCTCGGCGACTCGCGCAAGGGAGATCGGGATCAGAAAAGTTGTGGGCGCCAATCGGAAACAGCTCTTCAAACAGTTTATCGGTGAATCCTGTTTTCTAACTCTCATGGCAATGGCCATTGCTCTTTTTTTAATTCATGTGATGCTTCCCCGGTTCCGTTCATTGATAAGTGTCGATCTGCCTGTCAACTATCTCCAGAATTTTTCCTTTTTAATATCGATCGTCGCATCATGGATTTTCATCAGCCTGTTTGCGGGGAGCTACCCAGCGCTGGTTCTCTCTGCAACCAAGCCGGTCAGTGTCTTCAGAGATTTTGCGATCTCAGGAAAGAAAGGATCGAATTTTCGGAATGTGTTGGTGGTCATCCAATTTACGGCATCCGTCGTTTTGATCGTAGGCACGATCGTGATCTTCGGACAGATGAATTATATAAAGAACAGACGTTTGGGTTATGATCGTGAACATGTCATCATTGTCCCCATGTATGAAAAGGAAACACGCGGTAAAGCCCAGGCCATCAAGAATGAATTGCTCAATTATCCTGAAGTTATCGGGGTCTCCGTCTCCGGCGCTCTCCCATTGGATGTCAGAAGCCGTTTTTTGAATACCAAGTGGGAGGGAGAGGACGGCCAGCCCATCAAAATGGACATCAATTTTGATTATGTGGACTATGATTTTCTGGATATCTTCAAGATCGAAATGGCGCAAGGGAGAAATTTTTCCAAGGAGTTCAGTGAGGATAAAACGGCCATTCTCGTGAACGAAACTGCCGTCAAACAGTTGGATTGGAAAAATCCTATTGGTAAGAAACTTTTGGGGAAAGATCAGAACCATGTCATCGGCGTTGTGAAAGACTTTTATTTTGATTCCCTCCATCAAAAGATCGAACCCATGATGTTCATGCTTGGAAGGGGGAGCAGGATCGCAGTCAGAGTTAAGCCTGGGAACGTACAGAGGAGAGTCTCCCTCTTGAAAGATGTCTTTGAGAGAAACACTCAATCGCAGCCCTTTGATTTCTTTTTTCTGGATGATCGCTTCGATCAAATCTACCAGAAGGATCAGAGGACGGGCGAGATTTTTGGATACTTCTCGATCCTGGCCATATTCATAGCTTGTCTGGGATTGCTGGGACTGGCTTCCTTTACAGTGGAGCGGCGGACAAAGGAGATTGGGATCCGGCGTGTCCTTGGGGCATCCGCTTACAGAATTGTGGCTCTTCTGGGAAAAGATTATATCCGGTTGGTTGTTATCGCCAATGTTATTGCATGGCCGGTGGGTTACGTTGCCATGAAAAAGTGGCTCCAAAACTTTGCCTATCGGATAGATCTAAACGTTTGGATGTTTATTTTCGCGGCCGCTACAGCTCTGGCTATTGCCTTTGTTACCGTCAGTTACCAAACTTTTAAGGCTGCCCTAGCCAATCCTGCTGACACCCTCCGTTACGAATAGACCAGTGGAGATGAATAGGGATTCATTTGTCCTCTTTACTGCCTGTTCCGCAAAAGCTCAGAGATTAAACGGAAAATCTTCCCTCTTTCCAATATCTGTTGATATGGCTTTTATTCGTTATCTAAGAGGACGATCTCATAGCCCTCTCGAATGGGAGGGGATTTGAAGAAGGGCATGAACTTGATGATCTGCTCTTGAAAGAAGGCGCTGCGTTCGGTCTCCAGCATATCCTCTTCGCTTTCCCAGATCGTGATGGGGATGCAAGTGCCTGATTCCCGGTCAGCCAGGAAGTAGGCACTCACAAATCCTTTCTGATTCTTGCAGAGTGGAATGACGCTTTCCTCAAATATTTTTTTGGCCTGCTCGATACAGTCAAGCTTTAGATGCATCCTTAAAATCCTGGCATATTGTGCAGCCATCGGTGTCCCCTATATATAATTAATTAAAGATTAGCAAGTTCTTGTGAACTAGTCAAATGACAGAAAGGCAGAACAGAAATATTATTTTTTAGCCTTCAGACCAATGTCAGTTGTAAAAT
>JASFPP010000154.1:0-10011 GCA_050115915.1 Candidatus Aminicenantota bacterium
CATGCTCAAAAAAAATTGGAAGGTCGATTTTGGTTTTGATCTATTTCCCATGAAAGACCTCTATTTTTCGGTTGTGCTCTACGGCCATCAGGGGAACAGACTGATGGTGTATGTTTTTATGGCCATCGCGATATTTATCCTGCTCATTGCTTGTGTGAATTTTCTGAACCTATCGACGGCGAGGGCTTCGCTCAGGGCGAAGGAGGTCGGGATCAAAAAGGTCGTGGGGTCCACTCGGAAACGGCTTGTGATGCAATTTCTGGGCGAGTCCGTGCTTTTCAGCTTGATCTCGCTTGTGGCGGCAATATGTTTAACCTCTATGTTCATCAAAGAATTTAGCCAATTAATCCAGCGGAATCTTACAATGGATTATTTTGGGACTCCCCTGGTGTTGTTCGTTTTTATCGGAGGAGCAGTTCTCGTGGGTGTTCTGGCAGGTATATATCCGGCCTTTTATCTGTCGGCTTTTCGTCCGGTTGCTGTACTAAAGGGCGAGAGGACGAAGGGTGTGAGATCGGGCATGTTTCGCAAAATCCTCATCAGCTTCCAGTTCGCCATCTCCATAATATTGATCATCGCCACGACGATCGTGTTGAAACAGCTCCAGTACATCAAGAATAAAGACCTGGGCTTCAAAAAAGACCACATTGTATACATGGAATTCGCCCGGAACAGGGGCATCCGCAGGAATAAAGAAGCCTTTAGGGAAAGGCTTATCAGTCATCCTCAGATCCACAATGTGACGTACTCACAGGGACGGCCAGGACTTGTTTACAACTGGGAAGGTTTCGAGTACAAGGGCGAAAGGAGTGGTTATGCCATTTTCACTGTGGATCCGGAATATCTTGATGTGTACGGCTTGGAGCTTGTGGCCGGGCGGAATTTTTCGAGGGAGAGGTCGATCGATCAGTTAAGAAAGTGCCTGTTGAATGAGACGGCGGTGAGGGCGCTGGGTTTGGAAGAGCCGGTAGGGACAAGTCTTCACCATGATGATTTGGGAGGATCATCATTTCCTGTAAAGGATGTGGAAGTGATCGGTGTCGTGAAAGATTTTCATTACCAGACGCTGAGAAATCCAATCCAGCCCCAGATGTTCGGATGGAACGAAGGGTGGCTCTGGATGGCCAGTGTGAGGATATCGTCGGAAAATGTGCCGGCGACGATTGCCCATATCGAAAAAACCTGGAAGGAGTTTTCGCCCGAGTTCCCCTTCGATTTCCACTTTATGGATGATATTGTAGAGGGGATATATAAGAGTGAAGAACGGCTGGCGAAAACGATCGGATATTTTGCAGGATTGGGAATATTTATTGCATGCTTGGGTTTGTTCGGATTGGCCGCGTTTATGGCCGAGCAGAGAACGAAGGAGATCGGCGTGAGGAAGGTGTTGGGAGCGTCGATCGGGGGGATCCTGTTGCATCTGTCCAAGGAGTTCTCCAAGTGGGTGGTTGTGGCGAATGTTGTTGCGTGGCCGTTGGCATATTTTGGTATGAACAAGTGGCTGTCCGATTTTGCGTATCGGACCGAGATTGGCGTGTGGCCTTTCGTTTTATCTGCTGTGTTGGCTATAGCGATTGCGTTGATGACAGTCAGCTTCCAGTCCATAAAAGCCGCCACCGCCAACCCCATCGATTCCCTTCGCTATGAATAAGTTGGGGTCAGGCACCTATTTCCAGGGGTAATAAAAAAGTGGACCTGGCACCTATTTTCTTGTTTTCTCTACTTTTGCTGATTGTTTTTTTATCTTTTCTTTGAGGCGGGCACGGCGATGTTCAAAATCCTGTTCATAGTAAGAAGAGCTGCCGCGTGAGAGGACGTATCCCTCTTCTGCGATCTTGATTGCCTCTTCGTAATTTTTTTCCTTGTGCTCGAGATACATCGCAAGTTCTCTGAAGGAGAACAGTTGCCCGGTCGAAATATGCTCTAACGATGTAATTTCTCTCCAGATTTCAACAGCTTTGTCCCACTCCTGATTTCTTTTGAAATGGTAAGAAAGCTTCATTTTTGCCATGGTTGTTACATCATCCGAAAGATTGCCATCCAGGGCTTTCTTTAGGAACTGGACCGATTTCTCGGTATCGCCGATCTTTTCCATGACGTTTCCTGCACCGAAAAAATCCATGGCATCTGGCAGACAATCCTCCCCTTTCTCGATAAAGATCGAAGCTCCCGCGATGACCACACCCAAAAGAGAAAGGATATCTTCCTGATTGTGATAGAGGATCGGTTCGATCAAGTCATAATTGCCCGTTTGGAGATACTGAAAATACCGCCATGGAACCTCTGCAGAGGGGATGTCCTCAGTCCGTCCCGTCTGGACAACTTCCTGGGCAAGGTAGGAGAGACGGCAGTTGTCGTATTTATGTTTCCACAGATTCCGGGCCGGATACATAAAATCTAAATGAGGAAGGTCGCTCAAGGGAAACGGCTGACGATAGAGGATAAACCGTGTTTCGAGCAGGGGAATGTCGAAGTTCTTGCCGTTGTATGTGACTAATGACTGAAAATCCATATCGGTGAAGAACTGGGCCATCTCCTGGATCATGCGCTCTTCTTCGGAAAGATCGCCCAAGAAATATTGCGCTACCCAAAATTTGTCATCCTTGTAATAGCCCATACCGACATTGAAGGGGATCGTCCCCGTTCCTCCTGAAAGGCCGGTCGTTTCAAGGTCGATAAAAAGGGATGTTGAGAGGTCGAGATGACGGAAGGTGTCGTCCTTGCTCAGGCAGGCAAGAATATCGCCGTCGATTTGCAGGCCGGAGGAGATTGTGATCTTGCCGTAGCGGGTTTCCAAATTGTAGGGATTTTCGATGAACTGGAGGGATTCACGTTCTTGGGGTTCGAATTGAGGTGTTTGGGGCGTTCGGGACGAAAAAGATTTTTCACGGCGGGTGAGGGTGATGAGCTGCTCGAGCTTCTCTTTTGTAGAAAGAACCTCGTCATCATCATCGATTTTCGACCAGTTGTCTTTGATCCTCTGCGTTTTCGAGCGCGCTTCGCGCTCTTTTTTGAGATGTTTGAGTTTGTCTTTAATGTCGGTCATTGTTTTTTTCGTATCAAATTTATGGCCTATTTTATCGTTTAGCCTCGTTGGGGAACAGTTTTTTCGCTTTCCTTCACTCTATTCTAAAACTTATTCACCCATAAACTGAAGGACAATATTGCGCGAACGCGGGCGGTTGTCAAAATCCACGAATATGATCTGCTGCCATGTCCCGAGGTTCAACCTTCCCTGGCTGAACGGGACTGTGAGCGAGGGCCCGAGGAGAGCGGCCCTTACATGAGAGAATCCATTCCCATCGCCCCATTTCGCATCATGATGGTAGTGGGCCCCTTGAGGAATCAGCCGTTCCATCATTGCTGAGAAATCCTCCACAAGTCCGGACTCGTGTTCGATGGTAGTAAATCCCCCCGTCGACCCAGGCACAAACAGTGTAACAACACCATCCTGAATTCCAGAAGAGGCAAGTTTGGTATTCACCTCTTCGGTGACATCGATCATATCATTGTAACCCTTGGTGCTGAAACTTAAAGACTCACTTGTAACTTTCATGGCAAACGCTCCGTACTCATAATAGGATAATTTCATTTTTCTTGTAAACAACAAACAACCATAAATAAGGGAACTTTTAACGCGACCATTTTTCTAACAAACAAGAACGCAGCGAAAGCGCTGCCTCCACCGAGTTAAAAAAAAGAGAGTCCTTGACTTGGAAATAAAAGAATAGCTATACATTAGGAATGTGTTTTTTGAATTGGGCTCCACAAAATTCGAGAAAAAACCGATCAAGGATGACTCATTCCTTGATATGTCTTTGCGTTTTCACTCTTATTCTTAAGCCCATTCAACTCGATGGCTCCAACACCCTAACCGATCACAAAGACCGTATTCTCAGGATCGGCACATCCGACAGGGTGAGGTCCGCCAACATCTTTCTCGACAGTTACCTATCGGTTTTTGCCCAGTTGTCGAATCCCCCCTTGATGAAAATGACTCCAAACGGAAAAATTGTCGGCCAGATCGCCAAAAATATCAGCGTCTCCCCGGATTACAAGCGATGGGAATTTACCATCCTGGAGGATCTATACTGGAGCGACGGCGTACCCGTCACTGCCGAAGATGTCAAATTCACCATCGAATACATCAGGGACAAAAGCCCTGTAGCGGGATGGATGAAAGAGACCATCGATACGGTCTCCCTCAGTGGCGAAGAAACGGTCGTCCTCAAGCTCAGTCGCCCTTACACCCGGTTAGATGTGGAGATGGCCACCCACAGGCTGCTTCCCAAACACATCTGGAAAGCTGTCGAAAATCCCATGCAGTATACAAATCCTGGAGAAAATACTGGATGCGGTCCGTTTGTCATTCAAAAAATCGACCTGAACCGCGGTGTGATCCGTTTTGCAAAAAATCCCTTCTGGAAAGGACCAAAGCCGAATATCGATGCCGTCGAGCTCCACATCTATCAGAATATCGATGTCCTCTCCCTGGCCCTGGACAGAGGAGATGTCGATGTCTTTTACGACTATGCCTCCTCATACCCCTACCAAAATCTTAAAATATTACGTGAAAACAGTCGATTCGATTTTATAGAAAAACTGAGCACTGGATTGACTTTTCTCGGACTGAACCTCGGAAAACCACCGATGTCCGACCCGGGCTTCAGAGAGGCTCTCTCTTTGGCGATCGATTATGGAGAGATCATCAAGCTGGATTCTCTTGGATACGGAAAGGTCCCGAACAGGGGATTCGTACCCCCATCGTTCAAATATTACAAAGAGACAGCCCTTCTCGAGTTCGATCCTGACAAAGCTCGACAAATCCTGGATGATTCTGGTTACAGCGACAATGATGGGAATGGGATCCGCGAAGACCAAGAGGGCAAAGACTTGAGCCTCACTCTTCTTGTCCGCCCCAACCATGCACGACTCGCAGAATTGATCCAGGACTATGTTCAATCGGTCGGTGTAAAGGTGGGGATAAAAAGCGTGGATACGAGCACTTGGATCAACCTCAAAGATAAATACCGCTATGACCTCCTTATCGCACGCACAACCCCATGGGGAATGGTCATGCATGCGGGCTGGGCCACGGGCTATTTCGATTCGCGCCGGACAGGCGAAGGAGTGCTCCACAACATCGACGACCCGGCTTTCCTTAAACTCTGCGACGATCTCCTATCGACGCGGAATGAAGACGAACTCAGAGCATCGGCTTTCGAGCTCCAGGATTACTACAGCCGTGCCTTACCGGCGATCCCTCTCTATTGGAATGTTTTTGTCATACCATTCCAAAAAAAATTTCAAGGCTGGATAACCAATCCCCTTTACGGAATTTTTAATATCGACAACTTTCTCAACATCCGACCGGCAGCGCAGTGAAAAAAACAGCCAGATATCTTTTAGCTCTCTTTATCATTATTTCCATAAATTTCTTTATTCCACGCTTTATGCCCGGCGACCCCATCACAAACCTCATGGGAGAAGATTACATCGCCAGCCAGGAATCGATCGATGCGCTCAAAGCAGAGTTGGGACTCGACAAGCCACTCCTCGTTCAATACGCAGCATATTGGGGAGACCTGATCCGCCTAGACTTTGGACACTCCTACCACTTCCATGAAGAAGTGGCGCATATCATCGCCTCCAAACTGCCCTGGACCATCGCTCTTGTCGGTTTATCCATCCTCTTCGGGACGCTCTTCGGAGCAATTCTCGGCGCGCTCTCCGGTTGGAGGAAAAACGATGCCCAAAATAAAACTCTGACCACATTCTTTCTTTGGATCTACTGCACCCCTCCCTTTTTTCTATCGCTTGTCGCCCTCTATGTGTTCGCTTTTAAGGCCGGGATATTTCCCATGCGGGGATTTTACGAGACGGGAACATTCACCGACATCGCCAGGCACTTCTTCCTACCCGCGCTGGTGTTGTCCCTTTTTCTGACATCCCGGAATTATATGATTATGCGGGGAAGTATCATCCAGGAAAAGGGAAAGCTATACATCCTTTATGCACGAGCCAAGGGTCTTCTCAGTCGAAGCATTCTCTTCCGCCATGCCTTTAAAAACGCCTCGCTCCCTCTTATCACGCTCGTAGCCCTAGACATCGGCTTCATTATCAGCGGCGCACTCTTCGTGGAGATTGTATTCTCCATGAACGGCATGGGAACACTGATATTCGATGCCCTCCTGGCCAGGGATTATCCTGTTCTGCAGGGTATTTTTCTTATCATCACCGTGATGGTCGTGCTGGCGAACTTACTCGCCGATGCTGTTTACGGGATCATCGATCCGAGAGTAAGAGGGCAAAGATGAGAAAAGCTCCGTCCGAGCGTCATGCCGATCCTGCAAAAAAGAAGGGGCTAACGACTCTCCTGGGTTGCGGACTCCTCATATTGTTTATTATCATCGCTGTTTTCGCCGATATGATCGCACCGCACGATCCCTGGGAACGGTTCGACCCTTATCTTCCACCCAACACTTCGCACTGGCTCGGGACCAATGATCTGGGACATGACATTTTCTCCGAGCTTATCCACGGTTCCAGAGTTTCCCTTCTCGTAGGATTGGGGGCTGCTGTGCTGGCTACTGCCATCGGCCTCTGTATCGGTCTTTTCGCCGGTTATTATAAGGGTGTCACAGACGAGATCCTCATGGGAGGTACCGATGTATTCCTGATGATCCCCCGGATCCCGTTGATCATCTTGCTTGCGGCTTTTCTCAAGCCCAGCTTCTGGATCATCGCTCTTGTTATCGGCTTTTTGTGGTGGACATCCACGGCTCGGGTCGTCCGGTCGAAATCCCTCCAGGTCAGCGAAATGAATTTTGTGCTGAGCTCCAAATGTCTGGGTTTTTCGGATAGACACATCATCTTCAGCGATATTCTTCCCAACATCATCCAGATCGTGATCCCTAAATTCATGCTCACTGTGGCGGCGGCCATGATTACAGAGGCCTCTCTCTCTTTCCTGGGCCTGGGCGATCCTTCCATGAAGAGCTGGGGTATGATGATCAACTTCGCTTTCACAAAAGGAGGGCTCATCAATGCCATGTGGTGGTGGTTCATTCCACCGGGTTTGTGTATCACATTATTTGTTTACTCTGTCGTTCTCCTGGGATACTCTTTTGAAGAAAAAGAACAGGCTGCAATGGGAGCAGGCTGAAAGATGAGCTGTTTACATCTCAAACATCTAAGTGTGGCGTTCGAAACTTCTATGGGAAAGGTGGTGGCTGTGGATGATGTCTCGTTAGACCACGAGATGAAGGAGACACTGGCGCTCGTGGGGGAGACCGGGTGTGGCAAATCCATCATTGCCCGCTCCATATTAAGACTGCTCCCCGATAATGCTCATTTGAGTGGGCAGATTCTCTATCGGGAAAGAGATCTTCTCCGGCTTTCCGAGAGAGAGCTGGCCGACATCAGGGGGCAAGAGATTGCGATTATCTTCCAAAATCCGACCCTGGCCTTGAATCCTGTGTATCGGATCGGCGATCAGATTGCAGAACTGTTCAAAATCCACAAAAAAGCCTCCTCCAAAAAATCCATGGAATATGCTCTGTCTCTTCTCGGTAGGATGGGATTCGAAAATCCTGAGCATGCTCTTCATATGTATCCTTCTCAGCTCTCCGAGGGCATGAATCAGAGGGTGCTCATTGCGCTGGCGATCGCTCTCCATCCAAAAATTATCGTTGCAGACGAACCGACAAAGGGCCTCGATGCGCGGCTTAAAGAGGATATACTGATTGAGCTCAGGGAGATCAAACAAGAGAAAGAGTCATCCCTGTTCCTGATCACGCACGACCTTGAGGCCGCACAGAGCATCGCAGATAGATTGGCTCTCATGTACTGTGGACAGATCGTGGAGACCGCTCTTTCTATGGATTTTTTCGAAGAGCCCTTCCATCCTTACGGGAGGGCGCTCTTGAGGAGTCTTCCAGCGCACGGTTTTGCGCCGATAGCTGGAGCTTCGCCCTCGATGATTTCTCCACCCATGGGGTGTCGATTCCATCCCAGATGCGAAGAAAGGCTGGATGTTTGCGGCCGCGAGGCACCGCCCCCAATAGACAAATCAGGAAGGACTGTTCGATGTCATCTTTATCGTTAAGAGCAGAAAATATCGCGAAGGCCTTTGGACACGGGAGATCTCACAGAAAGCAAAAAATTGTTTTCGAGGATATTTCCTTTGAAGTCAAACAAGGAGAAACTCTAGGAATAATGGGTGAATCGGGCACAGGAAAGACCACTTTGGGAAAAGTAGTGGCCGGGATCGAAAAAGCAACGAGGGGAGAGATCTTATTTTCAGAAAAACGTATAGAGGAGCTGAATGAAACCGAGTATAGACGATTCCGGAAGAACGTTCAGATCGTTTTTCAGAATCCTGAAGGATCGCTCAATCCAAAAAAGACCGTGGAGAAAAGCCTCCTGCAAGTCCTCAAATTGATCGGAATTCCTAAACATAGGAGAGAAAAGGTTTTGCTCGAAATGCTCCAGACGGTTGGCCTATCGGAGGATCTTATTTGTCGCTATCCCTATCAGCTGTCCGGAGGGCAGAACCAGAAGCTGGCGCTGGGACGCGTGATGCTTTTGGAACCGGATTTTATCATCCTGGATGAGCCGACATCTGCCCTCGATATTTCGGTCCGCGCCCAGATTCTTCATCTGCTAAAGGAGTGGCAGGCGAAAAAAAGTACTGGTTTTATCTGGATATCGCATGAGCGGGAGCTCGTGGATTTTATGGCGGACAGAATAGCTGTTCTGGAAAATGGGCGGCTTATCTTCGCATCATAAAAATGCCCGAGTTGCATTTACATCATAATCAGGGGATCAGAACAAAAATGATTTTTTGAATCAGCCGTGGGATCGAACCTTATATATCTAGAGCTGCAATCGATAAACGGGGAGGGATGATTCTATATCCAAGTTCAGGGCGTCGAGGACACTACGTGCGTTAGGAAGTGTCTAGAGGATTCCTAAAATACGTAACGGAGGGTATCAATAGAATCATCCCTTTCATACGTTAGATTTTTGATTATTATATTTTTATTCCTTTTCTCACCCCTTTCTTAAAATTCTTGGATATGTCCTCTGATAATAAATAATGATCAGAAATTTGGAGGAAAAACAATGAAAATGCCACCCCATATTCATATTCGATTGAAAAAGCTTTTAACCCGGCTTCCTTATAGAATGCTATAAAAATATATATGTAAACTCGATAAAATGTCAAGGAAGAATATTTTTGCTAATCTACTGATTTAACCGAATAGCACGAATCCTTACCTCCGGTACAGATAGATGCTGTGTTCTTTTCCGTCTTCGGCTTTAAAAGAGACATAATCTGCGAGCTTGTTCTCCCACCGTTCTATCGGGTAGTTGTGCGTAAGTACTGACGTCGCAATGTTGAGCTGCCTTTCCAAGTGAGGCCGCATCATTTCATTGGATTCGGTCAAAAGATACATAGTGACAACTGTGGCCTTTGAAAGATTTGCTTTTGTGGCATCCTCCATCCTGAATTCGACGAGGTTCGAAACGCCAGCCGCCTTTGCATTTGTCTCGGATTTCTTGATCAATCCTGGATCCAGTTCGATCCCGATGGCATGAATGCCATATTTTTGCGCTGCGGTTATCACAATCCTCCCGTCACCACTACCGATGTCGTAGAGGATATCATTCTTAGTCAGCTCTGCCATTTCGAGCATCTTTTCCACGACAGACATGGGAGTTGCCACATATGGGGCAAGATCTGCCACATCGGATCTTCCATGAGCGCCTTTGAATAGGTCTAATTTATTGTTTTCATCATAGCGGAATGAATTGGCCGAACCGGGTTCAATGCGATAGGTCATCTCTTTGTCGCCATGCATAAAAGTTATGTCGAGTGCATAATCCCCTGAGTAGCGGTGGATCTCGCCTTTGACCAGGCTCCTTTCACCATATTCACCATATGACCTTGCCTCCTGGTAAGTGTAGTGGACAGTCTGCTTTGTGACATTACGGATCGTGATTTCG
>JASFPP010000155.1:0-9999 GCA_050115915.1 Candidatus Aminicenantota bacterium
CGGTGTATTTCTGATGAATCTTGGCAAATATGAGGAAGCTTTGAAGTTTTTCAATAAAGCCATCGAGAAAAACCCAGATCATGCAAAGATCCTCTATTTCATGGCCGCGATTTATCAGTCGATGGGAGATTCCGACCAATCTCTCCAATTCCTCAAAAAGTCAATTCAGAAAGATAAATATTTCAAAATATTGGCTCAGAATGATTCCGATTTTGAAAATTTGCGCGAAGATAAAAAATTTAAGTTGATAACTAAGCTTACATGAAAAAAGGCTTATCTGCTCTTATCCTTGCTGCTGGGAAGGGAACCAGATTTAAGTCGGATAAGATAAAAGTGCTCCACCCCCTATTGGGGAAATCCATGCTCCAGCTAGTGGTGGATTCAATCCAGAGGCTGAAGCCCGACCGGATCCATATCGTTGTGGGGTATCAGAAGGATTTGGTCCAGAAGTCGTTATCAGGCCAAAACATTGATTTTATTTTCCAAAAAAAACAACTGGGAACAGCACATGCTGTGTTAACCGCACAATTGGCCCTGGAAAAAGAAACCGGGAGTGACCTCCTTATCATGAACGGAGATCTGCCATTGATCCGGAGTGAAACACTCAAACCGATGCTCAGAAGCCATAGAGAGAAAGATAATTCTCTGACTTTTATGACCGCTGATCTGGATGATCCCACAGGATTCGGACGAGTAATACTCTCTGAAGATAAAACGTTCGGAATCGTCGAGGAGAAAGATGCGACTCCGGCCCAGAAGAGGGTGAAAGAGGTCAACGTGGGTATTTATCTCTTTCGAATAAAGGATCTTCTCAAGGGCTTGGCCCAGGTGACGAATAAGAACAAAAAAGGGGAGTACTATCTTACGGATATGATCGAGATCCTGTCGCGGAGTGGAAAGAAGGTAGGGAAATATAAAACTGGGAATACAGAAGAGATCGTCGGTGTCAATGACAGGTTAGAGCTGGCGCGGGCCATCGATGTCCTTCGCCTGAGAAAGATCAAATCTCTCACTGAGAAGGGAGTCACGTTTTATGATCCAGGATCGACCTGGATCGATTCAGATGTCAAAGTCGGAAGGGATACGGTCGTATATCCCTCTGTCATTCTGGAAGGCAATTCTTCGATCGGAAGCCATTGTACGATCTATCCAGGAGTTCATGTGGTCGATACCCGGGTCGGGAATGGAGTGAAGCTTTTTTCGTCTTCAATGATCGAAGAGAGTGTCATCCACGATGAGGCCCGTGTGGGTCCATTCACACATTTGAGGCCCAAAACCATCATCCGGCATGGAGCCAAGGTAGGGAATTTTGTGGAAATGAAGAACACGGATTTTGGAAGGGGCTCGAAAGCCGGACATCTCACGTATCTAGGGGATGCGGATATTCAAAACAATGTCAATATCGGTGCAGGGACAATCACATGTAATTATGATGGAGAGAGGAAGAGTAAAACCAAGATCGAATCGGGTGCGTTTATCGGCTCCGGAACGGAATTGGTTGCGCCGGTGAAAATCGGAAAGAAAGCCTATGTGGGCGCGGGTTCCACGATCACCAAAGATGTGTCCCCGGAAGCTCTGGCCGTTTCCCGGAGTCGTCAGGAAGAGAAACCGGGTTGGGCAAAGAGAAAAAGGAAAAAATAATGTGTGGAATAATCGGTTACATAGGCCCCAAAAACATTGTGCCCCTCCTTGTCGATGGATTGAAGAAGCTGGAGTACAGGGGATATGATTCTGCGGGGATAGCTGTTGTCGATTCGGGAGAGATGTATCTGCAGCGGGTGAAAGGGAAGATCAACGAGTTGGAGAGCACTCTGGAGAGAGAGACCGTTTCCGGACAATACGGTTTGGGACACACGCGCTGGGCAACGCACGGGAGACCCTCGGAGGAGAATGCCCATCCACACAGGGATTGTACTGGTTCTATTGTCGTGGTCCATAATGGCATCATCGAGAATTATTTATCCGTAAAGAAAAAGCTCGGAGAGGAAGGACACACATTTGTCACTGAAACGGATACAGAGGTCATCGCCCATTTGATAGAGAAATATTTTGAAAATAATTTGGAGGAAGCGGTCTTGAAAGCCCTCGAAGAGCTGGAAGGTGATTTTGCGATCTCTGTGATCTCCACAAAGGATAAGGATAAAATTGTGGCGGCAAAATCGGGTCCGCCAGCAGTCGTTGGAATCGGGGAGGGGGAATATCTCGTTTCTTCGGATATCAATCCATTGCTCTCCCATACACAGGATGTCGTTTTTCTCGAGGATAGGGAAATCGCAATCCTACGGAAGGATGGGGTGGAATTCAGAGATTTTGACGGCCATCCGTTGGAAAAAGAGCAGGAACGCCTGGCTTGGAATCCTATTATGATAGAGAAGAGGGGTTACAGGCATTTTATGCTCAAGGAGATTTTCGAACAGCCTCAGGTGCTGAGGGATACATTCGAAGGAAGGATCTCGCTGGAGACGGGGACAGTCAATCTGGGAGAGGTCGCAATTTCGCCTTCGGGGATGAGGGATATCTCGCGTGTGGTTATTATCGCGTGTGGCACGTCGTATCATGCAGCACTCATGGGTCGATACCTTATCGAAACGTTGGCAAGAGTGCCGGTGGATGTGGAGTATGCCTCTGAATACCGTTATCGTGATTTTATCCTCGATAAGAAGTCTTTGGTCGTTGTGGTATCACAGTCGGGAGAGACTGCCGATTCGTTGGCAGCGCTGCGGGCTGTGAAAGAGGGCGATCCGTTGACCCTCGCCATCTGCAATGTGGTTAAATCATCGATCGCGAGAGAATCCATGGGTGTTCTTTCGACCCATGCAGGTCCTGAGATCGGCGTTGCCGCGACAAAGACGTTTTCGGCCCAGATGGCTGCTTTCGCTCTATTGGCGATTCATCTTGGTCAGATCAAGAAAACATTGGATAAAAAGCAGAGACTCGAGTTGATACAGGATCTCCAGCGAATCCCGCACAAGATCGAAAAGATCCTCAACGGTGCAGAAGATGTCGAAAAATTGGCATGGGATTTTGTGCCGTTTGCGCATTTTCTCTATCTGGGACGATGGATCAACTTCCCCATTGCGCTGGAAGGGGCGTTAAAGCTCAAGGAGATCTCTTATATGCATGCAGAAGGATATGCGGGGGGAGAGATGAAGCACGGCCCCATCGCTCTCATAGACGAGAAAATGCCCACCATGGCCATCATACCCAAAGATAGAGTCTATGACAAAATGCTGAGTAATATCTCTGAGATCAA
The DNA here is from genome assembly GCA_050115915.1 of Candidatus Aminicenantota bacterium. Classification (GTDB taxonomy): domain Bacteria; phylum Acidobacteriota; class Aminicenantia; order Aminicenantales; family Aminicenantaceae; genus WTAW01. Next base: position 3,254 of record JASFPP010000155.1, read on the forward strand.
AGCCAGAGTGGGACATATCATCGCCGTGGCTTTCGAAGAGGATGAGGATATTCGGGATAAAGTGGATGATGTCATCCCCATCCCTACGACGAATCAGCTCTTTACGCCATTCTTGACGACGGTTCCGCTCCAGCTGTTTGCCTATTACATCGCCGCTATCCGTGGCGCTGATGTGGACCAGCCGCGCAACCTCGCCAAATCCGTCACCGTCGAATAAAAACAGGGGTCAGGCACCACTTTCCAGGGGTATAAAAATTGTGGACCTGGCACCCATTTTAAAATAGGGACCTGGCACCGAATTTCTTCACCCCTGGAAAGTGGTGCCTGACCCCCATTTTTTACCAGGAGAGGCGGAGGAGGAGGCGGGCTTGTCGGGGTTGTTGCCGGCCCCATATCTCACCGAATATCGGAATGTCTTCTTTGACATAGGAGATCGGTTGCTGGCTGTTGAGGAGATTGAACACATCGAGCCTCAATGTTAAAGCCATCCTCTCTGGAAGCTTAATGCTCCCCAGGCCAAATCTCTTTTCTACACCGATGTCAAGATATGTGTGTGATGGCGTCTGCCTTGTGCCTCTTGTTTCGGGGTAGGAATAGTATCCGCCAAAAAAGGGAACATACCCCATTTTCTCCCAGTAGTATCCCGAGATGTATTCGAAAGCAGCTGACAAAGAAAAATCGAATGGAGCGAGATAAACCAAATTGATCTTTACATTTTGGTCCACAGAGTAGGGAAGTTTGCCATACCAGCCCTCATCACCGATGCCTCTTCCTCCCAGACCACCCAGTGCCCCATCGACATAATCCTTGATTTCCTCAAGTTCCGGAACATCGGGAACAAAGATATGATTCCCGAACAGACCCAAATAGTTGGTGCTCCCCTCCTCCTGATTCCAGGAGCCATATTCGGTTTGCCCCGGATTTGTCCCCTTAGCCAATGCGTGGCTGTAGGATGCATTCAAGAAAAGACGAGTTCCTATTTTCCCGTTCACCTCGAACTCGATTCCCTGATAATTCCGTCTTTTGTGCTCAAAATTATCGTACAAAAATCGATAGAGTGTTTCCAGATCCAAAATAGCGAGCACCTCTAACAGATCATTCGCGCTTGTCCTCACGTACCTTGCCATAACAGCCCAGTCCCTTCCTAACCTCCGGTCGAATTCTACAAGGTAGCGCGTTAAAAAATTGGGCTTCAGCCCTGAAGCCACTTCGAATGTCTGGAGCTTTTGTTCATTCTCGAATTCCCAATTCGCCGGATCATGAAGTTCACTCTGGGATGGATCGTCCATTCCCTGCCACCTGTATGTCCGGAATGTCAATCCCGCTCCTGTATTGAAAAATCCCAATGGCATGGTCGTTATCGTATCGGCAAACCTGCCCCATCCAATTTTGAGCACATTGACACCACCACCTGTCAGATCCACTGATAGCGAAAGACGCGGAGAAAGAAAGTCTGCCACAGACCATGACCAGAGCTTTTCTTTCTTGTCATCCAGAGTTGTCTGCGTTTGACTCCGTAATCCCAGCATCACCGTGAATCTACCAAACGTAGCTCTGTCGGCAACAAAGAATCCGATCCCAGTGGAGGAATTGGACATGTCGAAGATGCCGTATTCGTAAAAAAACGAAGGGGTTCTCCCGCCTTCAGCCCAGCTCTTCCAGTAATATTTGGTGCCTACATCGAAACCATTCCCCGGAAAAAGATCCTCATCCTCCCCCGTGAAGTCCACCGCAAATCGGGACGAAAACGAATAGTATTCGAATCCCAGTTTGATCTCATGATGACCGAACGTGTCAGTATCGAAATACTTAGTGAATTTGATATTAAAATCCATCCGTCGCGAGTCATCCGTAACATTTCCGTAGGAGTTATTGATATTCCTGCCCAGGTCTTCGATGTAATACTGGGCCGGCCCTAAATCGCCAGCCGCGGGCTCGATGAGAGAATCCCTATCTACCCATCCTAAACCAGACTCGATAAATGTTGTTGAATTCAGAATTCCCTTATAATTCATCCGAAAGAGAAGGTCGGAGAAACTTTTTTTCTCGTAAAGTTCTGGGAATCCGATCCCCCCCTTCTGTCCGACATTTGTGTTATAGCTTGTCGTCAGGGATAAATTATGATTGACATTCAGCGCGTATGTGAGCTTCGCAAAGAAATTGTTGCGCTTCGTGGAGAGAGTCCCTCCAGGCACAGCGAGGTAATCCACCGTGTCCTCTCTCGTCTCTATCGTATCTGTAAAAAGATTCTCCGAGACAAAAAACCACAGTTTGTCCTTAATGATGGGGCCGCCCAGGTTCAAATACCAGTTGTAGTTCGAAAATTTGTCTGCCTCGCTCACCAAAGCAAGCTGATCTTGCCGTGTTGCCTGTAAGTTTTTATCCATAAAAACAAGCGAAAACTCCCCTGAGAAATCATTGCTCCCGCTTTTTGTGACCATATTGATAATGCCGCCTGGCGCAGTCCCGTATTCCGGACTGAAAGCATCGGATATCACCTGTATCTCATCTATAGAATCATAATTGAGCGGCATTCCCGATCCCCTCAATCTCACACCGCTCACAGAGAGGCCGTCGAGGATCCAGTTATTGCCTTCCTCCCCCTCGCCGCGGATGCTTGGCTGGCCCTCTATGGCAACGCCCCTCCGTGTGTTCATCCGAACTCCTGCTACGCCCGGAGCGAATTTTACAGCATCCACAACCGTACGATTCTGTGATGGCATCCTCTCAAGGTCGTCGCTGCTCAGATAAAAACTCGTATCAATGGAGGTTTTATCGATGAGCGGTGTTTCTGCTGTTACGACGATCTCCTCTTGGATCTCCGACAATTTCATGGTTGTCCTAAGGTGCGTGACACGCCCCAGACGAACGATCACGTTTTCTTGCGTAACAGGGATAAATCCTTCAAGCCGAAAGGTCAAAGCGTATCTCCCCACAGGCAATAGAGGAAAATAAAAATCTCCGTTTGGAGTCGAGATCGCACTCCGTTCTCCCTGAAGGTTTGGACCCCTCACTGTGATCTCGACGCCTGGAAGCCCCTCTCCGGTTTCATCGATCACTTTCCCCTGAATCTCACCGGTTTCTGTGGCCATCAGGCTCACCACGCAAACAAAGAATATGCCGACGGCACACAAAAGGATAACGTCTAAAGCCCCCATAATAGCCTTTGTTTTAATCATCGTCTCCCCCGTTTTTACATTAAATTTGAGGGTCTATTTTTGATAAAATATATGTAAAATCAAATGATTCTATTCGTGCTGTTTTGTCACCTTACGGACGTATAAAGTGCGCTGCAAAACTGTGAAGTTCGAGATGATAGCAATAAACAGTAAAATCCCGGTCATCAATGGGTCGAAGATATCGAAAACAATCCCAAATATCGTCCCCAACAAAAGTAAAACCATCCGTTCTGCCCTCTGCATCACTCCGATCTTACATTCGATCCCCAAACCCTCGGCCCTGGCTCTTGTGTAACTCACCATCGTAGAGCCAAGGAAGGTGAAAAAGGGCACCCACAATTCCCAGCCATCTCGAAAGTAATAAGCTAGACCCACATAAATAAAAAACTCCGAGTACCTGTCCAAAGTGGAATCAAATAAGGCACCAAAATCGCTCGTTGTGTTGGTCTTTGCCGCCACCTTACCATCCAGCATGTCGAACAATCCGCACAGAAAGATCATTAGGGCGGCCCAACCAGGGCTTTCCAAGGCAAACAGGACACCCGCCGCCGCTCCAAATAGAAGAGCGAAAACTGTAAGGGTGTTCGGCGTGACTTTAAGCGTCACAAAAAGATCCGCCACTGCGTTCGAAAAACTCGCCGCCGCAGTGATTAAGAATTGTGGCATTATCCGGATATTTTTTTTTGTGTTTTCTGGCATTCTTATCTCGAATCTCCTGGCATTCTCATGAAAATTCAATCTAACCCAAGACCACCCAAAATTCAAGCTCTTTAGGATTCATTCATACCGGAGCGCCTTTGCAGGATCGGTCAGAGCTGCCTTTACTGCCTGATAGGCCACCGTAAGAAGAGCGATCACAACCGCCATGAATGCAGCCACGACAAAAGGTTCCATCCCGATGTTTATCCGGTGAGCGAATCCTCCTAGCCATCGGTTCATCGCATAATAAGCGATCGGCCAGGCGATCACATTGGCCACGACCACCCATTTGGTGAATTCCTTGCTCAGGAGCAAAACAATTTCCGAGACAGACGCCCCCAACGCCTTGCGAATCCCTATCTCTTTGGTGCGCCTCTCTGCCAAAAAGGATGCTAACCCAAACAGGCCCAGGCAGGAGATGACGATCGCTAAAATCGCAAATGATCTGAAAATTGTCCCCACTCTCTGTTCGGTCCTATATGTCGTATCATATTCCTCATCGAGAAAACGGAATTCAAATGGATACTCGGGTGCGAATTTTCTCCCAACGCGTTCCATACTTGCTATAGCTTCGGGAATTCTCTCAGAATCGATCTTGATAACAAAAAAGCGAAAATCCTGGGGCACATGGGCCAGGATCAAAGGCTTCACTGCATATTGCACGGGGCTGAAATGGAAATCCTTGACAACACCCATTATCCTGTATTTTTTACCCCAGAACGTGAACTGTCTTCCCAGCGGCGATTCCCGGCCTACAATTTTTGCTGCGGTTTCATTCACCACGACCGATGAGGGATCAGCGGCGAATTCTTTCGCAAAAAAACGCCCCTCCACCATCTCGATATCCATGGTTTCAAGAAAGTCATATCCCACAGCGATCATATACCAAGGCACACTTTCTTCCGGCATGTCCCCCACCCAGTCTGTCGCCGGGCCACTATAGCTCGCCCCCTTTGTAGGAAACACGGATGTTTGTGTGACGGAAAGAATCTCGGCATTCTTGAGCAATTCGTTCTTTGCCGATGCATAGTTTTGCCAGAGGCCCCCCCTTATTCTCATGACACAAAGATGTTCTTTTGCGAAGCCGAGTTTTTTACTCTTCATGAAGACGATCTGATCGGAAATGATGATCGTGCAGATGATGAGAAGGATCGAGATCGAGAACTGTACGATCACAAGAAATTTGCGGAATGTGGCCCCCTGACTCCCCAGAAAAAATATACCTCTTATGACTTTGACGGGCTGGAAGGAGGATAGATAAAGAGCGGGGTAGCCCCCGGATAGAATTCCGGTAAACAGGGCAATGACCACAATGGCCATCAGCAGATGGATGCTTCTAATCCCATAACTCGGTGAAAGCGTCGTCCCCGAAATGTTTGTAAATATTGGAAGAAAAAGCTCTGCGAGAACGATCGCCAATCCGAGTGAAATGAATGACATTAGTAGAGATTCACCGAAAAACTGTTGGATGATCTTCAAACGGTATGCCCCTATGACTTTACGGAGCCCCACTTCTTTGGCCCGCATCGCAGACCGTGCCGTCGTCAAATTCATAAAATTGATACAGGCTGTAATCAGTAAAAAGACAGCGATCAACGAAAAGACATAGACGTACGTGATATCACCCTTACTCACAGTAATAGGACCACGGATATCTGAAGAAAACAGGTGGATCTTTCTTAACGGCTGCAGATAAAGAACGAGCTTTTGCTTCTCGAGATGTTTGTCGGTAAGATGGGCAATCTTTGGGTTGACATCTTGAGCGGAACTCCCTTTTGGGAGAAGAACAAAGGTTTCGTTGTTCTGGATCCGCCATTCCTCCAAAGCGTCATATCCCGTCACTAGTTCGTTAAGAATTACAAACGGAATAAGGAAATCACACTGAAGATGCGAGTTGCGAGGTATATCCTTTATAACCGCCTTGACCGTAAAATCGAGAGCTTTCTCCACACCAAGGACCTTTCCGACCGGGTCTTCATCCGGAAAGTATTTTTTGGCCATTTTTTGTGTGATAACAACAGAACGAGGGTCGGAAAGGGCATTATCGAGATCTCCTTCCACAGCCGGGAATGTGAACATCTGGAAAAAATCAGGATCGACCAAACTGAAGGCAGATTCCATGAATGTTTTGTCTCCATATCTTACGAGCCACTCTCCCCCGAGCTTTAAATATCGCGTGGATTGCCGAATCTCTGGAATTTCTTCTTTAAGAGCTGGGGATAGGGGCGCAGGCATCTGGAACTGATGATGAATCTGCGCGGTTGTCTCGTTGATGGCATTCACACGGTAGATTTGGGCTGCGTTTTTGTGGAACCTGTCGTAGCTGAGCTCTTCATTCACCCACAGCAGGATCAGAATGCAGCAGGCGATCCCGATAGCAAGGCCTGTGATGTTGATGAAGGAATACCCTTTGTGTTTCTTTATGGTGCGCAGAGCGATTTTTAGATAACTTTTAATCATAGTGATTATTTTAAAGTATAACCTAGAAGACTGATGGAGTTAAATTAAAAACGATTATCGAACGTATAACCTCCAGTTATAAACAATAAGATGGCAATTTTAATTACGCAAAATCTGAATTGTCTGCGTTTGTTGGCTGCTGGGTGAGTGTGTTATAATCACACAAGATATTTTAGATCTATCACACTGTGGATGAAGCAATCCGTGATAGGCCACCCATTAGAATTGAAAGATATCTTTGAGTCATTGATTTTAAAGTGCCGGGGTGGCGGAATTGGTAGACGCAAGGGACTTAAAATCCCTCGTAGGTTAGCCTACGTGCCGGTTCGAGTCCGGCCCTCGGCACTCCTGTTACCTCTGGGAAAACAGGCTTTTTTTAGATGTTTTAAGTCTTTCGGATTTTCAATC
>JASFPP010000156.1:0-9909 GCA_050115915.1 Candidatus Aminicenantota bacterium
ATCCCCAGCTGACGACTCCCATCACAATGGCGATGATCAAAAGCATAACAAGAGTTTTTCGTGTAAGCCCTGCCAAGATAAATGCGGCTAGAAGGATCGGGATATAACTCAGAGCAGTCCCCAGGTCGGGTTGGAGTGCGACAAGCACAATGGCGAGAAGGACAAAGGCAGTGCTCGAAATTGCAGCTTCATTGGTCAAGTATCCCTTCTTAAACTCCGAAAAGATGCGCGCCAGCACAAGAATGATGGCTATCTTGGTGATCTCAGACGGCTGAATCTGAATAAATTCCAGCTTGATCCAGCTCTTGGTTCCGGCAATCAACCTTCCGAAGATCAAAATCGCACCAAGAATGGACATACATGCAATGTAGAAATACAGGGAATAGGTGACAAGAATGTTGTAGTCCACAGCCAGCAACACGAAGAGGGCAAGCAAACTTAGGAGTGTCCAGAAAACCTGCCTGAGATAGTAATTCCCGGGTAAGTGATGGGAGGAGCTGTATATCACAGCAATCCCGATCAGAGTATTGATCAAAAGAAGAGCGATCAGGATCCAATCGATGTTCTTGAGCTGTGTCTGATTAATCATATTTTTCTCTGTACAAAGCGAACAATTCCCTGGCGGAAGGGGCTGCGGTTGCTCCTCCGCCTCCACCATATTCGACAATAATGGAAACGACGATCTCTGGTTTGGTTTTAGGCGCAAATCCCGAAAACCAGGAGTGAGTTTTTATCTCTCTTTCCTGTTTAGCCAATTTTTCAGCGGTTGCCGTGCTGACGACTTGAGCCGATCCGGTCTTTCCACACACATCAAAATCCCTGATCCTGGCTAAAACAGCAGTGCCTCGGTCGTTGACCGATTGCCACATTCCCTGAACCACTTTCTCAAAATACACTTCTGGGATAGAAGATCGAATATTTGTTATCTCTTGCCGCCTGGTTATATCCTCACCCTCTTGCACCTCTTTCAAATAAAGGTAGGGAGTTACCCGGACTCCCCTGTTAGCGATCTGAGATGTGAGTACGGCAATCTGTAAAGGTGTCACGAGTAATGGCCCCTGTCCTATGGAAACCGATATCGTCTCTCCTGGATACCAAGGCTCGTCTCTGACTCTCTTTTTCCAAACCGGATCTGGAACTAAACCCGTCTTTTCACCGGGGAGATCGATGTGTGTTGGAGATCCCAGCCCGAACGTCCGCGCATAATGGGCAATCTGCTCAATCCCCAATCTTTTGCCCATTTGATAAAAGTAGATGTTACAGGAATGTTGGATCGCGCTGTAAAGGTTGACGGGCCCGTGTCCCTCTGCCTTCCAGCAAGCGAAGGGATGTCCATAGATGATCGCAGAGCCCCGACAGGTATATGCCGTCGAATCGTTCACGACTCCCTGATCCAGTCCGGCGAGAAGCATACAGGGTTTGAACAGAGATCCTGGAGAATAAAGGCCACGGATGGATCTATTCTGCAATGGATATTCAGGACTGTTGATAAGGTCCACCCATTCTTCGGGTGTAAACCGATTGATGAACTTATTCGGGTCGAAATTCGGATAGCTGGCCATCGCCAATATCTCGCCCGTATCCGGTTTCATCACAACGATAGCGCCCTCTCGTCCAGCCAGGATTTCTTCCGCCTTTTTCTGGAGATCAAAATCCAGTGTCAAATGGATCTCATTTCCGCGGATAGGATCGACTTTGGACACTTCCCCGATCTCTCTGCCGATGCTGTCTACGATTTCCAGTATTTTGCCATCCATCCCGACTAATCTGTCGTCATATTGCTTCTCCAGACCCGTCTTCCCGATCAGGTCCCCCATCCTTCGGGTTTTATAACGATCCATCTCCATCTCGGCCGGGGATATCTCCTGCAAATAGCCGATAACATGAGAAGCGAGTGTCCCGAACGGATAATTTCTCTTGGGCTCCGATTGAACGATCAATTCAGGCAACTCGTACTGTCTGGCTTTGATCCGAGAGACCTCTTCGTAGGTCAAATTATCCTTGATGACGATCGGCAGGAATAGAGGGTGTGCTTTATATTTGTCCACGCGCTCTTTGAGAACTTCTGGTTCCAGATCGAGGAGCTTGGAGATCCGCGCACAGGATTCTTCATAGTCCCTGCAGTTTTCCCTGATCAGAGATGCCCTGAAGGATGCAATATTTTTGGCGAGGACGACACCATTCCTGTCTCTGATCAAACCTCTCTGGGGCGGAACAACGATCTCTCGGATACGGTTCGCCTCAGATTTTTGCCAGAATACCTGAAAGTCAAGGATCTGGAGCTTCCAAAAATACAGGATGAGCAGAAGAAAGAGTATCTTGATAACGATAAAGGCGCCTCTCGCCCTAGAAAAGACCAAAGATAGATCTTCATAAATCTTATTGTTCATCATCTTCGGTACCTTGAAATCGCTTGAGTCGCCCTGCGGATCTGGGGAAAGAGCAAGCTACCGAGGAGCGCGGTTATCAACGGCTGAAGAAAGATCACTCCCTTTCCTGTATTGAGAATTTTGGAATAAATAAAGGAGTACAGAAAGGCCCAAAATATGAGCTCTATTGTGATCAGGACAAAAATAAAAAGGAAACTGCGCGAAGGCGAAGAAACGTCGATTCTCTTGGAGACAAACCCGGCTAAAAATCCCATGATGGTTTTGGCAATCCCCGCAACTCCGAAAACGCCTGCAGAAAACGAATCTTGAATGAGCCCACAAAGAGTGCCCAGACATGCCCCATAAACCTCATCTCTCGTAGAAGACAAGTAGATGACCAACAGGCTAAAAACATTGACCGCTTGGATCAAATAGACAGAGATGTGGGAAAACAGCGAAAAAAGGACCAAGGCGATAAGGAGACCAATAGCAGATTCAAAAAGATCTCTCATTCTTTTCTAGAAAATCTCTATCGCCTTCAAACGGATGACAGCGAGCTGGTCAAGATGACGGAACTCAAAATATGGTTTCACTATAATTTTTTTAAAAAGATCTGAAGTGGGGGTGATAGATGTTATACGTCCCACATTGATTCCTGGAGGAAAAATGCTGTCATAACCTGTTGTATAGAGGTTCTCGCCAACACTCACATTCTCGTCCGTAGAAACGATATGCTCCAATTGACATAATCCCTTCCCATCCCCGGATAGGATCCCCAATACTTTGTCCTTCTCGGTAAAAACGCTCACTCCGCTATCGTTGTCTGTGATCAATTGCACGCGTGCTTCCTTGAGAGCGATCGGACCGATGATCCTTCCCACCAGGTTCCCGAATTTATCCAGAACGACCATGTTCTTTTCGACCTTGTCCAGAGAGCCACGGTTTATCATCACGGATTTGAAAAAATTGCTGGCATCTATTCCTATGACCCGTGCATACATAACATTTTTATACATTTCTCCGAGAAAAGCCTCGATCTCTTTCTCATTCTTGTAGTGCTGGAGTGCATTTCTCAATAATCTGTTTTCTTGAGAAAGAGACAATATTTCCTGTTTCATGGCTGTGTTCTCTTTATGGGCATCCCGGAGTGCGAAATATCCCTTCCAAAAGCCTCCAATGGTTTGAAAGAAGGACACGATCCCATGTTGAACGGGAGAAAACAGAACAAAGACCGCCTTCTCGAAATAGTTCTCTTGCTCGCCGAGAGGAACTTGGATGGATATCAGGACAAGCTGGAGAAAAATAAGGGCGCTGAGAACAACGAGGTTTCTATTCTTTTTAAAAAAAGAGGGCATCTAAAGATTAAATTAAAGAGATTTTTCTCAAAAGGTCGAGATCATCGAGCATTTTCCCCGCACCCAGGACAACCGTTATCAGGGGATCTTCAGTGATGAATACAGGCAGCTGCGTCTCTTCACGGATACGCTTATCGATGTTTTTGAGGAGAGATCCTCCTCCCGTGAGGATGATACCGCGATCTATGATGTCCGCAGAAAGCTCAGGTGGGGTTTTTTCAAGAGCCACCTTCACGGCATCGATGATGGCCACAACGATATCTTCAAGCGCTTCCCTGATCTCCTGGTCATCGACGACAATGGTCTTTGGAATCCCTTCCCGTAGATCTCTTCCTTTGATTTCCATGGTGATGGGTTCATCCAACGGGTAAGCCGATCCGATCTGAATTTTAACCTGCTCCGCTGTTTTTTCTCCGATAAGAAGATTGTATTTCCTTTTGATATACTGGATTACGGCTTCATCCATCTCATTGCCGGCAATACGGATAGAGTGGTTGAAAACGATTCCGTTCAGAGAAATGACCGCGATATCCGTCGTTCCCCCACCGATATCGACGATCATGTTCCCCGTGGGCTCAGATATGGGCAAATCAGCGCCAACAGCTGCGGATGTGGGTTGCTCGACCAGGTAAACTTCAGAGGCCTTCGCCCGCATGGCCACGTCCTTAACAGCTCGCCTTTCAACTTGAGTGATTCCTGTGGGAATCCCGATGACGATCCTCGGCCTCAGTAAAAAACTCCTGTTGTTGGTCGATTCCTTAATAAAGTAATCGAGCATTTTCTCGGCAATCTCGAAGTCAGCGATAACGCCGTCACGCATGGGCTTTATCGCCAAGACACTCTTCGGCGTCTTTCCCAACATCTCTTTTGCTCTCTTCCCGACAGCCTCCACTTTTCCCGTTTGATGATTCACAACGACAATGGAAGGTTCTTGAACGATAATTCCCCTGCCCTTGAGATAAACAAGGGTGTTGGCGGTTCCAAGGTCTATGGCAAGATCGCAAAAGAATTTTTCTTTAAGCCATTCGATTAGATTCATTCTATCTTCCTCTATCTACACGATTTATTTAACATAATTTACGCCTCCGCGCAAACGAAAAAAGATTATTTTTTTTCCTTGATTTTTGTTTTTGAGAAATATATAGTCAAAAAACTCAGGGAGAATACAGAGAGGAGGTAAGAATGAGTGACCAATCGTTTAAGTCTTATGTGCCTGCGGAACAATCCATGAGAGAGATCTCATTCAAGGCAATCTTTTTGGGCATAATTATGGCGATCGTTCTCGGCGCTGCAAATGCCTATCTTGGACTTCTCGTTGGCATGACCGTTGCTGCGACTTTTCCTGCGGCTGTTATCGCGATGGCAGTGCTTCGTCCTTTAAAAGGGACTATTCTCGAGGAAAACCTTGCCAGAACCACGGGTGCTGTCGGAGAGGCGCTCGCAGCGGGGGCCATTTTCACGATTCCAGCCTTTCTGTTTACGGGCGTATGGACAAAGTTCGATATCGCAAAATCATCGATGCTCATGCTCGTGGGCGGGATTCTCGGGGTTTTCCTGATCATTCTCGTCCGTCGAACTCTGGTCGAAGACGCCTCTCTCCCATTTCCAGAGAGTGTCGCCTGTGCCGAGATGGTTAAAACCGGTCAGAAAGCCGGATCGAACGCAGCCTACATGTTCTGGGCAATGGGATTGGGGGGCTTTATAGAATTCTTTACAAGCGAAAACGGGATTCGTGTCATTACACCCTACGCCAGAGCTGTGTTCAAGATCCCCGGCCTTTCACGGATCACCTATCTTGACAGCGATAACTTGGAAGTGGCTAAAACTGCAGAGATAAGGGGAAGAATGTTCGTTGAATCTCCAGCAGCCAACGCCGCAATGACGGGTGTGGGATACATTATCGGACCCAAACTTGCTGCGTTGACTTTTTCAGGAGGCGTGCTCGGGTGGGCTTTTCTGATGCCCATCCTCCTCTTCATAAGCGGTGATCTCGGAAGGATCGTTTCAGATTTTGGCGGCGATTGGACGGCCATGGCCATTTCTGCCTATGATGCTCAAATCAAGCCCATTGCTGTGGGAGCCATGCTGGTGGGCGCTTTCTATACCCTCTTCAAAATGCGGAAGAGCCTCATCACGGGGATCGGCCGCTCTTTCCAGGATGTCAGTAAAGCAAGAGCGGGGGGAGACACAGAGACGCTGAGAACCGATAAAGATCTTCCGTTTCCTTCGATCATATTAGCGATCATTGCATTGCTCATCCCCATGATCCTCCTCTACAATGTGTTCACCCAAAACATCGGCTCAGCGCTTGTTTCGGCCATAGTGATGATCATCATGGGGCTTCTTTTTGCGGCTGTAGCCGGATACCTTGTCGGCATCATCGGGAGCTCCTCGAATCCTATCTCGGGCTTGACTCTGACCTCACTGCTCATCGCCGCTCTGATGATGGTGATCATGGGACAAAAAGGAGATTCAGGAATCGCCGCTGTGTTGGGAGTGGCCGCAGTCGTCTGCTGTGTTGCAGGTGTCGCCGGAGATATGATCCAAGACTGGAAGGTCGGTCATATCCTTGGCGGAACACCCTGGCGGATGCAGATAGGTGGTTTGGTAGGAGTGGTTGCTGCAGCCTTGACACTCACCTTCTCCTTACAGCTTCTCCACAACAACATCGGGATCGGCAGTGAAACACTTCCCGCACCGCAAGCCGGATTGATGGCGGCGATGGCCAAGGGCATCGTTGGAGGAGAGATGGCTTGGCCTCTTGTGCTGGCCGGGATGCTCCTTGCCGTGGCTCTCATTCTTATAGGGTCGCCATCTCCTATGCTGATTGCTGTCGGGATGTATCTGCCATTCCGCGCAACCGCTTGCATCTTCTTCGGTGGAGTTATCAAATATTTTCTCGACAGCAGGGTAGCCAGGAAGAATCCCTCAGCTAAGGGTAGAGAAACAGTAGAAAACATAGGACTTCTGCTCGCTTCCGGATTGATTGCCGGGCAGGCGCTTATGGGTATTATCACGGCAGCGGTCAAGGGCACGAACCTTCAGCTTCCAGAAGTCTGGCACAGTGCCTGGCTGGGCCTGATCATTTTCTTCCTCCTCGGATTCATCCTGATCTATTTTCCGTATAAACGGATGATCAAATCAGGAGAATATGGCGAAAGCGGTGAAGAACAGGAGAGTTGAGGCAAGAACACGAGCCCCTGCCCAAGTGATGTGAATAAAAAGACCAAGGACTCTTTAGAACTCAACCTTCTGGAGCTGGTTCCTGATAAAAACATAGAGTGGACAAAGACTGAAGAGGGATTGATTTGCTTGCTCAAGCCAAAATTCCAGCACCCCTTCCTTAGAAAACATATTCTGCCCCGGCTCAAAAAACCCCACTACAAGATCACCCTCGACAGGATCGGAAGTCTATTCTGGGAAAGCTGTGATGGCCGGAGTACTGTGGAAGAGATCGCCAATCGCATGAAGGCTGCATTGGGGGATGAAGTGGAACCTCTCTACGAACGCATCACGCTGTTTCTTCAGAGCCTGGAGAAGAACAAATTCATCCGCTTTATCTAATCTGAATTATTCATAAAAGATTCTGAAAACTTATATCCAAATACTTATAAAGGAAAATTCATTGTCTTATTTTCAGAATCTTTTACCCTTTGGGCGAACCAATCTCACAGCATCGGTTTCGTTGTAGCTCATTCGAAGTAGTTTACTACATCTTCATGAGCCACTTCCTTACCGCTCCTGCGACCTTGGTCCGTGAATAATCCATCTTTTGCCTGAATTATTCATAAAATTTGCTGCCACACTAACATATTGAAACCATTTTATTTTTTATTGACAGGATCTTTTCCTCTAAGAGTGCCGACCCTACCTTCCCTCTGATCTCCCGACAAAGCCTTCTGCGAGGAGAATGGTTTACGGGGCAGAGGAATTCGGTTAAAATAGGCAAGTGCTATGGAAAGACTCGATCATGAATTGACCCTCCTTGAGATCATGGTGTTCGGCCATCCGGTACTTGCCGCAAAAGCAGAAGCGATCAAAGAAATCGACGACAGTTTGATCCGGCTTGCTCAAGACATGGTTTACACCATGCATGCGGCCCCTGGGATAGGACTGGCAGCGCCTCAGGTGAACCAGAGTGTTCGGCTTATCACCGTGGACCTATCTGTTGGAGAAAAAAAAGACGAAATTCTCATTCTCGCTAATCCAGAGATACTCAATCGTTCCGGAGAGGCGATCATGGAAGAGGGTTGTCTATCCGTGCCAGATATCAATGAAAAGGTTGTTCGACCCTTCTCTATAGCTGTAACAGGTATAGACCTCGATGGGAACGAAAAGACCATCGAAGCCGAGGGTCTTCTGGCTCGAGTGCTCTGCCATGAGATCGACCATTTGAACGGGAAGCTTTTCATAGAACATTTGTCCCCCCTCAAAAAGAACCTGATCAAAAAGAAGCTCCGACAACAGCTGAGTAAGGACACGCACACATGAGGATTGTTTTTTTTGGCAGTCCGGAATCTGCCATCCCTTCACTCTTAAAGATAGTGGAGGCAGGCCATAAGGTCGACCTCATCATCACTCAACCGGATAGACCATCCGGGCGGGGGAAAAAGCTCTCCGCTTCACCGGTGAAAAGAATTGCACTCGAGAAGGATATTCCTGTATTCCAGCCACAACGAATACGCAAAGACCCAACCGCATTTGATAGGTTAAGCAAGGCCAACCCCGATCTCAATGTTGTCGTGGCCTACGGTCAAATCATTCCCCCCTCCATCATCTATTTTCCCAAGTATAAATCGATCAACCTCCACTTCTCGCTCCTCCCGAAATACAGAGGAGCTTCACCCGTTCAATGGGCTATCCTGAACGGAGACCGCACGACGGGTCTGACTATTTTTGTACTCAACGAAAAAATGGATGAGGGGGCTATTTTGACACAAAGGGAAATATCGATCCAGCCGCATGAGAAAGCATTCGAACTGGAAGAACGTCTCGCATATGAGGGAGCGAACCTTCTCGTTGATACAATCCAACAGATGGCGACGATCACTCCTGTCGAACAGGATCATGCGCAAGCGACATACGCTCCATTGATCAGAAAAGAGGATGGCCTCATCGATTGGAGGGCACCAGCGACATCGATCGACAGGAAGATGAGAGCATTCTCTCCATGGCCATCGGTCTACACATCTTTCCGTGGAAAACGTTTAAAGATCCTGGATGGACGGGTCGAGTGGACCGCATCTGTATCATCCATTAAACCCGGGGAAATACTTGAGGTTAGAAAAGAGGGGCTGTCTGTGTGTTGCGGTGACGGCCAGGCTTATATTATTGACCGACTTCAACCAGAAAACCGAAAAGCCATGAGCGCCCACGCCTTTTCCCTGGGTGTAAATATTAAACCCGGCGAATCCTTCGAATAATCCAGATGGAATCTGGATTATTCACGAGTGGATGTTGCCGCAAATGCGAGGCGACGGCCCTTGAAGACGTGCTCGTTCACTTCGAGGGGGCCGCAACGAAGCAGATGCGGTGAGATCGATTCGCCCGTAGGGTCAAAGATTCTGACAATTATATTGGACTAGTTTTTAGGATATAAAAGTGTCAGAAGCTTTGATGAATAATCCAGATCAGTTGTCGAGGATGTAATACCAGGGATTAAGCCGTTTTCCGTTCAGGCGTACTTCGTAGTGAACATGAGGTCCCCTAGCCCTTCCCGTCTGCCCCACTAAACCTATCGTATCCCCTCTCTTGACTCTCTGTCCTGGCTTGACCATGTACTTGCTCAAATGGCAATAGATGGTCACATATCCGCTGTTGGGATGGCTGATCTTGATCGTTTTTCCCCCGACTCTGTCCGTCCTTGTGGACAGGACCAAGCCATCAGCAGTGGCCATGACAGGATTCCCATTATGGGTGGCGATGTCAACTCCGGGATGAAAAGTCCTTTTCCCTGTAAACGGATCGTCTCGCCAACCGAAGGGAGATGCCCAATAACCTTTTGTTGGCGAAATACTGGGAGTTGCAGCAAGCTCCAGTATTTGGTTCTCATAAAAATTCGTAAGCGAGTTGAGGTTGGTCTCGATTCCATCCGCTTTTTTGTTTATATCTTCCAGCCGATTCAGGTTTATCTGATGATTCGACTCTGGAAGGCTGACTTGCTGGCCGTTGCCCCCCCCCCCGGG
>JASFPP010000157.1:0-9822 GCA_050115915.1 Candidatus Aminicenantota bacterium
GGCATGCCACTGTCAGGGTGTAGCCACAGCCTGCCCTTTCTGTGTAACCATGTTCAATGATGCGATCAAGGACAAAGAGCTCGAGAACGATTTCCGTGTGTGGGATATTGCGGAACTCATTGCCAATTCTATCCCTGAATCCGACTAGAAATTAAAGGAGGATTTCCCTCATAACTGCGATGGCCCGCTCCACATCCTCATCATCGATATCCTTATGCGTCACAAAACGGATATCTTTTGCGGGTGTCGCCAATGCGAGCACATCCCTCGCTTTGAGTTCGCTGATCAAATCATCCGCAGAGAGCTTGGGGTGGTCGAATTTAAAAATAATGATGTCTGTCTCCACAAACTCGGGATTGAGCCCTATGCCTGGCAATTTGTGGATCTCCAGGGCCAATTTTTTGGCCCGCCCGTGATCTTCACCCAAACGGGATACCATTTCATTGAGCGCCACGATGCCTGCTGCCGCCAAAACACCCACCTGTCTCATCCCCCCGCCCAAGGCCTTGCGCACTCTCCGCGCTTGATCGATAAAGCTCTGTGAGCCAGCAATGACAGATCCCACAGGAGCCGCAAGTCCTTTCGAGAGGCAGAACATGATAGAATCCCCAATCGCGGCATACTCATGAACGGGGATGCCTGTCGCCTGGCTGGCATTAAAGACGCGCGCGCCGTCAAAATGAATCCTGACATCGTGCCTGTCGGCAACTTCCCGAATGGCCTTCAAGTTCTCCATGGGGACAACCGCTCCACCCCAGCCATTGTGTGTGTTTTCCACACAGATGAGCGAAGTTCTGGGAAGATGGACAGAGGGTTTCTTGATGTTGCGTTCCACCTCAAGGGGATTCATGGCGCCTCTATCCGACTGAAGCGGCCTCGGATTTATCCTGGATACAAAGGTGATGCTCGTGGATTCCATATTATAGATATGGGCTTTGGCCTCTACGATGATCTCATCCAATTCTCTGGTCCAGACATTGACACAAATCGAGTTTCCCATCGTCCCCGACGGGACATACAGAGCGGCCTCTTTCTTCATCAGGGTCGCAGCCATGGCCTCCAACTTTTGGACTGTAGGATCATCTCCCAAGACATCGTCTCCGACAATGGCCTCTGCCATAGCACGGCGCATCTCATCAGTGGGTCGGGTTACTGTATCGCTCCTGAAATCCGAAATCTTGTGCATCTGACTCACCTCCTTCGATCCAGAAAAGACAAATTATAATTAAATCACCCTCTCCGAGCAAATCTTTTCACATAAAACGTTCTCCGAAGTCGCGATGGCACGAATCCGTGTTCGTTAGTGAGTTTTCCGATTGTGTGGCGGGGATAAATCTAGTGAGGGATCCATGCAGACATGGGACATCCCCCAAAAGGAGGTGGGAGCGAAGCCCCACGATCGAATGAAGTTTCCTCGCCGGGGAAACCATCGGAATTTCGCTTTCGAAATCATCGATCGGAACGTTCGGGATGTCATTTATCACCGTTTTCGACGGGATTCAGGGGAACCTTTTTAAGGTTTACTTGGTTATAAAACTGTGGTATTTTTTAAATTGTCTCACTTGGATGTTTAAGTTAGATACAAAGAAGCTATTCATAGATTATGACAATAAACAAGATCTTTAAATACAGCGTTATTACACTATCCGCACTCATCCTGTTTTTTCTCTGTGCCCTCATTGCCTATCAAGTCACTCTTTCGGGAGAAATGGTCACCATCCCCGACCTTACGACCAAGTCCATGGAAGAAGCCAAGGAAATTCTCATGGAGAAAAAACTCTTTGTCATTAAAAGCGGGATAGAGCTTCACGAACGGATAGACAAAGAAAAGATCATCGCCCAAGACCCCCTTGCGGGTTCAAAAGTCAAGATCAACACTGCTGTCAAAGTGGTTCTGAGCGCAGGGAAAGAAAAGGTCATCGTTCCGCGCTTCATAGGACGGAGTCTCCAAGCGATCGGTCCGGAGATCATCGAAGCTGGACTGATGAAAGGAAAGATCTCCCATGTCCATACACCCGCATACGCCGCTGGAAAAATTGTATCTCAACATCCTCTTGACAACGAAGAAGTCGCAAGAGGATCCCGGATCAGTTTCTTGGTGAGTCAGGGGGAAAGAGAAAAAAAATTCCTGATGCCCGACCTGATCGGAAAGCGTGCTTCTGTGGTCATCGAAAAATTGAAGGAGTTGGAATTCAACATCGGACATATCCGCTACTCCTATTATCCAGGCTTGGACTCGGGGATAATTATCAACCAATACCCCGAACCCGGCTCCAGGATTCAAAGAAGAAATCTTATCACCATGGAGGTGAGCAAGTAATGATACAGATCGCACCATCTATCCTATCCGCAGATTTCACAAAAATTGCGGAGGCTGTAAAAATGGCTGAAGATGCCGGTGCAGACCTTATCCACATGGACATTATGGATGGTCACTTTGTGCCTAACCTCACGATGGGTCCAGCCATGGTGTCTGCTCTCAAAGACAAAACGACACTCCCCCTGGATGTTCACCTCATGGTGGAGAATCCTGGATTATTCATCCCTCTTTTTCAGGAAGCAGGGGCGGATTGGATATCGATCCATGTCGAGGCGTCCCTACATATACAAAAGGATATCATCACCATCAAAGAAAAAGGGCAAAAAGCTGGGCTCGCCCTCAATCCCGCAACTCCCATCCATCTCTTGAACGAGATCGTGCGAGACCTTGACTTCGTTCTATTGATGACTGTCAACCCGGGCTGGGGAGGCCAAGGATTCATCGAATCCTGTCATAAAAAGATCACTCATTTGAAGAACTGGCTCACCGGACAGAACCTGGAGATTCCTATCGAGGTCGATGGCGGGATCAAATTGGGTAATTTGGAAGAGATCATCCAGGACGGAGCCGACATCATCGTCATGGGTTCCGGGATCTACAAACAAGAGGATCCCCCGGAGGTCATAAAAACGATCAAATCACTGGCTGAAAAGTACGATAAACCATGAATTGTCTTGTTACCGGTGCCGCTGGATTTATCGGGTCTCATCTGTCCCGACGCCTCCTCAAAGAGGGACTAACTGTAACAGGCGTGGACAGCTTCACCGATTACTACCCCAGGTGGATCAAAGAAAAAAACTTATCCCCGATAAAGGATGAAAGCCGGTTTTTGTTCATCGAAGAGGACATCAATTCTCTAGACCTCCAACAACACCTCGAAGGGATCGATTGCGTGTTCCACATGGCTGCCCAAGCCGGGGTGAGAGCGAGCTGGGGACAGAGTTTTTCAGACTACATTCGGAACAACATCGAAGCCACCCAAAAGCTGCTGGAAAAATCGAAGGAGCTTCCCCTCCACAGATTCGTTTATGCCTCATCCTCTTCCGTCTATGGGCACTGTCCGGAGCTTCCCATGTCAGAGTCCAGTCCCCTGCTCCCCTATTCGCCCTATGGAGTTACCAAGCTGGCTGGAGAAAACCTTTGTTATCTCTACGCCAAAAACTATGGCGTTCCCACGATATCTCTGCGTTTTTTCACCGTCTATGGTCCGGGGCAGCGCCCGGATATGGCATTCCACAAATTTTTTAAAGCTGCTTCCGAAAACAAACCCATACCTGTTTTTGGTACGGGGGAACAGACAAGAGATTTTACATACATCGATGATATCGTCGATGCGCTCTTTGTTTGTATCACGTATGGCCAATCCGGGGAAACGTTCAATCTCGGTGGAGGGAATAGAAAAATGTTGAAGGATCTTTTCCCTCTGTTCGAAGAGATCTGTGAAAAAAAAATCAGCATCAAATGGGAAGAAAAACAAAAAGGAGACGTCCCTCATACGTTAGCGGACATACAAAAAGCGAAAAAAGCCCTGGGATACAACCCAAAAACCCCGATCGACGAGGGACTGAATGAAGAGTGGAGATGGATCAAAGAGCTCTATTCTTCCTGAGGATTAGCGATCATGACAAAACAGACCGAAAAGCAAAAAATGCGTAAAATGGTGGCGTACGGACTTCTTTTGTTTTTTATCGTCCTATCCATAAGCTGCGGAAAGAAGGAAACAGCGATCGATCCTGCGATCGCCTCGAACGATGAGCTTCTCTTTAACAATGGGATGGAGGCCATCGAAAAAGACCCGGAAAAGGGCCGTCTTTATTTGCGGCAGGTCATCGACTCCTTCCCGAAGAGTTTTTATGCCCAGAGAGCAAAACTCGCCATTGCCGATTCCTATTTCGAAAAAGGCGACGAAGGGAGTATGATCATCGCTGCTTCCGAATACAGGGAGTTCATCTCTCTCTTCCCGCTCAGCCCATCTGCTTCTTATGCTCAATACCAGATCGGGATGACCTTCTATAAAAAGGCCTTGAAGCCCGGACGAGACCAGACAAAAACAGAGCAGGCCCTCCTAGAGTTTAAAAAAGTGATCACCAATTACCCTTTGAGCGATGAGGCCAAGCAAACAGAGGAAAAAATCAAAGACTGTGAGGAGCGACTGGCTGCTCACACACTCAGTATCGGAGAGCTCTACTACAAACGGGCCGCGTACAAAGCATCGACGAGCCGCCTGATCGATATCCTCACGGGCTATCCGAATTTTTCGGAAATGGACAAGGTCTATTTTTATCTAGGCGACTCTTATTACAAATGGGATAAAATCGAGGAGAGCATTCCTTATTTTCGGAAACTCATTACCGATTTTCCCGAGAGCAAGTATGCAAAAAAAGCCACAAAAAGGATCGAGGAGATCGAAAAACGAACATGACTAGACGTGTATATGTAGAGAAAATTGTTTAATGTGGAGGTCAATATGAATTTAAAGTGCCTATTTTCGAGTGCCGTATTGCTACTGTTTATATTCACAAACCTGTCGCACACTCAAGAAGTGACACCGGATTTTTCGGACGGAGGCAAGTGGCGTGCAGGGCTCGGAATCGAATACTTCAAAAGCACCGTGAGCTGGGATGAGGACAGTTTTATCTCGCCACTCAAAGCCTACCTGCTGACATTTCGTGTGAACTACAAGATCCTGAATGCTTTACATTTGGGGGGGATTGTCGGCTATACATCGTCCGACTTCGAATCCCTGACGTTTCGAGAATTGCCCTTCTCACTAACGATGGACAAAGGAGCGATCGGAGGGATACTCTTTGGTGGAGAGGCCGAGTTCACTTTCTACGAAACAGACAGTTTCGGCTTCAGCGTTCTGGGAGAGTACATCTATTATAAAGGTGGTGAGAAGCAATGGGATATCCCAGGCCTCGCCGTTGAAGGAACGGCGACGGGCAAACCCAAATGGTCCCGAGCAACGATCGGAGCCTCTTTCAAATACTTAGCGACAGACCCTTTCCTTCCCTACCTGAGTGTTTGCTACAGATCTCTTTCGGGAACCTTTGCGATGGAAGAATCCATCCAGGATCTCAACAGGACTGAAGAGAAGAATATATCGAGTGTAGGGAAAATTCTGATCGGAGCAGGGGCTATCTACAATTTCTCTGATTCTATCAACCTGAAACTGGAAGCTGATTTTACGCCTTATGGCGGCGGCGACAATTATAAGGGCGGGGTCGATTTAAGCGCCATCGTCGCGATTATGTATTCATTTTAGGCGAACCGGAGGATATGATGAAAAAGAAACAACTCATTCTTTTAATATCTGTTGTACTTGTTCTGTCTTTTACAGTCAGTTTTAACAATGCCGATCAGGACAGGCGAATCAAAAGAGTCACCGATCCAGCTCTTCAAGATATTCATGTCATAAAAAACACTCTTCGCTTAAGAAAAAAGAAGCAGCAATACGCATCCAATGAGGTTCTTGTCAAATTCAAATCATCGCTCTCTGAAAACGAAGTGTCGAGTCTCATCGAAGTTTATCAATCCCAAAAAATGAAAAAAATTGAAAAACTCGATGTGTACCGGATCAGGATCCCGGAACGCTACAGTGTGGAGGAAATGGTATACGCATTTGACCGAAACCCGGATGTGGAATACGCAGAGCCCAACTATATCGCTCGCATAACAGCGACTCCCAATGACACTCTGTTCCAGGAACAGTATGCCCTTCACAACACCGGCCAGCCGATAAGAGTGCCCGGCAGCCCATCCGGCACCCCCAGCGCAGACATCAAAGCGCCTCAAGGCTGGGAAGAGACCAAGGGATCACAGGCGACCGTGATTGCCATACTCGATACAGGCATTGACCTCCTCCATCCGGACTTGCAGAGCAAAATTGTTTCCGGAGGAAGAGACTTTGTCAACGACGACTTCGATGCGACCGACGATGACTGGCACGGCACTCATATCGCCGGGATCGCTGCCGCAGAGACGAATAACAGCGAAGGGATTGCAGGAGTTGCTTGGAATTGTAGACTCCTGCCTGTCAAGGTGATGCATAAAGGTGATCCGGCATGGGGGTATTATTCATGGATAGCGAATGGTATCAGATGGGCTGCCGATGAAGGAGCCGACGTCATCAACTTGAGTTTAGGGGCGCCGAGTGAAAGTGCTGTTTTAAGGGAAGCGCTGAATTATGCCAAAGCAGCCGGAGTCATAATAGTGGCCTCTGCCGGGAATGATGATGATACTGTGTATTATCCCGCTGCCTATGATGAGTACTGTGTAGCTGTCGCAGCTACAGACTATAATGATGAAAGGCCATCGTGGTCCAATCCCGGGCCGGAGGTCGACGTGGCTGCCCCAGGAGACACAATCCTCAGTTGTTTCCCAACCTGGTATTGGGGACCCGGATCTTATCCCTATGGCTATGCGGATGGAACCTCCATGGCATCTCCGCATGTGGCAGGGCTTGCGGCTCTGATTAAAGATCTCAAGCCGTGGCTGCGCCCGGATGAGATCATGGATATCATCCGATACTCGGCGGAAGACGTCAACAGCGGATTATACCCAGGGGTCGACGAATTTATCGGCTACGGACGTATAAACATGAATACAGCGCTAGTCCCCATCAAACTCGCATCATCAGAAAAATAGTATCCTCAACTTAGAGGAGACTGCCCGGATAGGAATCCGATAAATATATTTTTTCGAAAATTTATAAATGATCAGGTCACTCCGTATCCAGAACCTTGCCACTATCGACGATCTCGAGATCAACTTCGATGAGGGCTTTTCCATCCTTACAGGAGAAACGGGGGTCGGCAAATCCATCATCATAGGCGGCATACTTCTCGTCCTGGGAGAAAAAGGCTCGAAGGATATGATCCGGACGGGTGAAGAGGAAATATCCGTCGAAGCGATTTTCCGAATCTCGCAGACAAACGCACTGTTGGACACACTTCTTCAAGAGCCAGTCGAAGACCTCTTCATACAGCGCAGGATCTCGGAGAAAAAAACGGGAAAGGGCTACGTCAACGGAACGCTTTATCCCATAAAAACACTCAGGGATGTCAGCCATGTCTTGGTTGACATCTACGGCCAGAACGATCATGTTTTTCTCCAAAAGATCGAGTTCCAGCTGGATTATCTCGATTCCTTCGCAGAAGCCTTTCCACTCCGAAAAAAGCTCTCATTAATGACCCAAAATCTCAAACGGCTTGTGAAAGAGAAGGAATCGCTCGAACAGAAAGAAAGAGACAGGGAGCAGCGTCTCGATTTTCTCGAATTTCAAATCAATGAGATCGAGAAAGCCCAGCTTGTCCCGGGCGAAGAGGAAGAGCTCCGCCAAGATCGGAATATCCTTAAAAATGCCGAAAAGATTCGTGTGCTCGTCGAGGATGCGATGGGAATCACCTACACGAAGGAAAACTCTATTTCCTCACTCCTGTCGCGTCTCGAGAGCATATCGGATGAGCTCGCTGACTACGCCAAGGAATTCAAAGAGACGAACGAAGCCATCGGTCAATTTGCTATAACGATCAAGGAATTTTCAAATTTCCTGATCGATTTTAAGGAAAGACACTCGGCATCCCCGGAAAATCTTGAGTTCCTGGAAGATCGTCTGAGCAAAATCGAAGATCTCAAACGAAAATACGGAAAAACCATCGCAGAGATCCTCTCTCATCTAACAAGGATTAAAAAAGAGTATGCAGAGTTGACTACGAGTCGAGAAAAACTGGAGGACCTCGATGAAGAGATCGGATCAACTTTCCGCAATTACGCGCAAAACGCTCAAAAACTTGCTTCGCTGCGAAAAAATTCTGCCAGAGGCCTTGAGAAGAGGATCGAAAAAGAGATCGGATATCTGGGGATGAAGAAGGCCCGGTTCAAAATCGCGATCTCTTCGAGCACGCCCGAAATCACTCACATTCACGATCTTCAAAGTACGGGAACGGAAAACGTGGAATTCCTCTTGAGCACCAATCCTGGTGAAGACCCGAGACCTCTCCGCAAGATCGCCTCTGGTGGAGAATTATCCCGGATCATGCTGGCCTTAAAAACCATCGGCAAGGATACAGAACAGGGAAAGACCTTGATCTTCGATGAGATCGATTCCGGAATTGGGGGAAAAACAGCGGAATTTGTCGCGCAAAAGCTCAGAGGGCTGGCCAAAGAGAATCAGGTTATCTGTATCACGCATCTCCCCCAGATCGCATCCTTTGCCGCAAATCACTATAAAATCGAGAAAACAGTCAGGAACAACAGAACCTTCACCACTGTAAATAAGTTATCCTTCGATGAACGGGTCGAGGAAATCGCAAGGCTTTCAGCGGGAAGCCACATCACCCAAGCGGCCCTTCAAAACGCAAAAGAGATGCTTTACCACAACCTCCGGATGAATAAACGGGATACGAATGGATAAAACTCAAAACGCTATCAATTGTTTCAAAGAAGGATTTAGTTGCTCCCAGGCTATTCTCTCGGCTTTCTGTGAGCCCTTAGGACTGGACCGGACGACGGCTCTTAAGATCGCTCAATCCTTCGGAGGCGGCATGGCTCAGATGGGAGATACTTGTGGTGCTGTCACCGGTGCCTTTATGGCGATCGGGCTCAAACACGGCAGGACTCGCGCTGATGATGACAGGGCAAAGGAAAAGACCTATGAACTCGTCCGGGACTTTGTGCAAAGGTTTCGTGCCGTGCACGGATCGATTGTCTGCAAAGAGCTGCTCGGCTATGACCTGAGCAAGGAGGAAGAAATGAGAGAGGCCCAGGAGAAAAAGCTCTTTGACGATTTTTGTCCCAAACTCGTCCAGACGGCCGCAGCAATCCTGGAAGACCTCCTCCCCTCTCCAGAGGAAGATTAAAACCATTCAAGCGGCATACAGGGAAATGAAAAATCCGAGTTTGCGACTGGCCAACAAAAAATTTTACATCCGCACCTATGGGTGCCAGATGAACGAAAACGATTCTGAGCGAATATCCGGATTGCTCATGGATGACGGTGCACAACCAGAGGATTCTGCCGAAGACAGTGATATCATCCTCATCAACACATGTGCTGTCCGTCAAAAATCGGAGGAAAAACTCTATTCTTTCCTCGGTCGCTTGAGAGAGTTTAAGAGGGAAAAAGACATCACTGTAGGGGTCGTCGGGTGTGTCGCTCAACTCTACCGATCTGGATTGATCGAAGAAAAACCGGTCATAGATTTTGTGATGGGACCCGATAATTATGGGAGGATTGTGGACATCCTGGCCAATCAAACCGCTGAAAAGATCGTGGTCACCGATTGGAAAAGAGACTGGCATGAGATCCCATCATCAAAAGTCCACAGAGAGGGAACGACCAGCGCTTATGTCACGATCATGGAGGGATGCAATAATTTTTGTGCCTACTGTATCGTCCCTTTTACAAGGGGGAGGGAAAAATACAGACCAGAGAGATTGATCCTCGAAGAGATCCGACAATTGGCCCAGGAGGGATATCTCGAGATCCAGCTCCTCGGCCA
>JASFPP010000158.1:0-9777 GCA_050115915.1 Candidatus Aminicenantota bacterium
ATATTCATACGTAAGTCAAGCAAATTTGTTTCAAATTTTTAGAAAAATTTTAGAAAAGGGATAAAATAGGTGCCAGGTCCAAATTTTTTCTACCCCAGGAAGCAGGTGCCTGACCCCTATTTTTTTTTGAAGGGGTGAGGCGGGCTAATCAAAATCACCCCCTAATTTCACCCCCAAAGAGGATTGACCCCATTAAAACCCTGGAATAGATTATTAATGCAAGAGAGAATTTTGTACAGCTAAGGAAACGCAGTCAAAAGGAATTAAGTCAGGGTTAACGGGTTGCTAATGGAAATGGAAGCTAAAACAACCAGAATTATCGCTATCGCCAATCAAAAAGGCGGTGTGGGAAAAACAACAACAGCCATCAACCTGAGTGCTGCCCTCACTCGTCTGGGCAAACAGGTTATGCTCATCGATATCGATCCAGGCGCTCATGCCACTTACGGGCTCGGCATACTCGCTCATAAACTGGATAGGACAGTCTACAACGTGCTTAAAGGCGAAGCTACAGTCGAAGATACCATCATCGAAATCTTAATCGAAGATAAGAGCATGGATTTTCTGCCTTCCTCGCTCGAACTCGCTGAAGCGGAAATGATCCTCTTCAATACTCCTGGACGCGAGTTCCTTCTCTCAAGAGCTCTCTCCAGTGTTAGCAAGTACGATTTCATCTTCATCGATTGTCCCCCTTCCTTAGGTTTAATGACCCTGAACGCACTCGTTGCTGCCAAAGAGGTATTTATCCCCCTCCAGACGGAATTCCTGGCGCTCCAGGGCCTCAGCAAACTCTTAGATTCGATTGCCATTATCAGGGAACGCCTTAATCCCTCACTAGAGCTCATGGGAGTTGTGGCCACACGATTCGACGGCCGGAAGATCCTTAACCGTGAAGTCGTTGAAAAGATCAAATCTTATTTTGGCGATAAGGCCTACAACCTCCCCATTCGCGAGAACATCTCCCTTGCTGAAAGCCCCTCACATGGCTTGACAATCTTCGAGTATTCTCCCGACTCCTACGGTGCGACAGACTATCAGGCTCTTGCGCAGGATATTTTGGATAGGACGTAAATATGGGTACATCTAAAAGACTAGGTGATGTGGATCCTTTTGCCTGGATCAGGGATACTAGGGAAGATATCCTGGTCGAACGCGTTTTGAAAGCCACTTCACCTCGTATCGGCAGCGACTCTAAAATGGCCGTAGAGGCCGAACCTTTTATCCATACACACACGGACAAACCGGTCGAGGTCACAATTGCGATCAAGTATATCCAAGGCGAAAGAGTCATCACTGTCGAAGTTATGAAAGAAGGCAGCCCACCCGCAAAGATTAACCTCAAGGCGTAGAGATCACCCCCCTAGCCAAAAATATCACCTCAAAATCCATCTCCAGAGGTGATTGTCTAATCCTTTGTTGTTTGACATCATTTTCCTGCGATTAAGAGAGTGTGTATAAAAATGAGCTGTATTTGCGGATGGATAGCGATACATACTAAGGGTTGAGTTCAAGAATGAACAGCACAGAAAAAAACGGCGCCGCTTCCACTGTCCCAGACACTGCCAAATCCCGGTCGAGGAAAACTCAAAAAGACCAAAAGGCCGCAAAAGCTGCTTTTTCCCCCAAAATACCACCCGAGGCGGGTAATGGTTACCTCGATCAATTGTTCGAGAACGCCCAGGAGGCCATTGTTATGACAGATAATCGAGGGCGGGTGCTTCGAGTCAACGGCGAATTCGAAAAGCTCTTCGGCTATACCCGGGCCGAAATGACAGGAAAACTCGTCGATCCAATGATCGTGCCTAAAGGCCATTATAGCGAAGCCTCTAGCTTGACTAAACGTGCAACCAAGGGCGAACAAGTTGTCATGGATACTGAACGCCGCCGCAAAGATGGATCGCTTATCGATGTCTCTGTTCTGGCCTCTCCCATCCGTGTGAACGGAAAGATCTCTGCCGCCTTTGCCATATACAGGAATATTACCGATCGCAAAAAAGCAGAGCGAGCCCTCCACCACAGAATTGAATTTAACAAACTCGTCTCCTCCATCTCTTCCCGCTACGTCATGACCCACGATTTCGACGAAGCCACAGATTTTGCTCTCCGCGAGATCGGAAAGTTTATCGAAGCCGACAGGGTCGTAGTTTTTCTTCTGAAAGAAAATGAGCTGGTACTTGATATTACACATGAATGGTGCAAGAAAGGCGTCCCCTCCAGAAAAGCGGATCAGAGAGTGACTCCTATCGACAAGCTTCCCTGGTGGATGAAACAGATCCGCCGTAAGAAGTATGTCCTGATCAGAGATGTCACCAAACTTCCTGCGGAAGCAGAGAACGAAAGAGAGATCTTAAACCGATATAAGATTAAGTCTCTCTTTGCCATTCCTTTGGTCTCCATGGGGGAATTTGCAGGTTTCATTGCTTTCCATAACGTGATGAGAACCGGTGTCTGGGACAATGGAGATATGGCGCTTCTCAAGGTCTTTGCTGAGTTAGTCGGGAATGCACTCGAGCGGAAACGGGGGGAAGACTTTCTGCGTGAAAGCGAAGAAAAATACCGCTCCGTTGTCGAGAAAGCGAGCGATGGGATCGCAATTCTCCAAGATTCTAAAATCAAGTTCGTAAATCCTCGCTTGGCCAAGATGTGGGGGGGAGATGTCGAAGAGATGTTGGATAGACCGCTAACAGATTTTCTCCATCCTGATGAGATCCCTAAGGTTCTTGAACGTTACAAAAAGCGTTTAGCGGGTAAGAAGGTCCTTCCGATTTACGAAACAATAATGAAGCGTAAGAATGGATCGTACCTAAATGTGGAACTGAACATCGGCCTTAGCAATTTTTGTGGACAGCGGGCCACTCAGGTGTTTGCCCGCGATATTACTGAGCGTAAACAGGCCCAAACCTGGCGGAAGGTACTCGAGGGATCGATCGAAGCCATCGCCCTGACTCTAGAGATGAGAGATCCCTACACGGCTGGACATCAACAGCGTGTCTCACGTTTGGCCTGTGCGATCGCAGAGGAAATGAATCTGACAGAGAAACAGATCGATGGGCTCCGCATCGCTGGGTTGATCCACGATCTGGGAAAGGTGACCATCCCTGCAGAGATCTTGAGCAAACCCAGCAAACTGACCGAAACAGAGTTTAGTATCATCAAGAATCATCCCCAGGTTGCTTACGACATCCTGAAAAAGATCAATTTCCCCTGGCCAGTGGCGGATATTGTGCTCCAGCACCACGAATACTTAGACGGTTCCGGCTATCCTCAATGTCTCGAAGCGAAAGATATTCTTCTCGAAACCAGGATCCTGACAGTTGCCGATGTTGTAGAGGCAATGGCGTCCCACCGTCCCTACCGTCCAGCTCTAGGCATCGAAAAGGCCCTGGATGAAATCAAATTCGGGAGTGGGATACGATTCGATGCTGATGTTGTCAATGCCTGCCTGGCTATCTTTTCAAAGGCTTTTACCTTAGATTAGGAGCTTTTTTCCCCTGTACATAGGTTAGATCACCCCTGGGAGTGAAAAAATATCACCTCTTAATCCCTCCCTAAAGGTGATTGTACGTGATTTATGAATCTGGCATGATTTTTTTGAAAGATAGGGAAGGCTACAATTTTGCCATGTCTGTTACGACAATAATTATAAACTTAGGAAACCAAATAAGGAAAAATGGCATGCGTTTAGGAATTTTTAACTCAAAATTTTTAACTGTTTTTACACTTTGTCTGTTCATCTTCCTCCTTACCTCTGAGGCTTCTTCCTTGCGAGGCTTTCAGAATGCAGACTCGTTCGCCAAACTCCTCGGCGAGGGAGAAGCCTTTTTTAAAAACAAGGAGTATGACAAAGCGATCCTTAGGTATCTCGAGGCTTACATGCAAGCCAAGACCGATCAACAGAAGTCGGATGTGTATATAGGGCTTGCTCAGGCTCATATGGCCAACAATCAAAAGGACAAGGCTCAGGATTATCTCCTTCAGCTCTTGAGGATGCAGCCGGATAAGAAAATCGACGAGAAGAAATATCCTTCAGATTTTGTGATCCTGTTCTATCAGGCAAAGATAGAAGCCTTGAAGCCTGCCCCAGAGCCTGCTTCGGAGACCGTCGTCAAACAGGAAGAGAAGAAAAAGCCTCCAAAGACGGAGGCCGTTAAAAAGCCAGCGCCCAAAAAAGAAGAAGCAAAGCCAGCAGTTAAGGAGCAGAAATCCGAAACTCCTGCGCCAAAAAAAGAGGAACCCAAGACAGTAACGAAGAAAGACACAAAAAAACAACCCGCTAAAGACCAAAAGGCCAAAGATCTCCCTGAAAAGCTCAAGGTTGTCCCTGGCGTAACGGATACAAAGAAAACAGATACCCAAAAGAAAGAGGACATAGCAAAAAAAGAGGCTGCCGCAAAGGAAGACAAAACCGCAGCAGAAGATAAGCCAGACAAACCCGTCGTAAAACAGCAGACCGCCGAGGAAGGAAGGATCGAAGAAAAGAAAAAGATCCCGTGGTTGCTTATTGCTGGCGTTGCTGTTATTGGCGGCGCCTTGGCCTATTTGTTGTTAGGAGGCTCGGATAGCAGCGAAGATGAAGCTACAGCCGGTAGCATCCAGGTGAATTCCTCGCCTTCGGGTGCCCAGATCTTCCTCGATGGTAGAGATACAGGTCAAGTGACGAACACGACTCTTACGGGGATATCGCCGGGATCCCATGAAGTTGAAGTGACCAAAGAAGGATATGTGGATCACAAAGAGACTGTGAGTGTAGCATCTGGACAAACAGCTCGAGTGGATGTCACGCTATCTAAACATACAATAAATGTAACCAGTCCGAGTGCAAATGACGTCTGGCGCAAAGGACAGAGCGTCAAGATCAAATGGAACACGGGAGGGGGGTCGAGTGCCGTAAAGAGTACGAAACAGAGCCACTTCAATCATCTCCTTACCGACGGTGGCAATAGCAGGGCCTTTCTCAGACTTAAAGTGTATCGTGAGAGAGAAGCAATGCGCGCTCGGGGCCGCTCCATGAGAGCTGGCGGAGGTGGCGCAGAGGATTCTGACGAGCTCGCCAGAGTAAGAAAAGTAATTGGAGAATTGTCTCAGCCCACGGGAGAAAGAATGCCGCACACAGCCGGCCGACCTCAAGATGGAGCTGACAATCCCGGCATCGAACCAAACATTTTGAATATCATTCCTAAAGCTCCGCCTGGGAACGATAAAGCCGTTTTTAATGGTGATCTAAGTATCCAAGCAGTTTCTGAGGTGAAGATCGAGCTAATGCAGAGTGGGAAACGCGTGAAAACGATTGCCAACAGAACACCGAACGACGGCCAGCATAAATGGACGGTGCCTGTGGATTTGCCCGATGGATTTAACTTTAAAGTCAGAATTTCTGCGGCGGATGAATCATCTGTCTTCGGCACCAGCAAGGCTTTTTCGGTGACAAGTGAATATGAATTAGCCTTGAAATGGGGAAGTCGAGGGAACGGTCAGGATCAGTTCAATCAGCCTTATGGGATCGCTGTAGCCAACAACAAAGTTCACATCGTAGAAGATATAAACTCGCGGATATCCATCTATACCCAACAGGGAACGTTTCTGAATACGTGGGGAAGTCCCGGCACGGGACCCAACCAGTTTCAAGGGCCTTTGGGCGTAGCTATCGCCGAGAATGGGAACATTTACGTGGCGGATACCAACAATGAACGGATCGTTGTCTTCAAGTCGGATGGAACCTATGTTAGGGATTGGGGGACACGCGGTGGAGGGAACGGTCAGTTCCGTTCTCCAACAGGTATTGCAGTCGACGAGAACGGCAATATCCTTGTGGCAGATTCCTACAATTTCCGGATCCAGAAGTTCGATCCTTCGGGGAAATTCCTCAGCAAATTTGGGACCAGGGGAAGCGGCAACACTCAGTTTGGCCTTCCGGTTGGAGTGGCGGTTGATAAATCCGGAAACATCTATGTAGTCGATAGTGAAAACCACCGCATCATGAAATTCAATCCCACCGGTCAGTTCTTAACGAAGTGGGGTAGCCAAGGCACGGCTGACGATCGCTTCAACCATCCTGTGGGCGTTGCTTGTGATTCACAAGGAAATGTGTATGTGACGGATTCGGAGAATCACCGTTTCTTGAAGTTCGACTCCACAGGAAATCTCATCACCAAATTGGGGGCGCATGGTGGTGGCGATGATCAGTTCCGTTTTCCGAGTGGGATCGCCGTAGATGGTTCAGGCAAGGTCTATATCTCCGACAGCGGCAACTACCGAATCATGAAGTTTAGAATTGCACAGTAAGCTAGAGGTTGATTGGGAGTAAAGAGAACAAAGCGTTCGGAAGACAGTAAGAAAATAGGTCTAAAAGCCTATTTGGCGATTCTCTATTATTGAGGCTCTTCCCGAAACAAGTTTTACACCTGCCTTTTTTGCTTGCAGAAATATCCTTTTTTGCAGCCTAAATCTATTTCAGGAAAATGAGAAAGATGCTGCTGGCTGTAGGGGGTAAATAAGCAAAAGGGGTTATTGGATAGAAATTCTTGCCCAGCCAGCACAACAAGAATTGATTAAATTATACTACAGTATAGAGATGAATTCAATAGGAAAAATAGGAATAATTTATTTTTTTCTTGATCTTTTCAATTGAAATAAGTTTTTTTTCAGTGATTTGTAAAGAATAAGCAGAAATTGTGAGAATATTGTTTAGTTATTATCGTCTGTATGCAATGATAATTAAAGGAGTTGAGGTTTTTTTAGTCTGATTGACAGGGTTGTCATTTTTTTATATTTTTTCAGCTAAAAAATGTTAGAAGCCAGGAAGAATCATTTTCGGAAAATAATCAGTTTATGTACGGTTTTATTCCTCTGGTTATTTATAAATTTTCTCCAGGGAGCAATAGATAGTGATAAAGCCGTCCATGAGAAATTTATTTTATCTTTCAGACAAGGTAAAAAGCATTTACTGCACGGTCATTATGATAAGGCTCTTGAATTATTTGAATCGAGCTTGAGTTTTGCAAAAACTGGTGGAAATGAACGTGGAGTGGTTGAATGTTATAAAAATATTGGATTGATATTGTGGAATTTGGGACAACTTGAAAAGTCAGAGAAGTTTTATATACAGGCACAAATGTTTGCAGATAAATATGGAATAGACCAAACAAGTGAAAAATTCCATATGTATAATGAAATATATAGATTTTACAATAAAGGGAAAGCAAATCGTACATCCAATAATTATCAGGAATCTATTGCCAGTTTTCGGAAGGCAGTTGATCTAGCAGAAGCTGTTCGCAGTAAATATCACGAATTAAAATGCCTTCGACAGTTGAGTCTCACACACTGGGAGTTGAATGATCTTCAGATGTTTTACCAATTGAATGAACAGTGTTTGAAGCTAGCAAGGTATTTAAATCACAAGCGTGAAATTGGCAGAGCTAACAATAATCTTGGACTTTATTTTTGGAAGGCGAATGAATACTCCAAAGCACTAAGTTATTATCAGGAGGCGCTAAATATTGCAAGAGAACTTAATGATAAAGCAGAAATCTCAGCTTGTTTTAATAATATTGGCGTCATATTTAAAGAGATTGGATCCTATCCTAAAGCATTCGATTACATGGAAAGAGCGATAAATATTGATAAGGAATTGAATAATCGCCTGTTTTTATCAGTTGGACTAAATAATCTTGGTACTATTTCACATAGACAGGCACTGTATTCTGGGATCAATGAGGATTTTTTTAAGGCGCTGAATTATTTTGAGGATAGCCTTGAATTAGCTAGAAAAATGAATGATGTAAGAACTGAAGTAAGGGCTCTTAATAATATTGGGAATGTCTACCTTGATTTGAAAAAATATAATAATGCTTTAATGTATTTGAGGAGAGGTCATTTTAGATCCGAATTGGCTAATGATGAAGAAGCCGTAAGTATGATATTAAACAATATTGGAAATGCTCACTTAAGTCTAAACATGATTAATGAGGCAGAGAAGTCATTTATAAAAGCTGTAGATTTAGGAAAAAAGTTGAGCAGAGGGGAAATCCTTTGGGAAGCATGCTTTGGATTGGGGCGTTGCTACGAACGGAAGGGGAAATATTCAGACGCTGTTTTTTATTACAAAATGGCAATTGGTATTATTGATCGCATAAGAAGCCAGATAACGGTGGATACATACAAATCAAGTTTTGCCAGGAATAAACAGAAAGTTTACGAATCTCTAATAAGGCTTTTGTTCAAACTACAAAAAAATGAAAATACAGAATATTTAAAAGAAATTTTCTATGTTGTCGAGAGTGCAAAAGCGAGAGCATTCCTAGAAAGTTTGGGAGAATCTAAGGTTAACCTCCAAGAAAGACTTACTCCAGAAATGAAGGAACAGGAGAAATCAATATCAAACAAAATTTCTTTTGCCATAAGAAAACTTACTGGTGAGGAATTAGCAGCAAATCAGAGGATGGATTTACTGAGAGAACTCAAAAAAGCAGAAGATGATTATTCGCTCCTCTTGCAAAAAATTCGGATTGAAGTCCCTGAAGTGGCGAATATGGTAGCTCCTGTTCCCTGTCGTCTTGAAGATGTTCAAGATCGGATTATTGATAATAATACTGCATTGATCGAATATTTCCTCGGTGAGAAAGAGTCTTACGTGTTCTTTAT
Organism: Candidatus Aminicenantota bacterium; assembly: GCA_050115915.1. Taxonomy (GTDB): domain Bacteria; phylum Acidobacteriota; class Aminicenantia; order Aminicenantales; family Aminicenantaceae; genus WTAW01. The sequence goes on from JASFPP010000158.1 coordinate 8,644, forward strand.
TACAAAAAATAATGTTTGGTTTCATTATCTCCCCGGTAGAGAAGCGATTTGGAAATCCTTAAAAGCTTATCTGAAAGCTCTTGCTACACGGCCTGAGGGGGAATTTCAAGGCTTTAAAGCCTCAAGGCGCCTCGGGAAAGAATTGTTGTGCCCTGATCTTTGGAATTTCTCAGATTCCATAAATAGCCTGATTATTATTCCTGATGGAGTGCTTTATTATTTACCATTCGAAACCCTCAGTTTGGATTCAAGCAAGAAGAACGCTGCTGCTGACTTTCTTGTTTCGAAATATAGAATCTCATATGCTCCATCCTCCTCTTCTCTTTTATTTTTAGCTAGAGAGACAAATAGGAATTACTCGAAAGATTTATTAGCTCTAGGAAATCCTGCTTATACTTGGAATGGCAAAACAAACAAAAAAAATATGATTCCCTCAGAGATTCTTAAGGAGGTCTATTTAAATGAGGGTTTTGATTTGGCATCTTTACCCTATAGTGAGCGTGAAGTAAAGAGGATTTCAAAATTTTTTCACAAAAGAAAACGGGATATTTACTTGAATCATAGAGCGAGCGAAAAAAGCATTAAAAACCTCACGCTCGATGGCTACCAAATATTACATTTTGCGTGTCATGCAATTCTTGATGAAAGATTTCCCTCTCGCTCAGCACTGGTTCTTTCTAAAGAGGATTCCTTGGATGAAGACGGGTTCCTGCAAGTGAGTGAAATCTATAATTTAAGGATGGCCTCTGATCTTGTGATTCTTTCAGCATGTCAGACAGGAAGAGGGCGATTGGAGAAGGGGGAGGGAGTATTGGGGCTTCCTAGGATATTCTTTTATTCAGGTGCAAAATCTGTTTTGTCTACTCTTTGGAGAATCGATGACAAATCCACCTCTGCATTCATGAGTTATTTTTATGGTTTTCTATCGCAGGGTAAGAGTAAAACTCAATCGCTTCGATTGGCCAAATTAAAGATGATTAAATCCAGTTATACTCATCCTTTTTATTGGGCTGCTTTTGTTTTGAATGGGGACTATGCTTCGAAAATCAATTTTAGTACTTTTAACTAAAAATTCGGGGATTTTAGTCAGAGATTATAAAATTCTGTAGTCGAGATTCAAATGTTTTGCCATCT
>JASFPP010000159.1:0-9642 GCA_050115915.1 Candidatus Aminicenantota bacterium
GATGGATGACACTGTTGAGAAAAAGCCGCTCTTTTTCGTCTGTAAATACGATCTCTCCCAATACAGAACGGTTTATCGTCCTGTCGGAGTTGAGGATTTTTGTCCCGAAATGGGCGACCACAGATTCCCAGGCCGGTTTTTCGGGTTCCATAAGCTCTCGGGCGACAAGGTCTGCATGGTGGATATAACACCCGAGCTCTGCCAAGACGTCGGCAATGACGCTTTTACCCGAAGCGATACCCCCTGTGAGTGCAACGATCAGCATGACAAATGTGTGTCTTGCGCAGAATACAGAATTATTGTTTGACCGGCCTATTCCTCTTCGCCTGCGAACTGGAAGTCTTCATCGAAACTGAGGGCGATACCCTGCTTTTTTCCTTCTTTGTCCAGCTTTTGTAGACGGACTGTGAGGCCTCCGAGATAAAGTTTGGTTTTTTTCCCTCCCGTGACTTTACTGGGGATCTCAACGACCAGGTTTAGCTTGGATCCGACGGTGACGCCTGATTCCAGCGAAAAGTACGCCCCTCCGGAGCTTATGTTCTCGAGTATGGTCTCTTCCTTGAATTTTGACCCTTCCGGAAGTGTTCCCTCTACAATGGCAGAGAGAGGAAGCTCAAAACGCCATTCTTGGCGTCGGTCTGCATCACGGTCTATACGGGGCAGGATCGTTTTGGATTTTTTTTCATCCGTTGATTTTTGCGATTCTTTTTTCATTTCCTTGACTCCCAAATTTGCTAAAAGAGCGCAGAATTAATAGCATACAGCGCCAGCTGAAGACGGCTGTGTGTGTCAAGCTTCGCGTAGATACTTTTGATATGGGATCTGACGGTGTTTTTGCTGATGAACATCGCAGATGCGATCTCATCGTTACTTTTGCCCTGGCCGATAAGCCTGAGGACTTGAAACTCTGTGGGAGTGAGTTGGTCGAGTGTTTTTTCTTTGAGGTCGCGTCCGACAACAGAGATGATGCGATCCATGATGCTGCTCATCTTATCTCTGGGCAACCATATTTCTTCGTTGTGGATGATCCGAATGGCCTCGGGAAGCTGGTTGGATGGATCGTTCAGGTCGAAGTATCCCCGTACTCCTACATTCATGAGGCTCACGACCTCTTCATGGGAAGGAATGTTACCCAGAAGCATCAACTGTGATTTCATTTCTTCTTCTGAGATGTCCCTTATCGCTTTACAAATTTCTCGAATATTGGGCAATGGCTCGGAGTTTGCGAACAGGACAACGTTCGGACGGAGCGATTTTATGGATTCCAAAAACGACTCGATCGTGCTCTTTTCGATATTCATGACTTCCAGTTCTTTATCCGCATCGATGGCTTTGAGTATCCCTGATAGGATAAGGTCAGAAGTGCAGTAGATCAAAACAGTGATTTTTTTCGAATCGGATGTTTGAGATTTCTTATTAGTCATAGCTATCTCTTCTTTTTTCCCCCTTAATACACATTCTCCATTATTTTCGAGGATATGTTATAAGAACAAAATTTTTATGTCAAGAAACTTCATTACTACGAACGCATCTCCAAGGCAGTGATGCATCATGTTCGAGCGTTTCAATGGGTGATTCGAAAAGGAAATTCCTCCACGTCAACAAGGTGAGGAAATTTCGCTCGATCATGGGAGATTCGCTCATATCTCTCCCTGGGAGATGTCCCATGCCCGCATGGAGCCCTTCTCCCGGTTTTCCCCACCGCTCAAAGGGAGCACTCGATTCCGTAGGGGCATGCCTGAGATCTAGGTTTTGCGTTTGCGCACAGTCCGTGTAAAGTAAAAGGATAAGATAAGAAATTTTAAAAGAAGCCCTGGCTGGAAATCTTAAGAGGATTGTTGGATCTTATAGGTCCGATCCAGCCGGATGATGACGAGCTGTTTTTTCCGGCTGTTCGTCTCGGATTGAACGAATATCACTTCGCCAGAGATCGAAAGGTTGAGATGAGATTCGAGGATCAGCGTTTTTGGGATCTCGATAGACATGTTCAGGTGTGTTCCAATCGTCACTTTTTCTTTGAGCCAAAAGGATGCTTCCTGAGAGCTTATGGATGATATCTTTGTACGTTCTTCGAATTCTTCTCCTTTGGCGTTTATCCCCAAAACGAGCGCCGGCACAGAGAGTTCAAAATAGCGTTCCTGCTTGTGCGCGGGAGTTTTTTTAAGCTCGGATACCTTATCGAGAGATCTTGTCACGTCCATTTCGCGCCCATTTTGTCAGATAACCGGCATAGAATCAATCGCTTCTTAGGATGATTTCTAGGGTGAATTTTTCTTCCCCTTTCTCATCGGAAGAGGTTAAATCGACGGCTAATCTGAATTTCTTAAAATATCGTCACAACCTTTAAGTAACTTTACAAAATGGGGAATGGGTGAACGTGGATCCTATTTTTGTGAGTCGATAATATATTTGCTCGAGAATTTGACGGATACACGTTGTTTCGAATTTTTGCCTTTCAAGGCCTCTACAAAGATGACTTTTCCTTTGATGATGAGCTTGAGATCTTTTTTGTCTGCCAACTTAGGCGGAAGGTCGATGATGAGTTTGAGCTCGCTTCCCAAACTCACTGGATGTGTTAACCAAAAAGATGAACCATGATGGCTTATATAAGATAATACCGTCTTTTCCTTGAAGGCTCGGCCTGATTCTTCCTTGCCCTCGACCTGAGTTGGAAGGGACAGATTGAATCCCTGTTCTTTAAGAGCGGTGTTAACGTTGAAGTTATCGGATGATTCGTATGACATGAGCGCTTCCTTTTCCAATTTTTACGCCAAATCTAAAATGCCACAGCTCCTAAAGCACGGTCAATCACCTTTTTGGATGAAATGAGGGGTGAATTTCCTTCGGTCATGTCGTCACCTCGTTTCACCCCTGGAAATGAGAAAATTTTCTCCCCCTCATCCCCGCTGAAAATGGAGGGATTCCTTTTCTTGCGCATGCCAGAATTTTTTTTGGTGGTGTCTTGAATGAATCCCGTTTGATGCGTCCGCTCCTTCTATTCTCCATGTGCTTGGCTTTAAAGGATTTAACATGTATATTTACCAAAAAACCCAATATATAGTTTATGATATTTGTTTTATATACAATATATTGCGCTCAAGCTTGACCGGGATGTGGGGACTCTCTTTACACGAAAAAAATAAATTTTTCCGTATCACCCCTCACTTTGAAAAAAAAATGTCTGCGGAATTCTGTGCTGTTGTTTTTAGCTCGGTGTAACCGGAATGTGAAAACAATGCTGCCCGAGTGCAGAACCTTCGAGGCTGTGGCTTTCTTGACAAAAGAGGGGACTGGGGCTAGAATGACCAAGAATTTTGGCCGCGGGAGATTCCAGTGAAAAACGATGAACGATACGTCAAGCAAATAACACCCAAAAGTGTTGATTTTTCCAAGTGGTATGGCGAGATCATCCGGAAAGCTGAGCTTGCAGACTATGCCCCCATGAAGGGGATGATGATCATCCGGCCCTATGGGTATGCCATATGGGAAAACCTGAGAGAACAGTTGGACAGGAGGATTAAAGAGTCCGGTCATTCCAACGCCTATTTTCCCCTGTTCATCCCCGAGTCTTTTCTCGCCAAAGAAACGGAACATCTCGAGGGATTCTCTCCCGAGGTCGCTTGGGTGACTCATGGAGGCCAGGACGAACTCGAAGAGCGGCTCGCTGTTCGCCCGACTTCTGAGGCGATCATCGGGAGCATGTATTCCAAATGGATCAAGTCCTGGCGTGACCTTCCCGTATTGATCAATCAATGGGCGAATATCGTGCGTTGGGAAAAAGTCACACGGCCCTTTTTAAGGACGACCGAGTTTTTATGGCAGGAGGGCCACACGGTTCATGAGACCTCAGAGGAAGCTCAAGATGAGACATTGATGATCCTTTCGATGTACAAAGAGTTCGTAGAGTCCGAATTGGCCATTCCTGTTGTCTCGGGAATCAAATCAGAGCGTGAAAAGTTCGCTGGAGCACTGGCCACTTACGCCATTGAGGCTTTGATGTCGGATGGCAAAGCCCTTCAAATGGGCACTTCCCACAATTTGGGCCAGCATTTTTCAAAAGTTTTTAACATCCGGTATGAGGATAGAAACCAGAATATCCAGTATGCCTGGCAGACTTCTTGGGGTGTGTCCACTCGGTTGGTCGGTGCCTTGATCATGTCTCACGGAGATGATTCCGGGCTGCAATTGCCGCCCAGGATCGCTCCTGTCCAAGCAGTCATTGTTCCTATTTCATTGGGAAACTGGAAAGAAGAGGTTCTCCCGACAGCCGCAAAACTCAAGGATGAGCTAATTCAAGGGGGAGTGCGTGTTGAGCTCGATCAAAGGGAAGAATTCACTCCAGGATGGAAATTTTCCGAATGGGAGATGAGAGGTGTCCCTTTGAGGATAGAGATCGGTCCCAGAGATATCAAAAAGAGCCAGGTTGTCTGTGTCAGACGGGATAGCGGCCATAAAGAGCCTGTGCCGATCGATTCTTTAAAGACAATCCTGCCTGAGCTGCTGGCGGACATCCAAAAATCCTTGTATGAGAAAGCCATCGCGTTCCAGACAGCCAACACTCACGATATCGAGACTTACGAAGAGTTCACGTCTATCATAGAGGAGAAAAGAGGATTTCTCAGGACATTCTGGTGTGGGAATTCTGACTGTGAAGAAAAAATCAAGGATGAAACTATGGCCACCATTCGTGTTATTCTCCTCGAGGATGCTCAACAAAAAGCAGAAGGAAAATGCGTTCTGTGTGGGGAAAAATCCGATCAGTTGGCCTATTTTGCCCGAGCCTATTAATAGACATCTGAAGAGCCGCAGATGAAAAGGACAACAAAAGCTTATGCTGAAGAGCGGCTATCGATGGTGACCACGCAGATCGAGGCCAGAGGCATAAAGGACGTCCATGTTCTCGAGGCCATGAAAAAAGTGCCACGCCATGTGTTTGTGCCCGAGAATATGAGAAAGTTTGCCTACAACGATGAGCCTCTTCCTATTGGTAAGGGCCAGACAATATCCCAACCTTATATCGTGGCTTACATGACCGAGGTTCTCGAGCTTTCGAGTGAAGACAGGGTTTTGGAGGTGGGGACCGGCTCGGGATATCAAGCGGCGATCCTTGCGGAGATCGTCAAGGACGTATTTACCGTTGAGATCGTGGATGGGCTCTCCAGAAATGCACAGGAAGTTCTCGAGACGGAAGGTTACACCAACATTCATTTCAAAGTCGGAGATGGCGCAAACGGATGGGAGCAGAATGCTCCCTATGATGCGATCATGGTGACTGCAGCTCCGTCTGAAATCCCAAAAGTACTCCAAGGCCAACTGACGATTGGAGGACGAATGATCCTCCCTCTCGGGGATGCCTTTCAAGAATTGGTCCTCATTGTCAGGGAAAAGAGAAAATTCAGAAAAAAAACGTTGTTGCCGGTCCGGTTTGTCCCCCTTGTGAAGCCGCATTGATCGGTACTGAGAAAATATAACTGAGAGAGGTTGGATATGAAGAGAATGTTACCCCTCCTTTTATTAGGCCTTGTTGTGTGTTCCCTGGCCAGACCTCCAGAGGAGGATTATGTCCAGGTTTTTTTCCCCAATGGAAAAATCATCACGGCCGAACTGGCAATATCCGATGCGGAACGGGCTCGTGGTTTGATGTTCAGAGAAAAGCTCAATCCCGATCAGGGAATGCTTTTTGTTTTCGATTATGTGGGATCTCACTCGATGTGGATGAAGAATATGCTCATTTCCCTTGATTTTCTGTGGCTGGACAGTGAGAAGCGGATTGTTCACATTGAAGAGAATATTCCTCCTTGTGAGAGAGATCCTTGTCCATCTTATGGATCCACGATCCCGGCGATGTATGTTCTTGAATTAAAAGCCGGAAGTATAAAAGAGAACGCGTTGAAACTCAATGATCAGATCAACTTTGTCCTCAAAGATTCTGATAGCGAGGCAGAACAATAAATCGCCAAATTCCTTAAGCTATCCTGAATTATTCACGAGCCGAGGCCAACCCACGGCACCGCCAACCCACCCCACCCATTTACAAAGGTCGAGGCAATAACTACAAAGATTTTATGAATAATTCAGGATAGGAGTTTTTCGAGTTCTAGTGCAGCATTAACTGAAGCCTTCCGCTCTCCCAAAGAGCTTCTGATTTCCTGGAATATCTCTTTCATCCGTGCTCTCAAGTCTTTTGAGTGGAGGATTTTGCGGGTTTCATTGACAAGATTATCGGGAGTGAACTCCCGCTGGATCAACTCTGGAACGATTTTCGATCCCGCCAGGATGTTGACGATGCTGTAAGTTCTTGTGTGCACAAAAGGAAGCCCAAATCTGTAGGTCAAAGGAGAAATTCGATAGAAGGCGATAAAAGGAGTCCCGAGAAGTGCCGCTTCCAGGTTTGCTGTCCCACAGGAAGAGAGGATCAGATCACTGTGGGTCATCCCTTCCATACGGTCCTCTGTGAGGATCTTTATTCGATCGTTTTCAGCCTTAAAAAATTGCCTCAGCTCCTCAGCATTCAGATTTTCCGCAAGGGGAAGCACATGCTGTGTTTCCTCTTCCTCTTCGATCCTTTTGATAGCTGGGAGGAGGATCGGCATATGGTGGTTGATTTCCGACTGTCTGCTTCCCGGAAGCAAACAGATCGTTTTTTTATGCGGAGAAAGATCATACTTTTGGATAAAATCTTCCCTGCTGAGTGAGATGTTCATTCTCTCGAGGAGGGGATGGCCCACATACGTGGCCGGGATTCTGTGTTGCGTATAGATCTTTTCCTCGAAGGGGAAAATCAAGAGCATTTTGTCCACGTACTTTTTTATTGTTTTGAGTCTGCTCTTTCTCCATGCCCAGACTGTGGGGCTTATGTAATAGAGCACAGGGATACCGAGTTTTTTAATGGACTTTGCGAGGCGGAGGTTAAAATCCGGCGAATCGATGAGGACAGCAGCCGCAGGTTTTCTTTTCTCGACTTCCCTTTTGATATGGCCGAGAATATTCTTCAAGCGGGGGATGTGGGAGAGGATTTCGAATATGCCCACAAAAGAGAGATCTTGGATGGAATAGAGGAGCTCGACACCCGCCTCTTCCATGTGGCTCCCCCCAACGCCAAAAAATTCCGTTTGCGGGTATTTCTTTTTAAACTCTCTGACCAGACCAGCGCCGCATTTTTCGCCGGAATTTTCACCGGTCATTAACAGTATGGAGTGTGTCAATCCTTTTCTTCTTCCTGTCCGTAAAAGACGATCTCAGGCATATTTCCGGGATCCATTCCGTGAAAAAAGAGCCATTTATCGTATGAATCGCTGTCCATATAGAGTTTAAAGGACTTCTTGTCCGATGCACTTACGACTCCGATTATCTGGGGATTGTCTACTGAGTTAAGAGCGCTAAGGGGAACGATGTAGACCTTTTGGAGGGTCGCCGTGCTTCCTTTTCCTATCTGTCCGGCTCTCGACGATGCCTCATCGGGTGAACTCCCTCTTTGTCTTCGGGAGGCGCGTTGGAGAGGATTTTGGCGGGAGCGGCGGGGCTGTCCTGGCTGTGTTACTGCACCCCGTTGGTAGGGGAGGATGATATTCCATTCTCCATGTGTTGTCATGGGATCTTTGTACAAACGGCGGAGACACTTTTCGTCGACAAGCTCCTCGAGCGTTTCCGGATAGGCCCCTGGTTTTTTGAGCTGGTAAAGCCGGACGGCCTCCACATACTGATTTCCACGGAAGATCAATTCCTCTTCTTTTTCCCGTTGGATCTGTGTTTGCCAGACTGGAACCGCCACTATAAGCCCTATACTCACAATGGAGACGGCGAATAAAAGGATGAGAAGAGTGTAGCCCTTGCGTTGATTGTTCATGTGTCATTACCCTCTGTGATCGCGTGGCTCGGTTCACCAAGTGGAGTAAAAAGTTCCATCTAGAGCGGTTTCGTTCGAGCCCGACTTCACATCAGATATCCCAGGTTGAACGCCAGCGACAAGATCTTCTTCGGAGAGGACTTCCATAATTTCTATCCATGAATCTGCAGTCTTTGTAATGGGATCTACGGGGATTTTATAGAGATAGTCTTCGTCGACAAGCGTCTGTAGAGAAGTCGGATATTTGCCTTTGTCCAAGAAGTATTGTCCGATAAGCTTCCTCATCAGAAAAAGATCCTCTTTCAGCACAGCCTCCCTGGCTCTTTTTGTTGCATTTGTGTATTGAGGAAGTCCCAATCCGACGAGAATGCCGATCAGAGCAAAAACAATGATCACTTCGATGAGAGTGAATCCGTTTTGTTTTTGGTTATTCATTGTTTCGATCGTTGATTTAAATTCATCCCTAACCTATGGTTACCATTCCTTGTATTTAGACCCATCCAGTGCTATCCCCGGACTTTTTGTGTAGACGTCGTACACGTTCTCGCCCCCCCAGATATCGGAATCAGAATCATCCTGATAGGATCTGAGTCCCCAATCGAAGGAGTTCGTCATCGGGTCTTTGGGAATGCGTCTCAAGAATTTAACGATTTTTGTCTTCTCTTGGCCATCATCTTCCACTTTGGCTTCAACACCTTCGACCAGAGTCTCCAGTTCTGGCGGATACCCTTCTGTGTCTTCATCGAATTCGAATGCCTTTTCATCGGCCAGTTTTTTGTAGGCATCGATGGCCTCTCTCATCATCCTTAGATTTCTTCGGAGAGTGATTTCTCTTTCCCTTTTTACAGCTGTTTTTGCCAGTGGCAAAACCGCGAGAGCCAGGATGGACACTATGGTTAAGGTGACCAGCATTTCAACCAGAGTGAATCCCCTTTGTCTAAAGGTCGATAGAATCATTTTTGCCTAATATTATTATATCAAAAACGATTTTTATTGTGACGATTATAAGATGAATGTTTTTTGTAGGACTTGTCCGATCGGTAGGGTTTATCAGAATTGCCGTAACGGCGCGAGCCCGATTCGAGAGCTTTTTTGCTCAAGCGGATTTTGTTGTTTTCATCGATGTTGATGACCTTGACCTGAAGTGTTTGCCCGATCTTCAGAACATCTCTGACATTCCTGATCCTCTGATGCGAGATCTCTGAAATGTGGAGGAGGCCGTCGATGTTCGGCAGGATCTCGATGAACGCCCCGTAATCCTCGATCCGGACAACTTTTCCTGTGTAGGTCTTTCCGAATTCAGCTTCGACTGTGAGGTCCTGGATCATCTTTTTTGCCTTTTCGGCTGCGTCCATGTCGGTGGATGCGATTGTGACTTTTCCTGAGTCATCAATCTCGATCTTAGCCCCCGTATCGGCGATGATCTTTTTTATGATTTTTCCCGCAGGGCCGATCACGTCTCCAACTTTATCGGGTTTCACGAAAAGATTGATGATGCGGGGTGCATAGGGTGAAATATCAGGTCTTGGAGCGGAGAGCGCCTCCTTCATCGTTTCGAGGACCTTTAACCGTGCCTCCCGCGCGTTCACAAGGCCTTGTCTCAATATATCTGAAGAGATGGAGGGGATCTTGAGGTCCATCTGTATGGCGGTGATGCCTTTCATCGATCCTGCGACCTTTAAGTCCATGTCGCCGAAATGATCCTCCATGCCTGCGATATCCGTAAGAATGGCATAATTGTCGTTTTCTTTGATGAGCCCCATGGCAATACCTGCCACGATCATCGATAGTGGAAC
>JASFPP010000160.1:0-9620 GCA_050115915.1 Candidatus Aminicenantota bacterium
CGAACCCACGCTCGAAGATGCTGTGTTCAAAAAGAAACCTGATGGAAAGTACTTCAATGCCGCCTATCTTGTGAAGTTCGTGGGAAAATACACCTTGGTCAACGATACGATCACGGTAAGCCTCAAAGGAGACAGCCTGACACTTATTTTACCCGGACAGCCGGAATATGATCTAGTTCCTGTGCTGGGCGATGAATTTATCCTCAAGCGGGTCAGAATCATCAGCGTGAAGTTTTTAATGGATGAGGAAGACAACGTCGTGGCAGCGGAGTTTATCCGGCCCAATGGCATCTTCGAAGCCAAACGCATCAACGAATAATTTGGGGACAGGCACCTCTTTCCAGGGGTGAAGAAAAAGTGGACCTGGCACCTATTTTTTTTATGCTTGTTCCTCGAACTCCAGGATTTTACTTTTAAAATCCTCCCAAGTATAAGTAGAAGGGGCTTTGCTGAGATAATCGCCGATCCCTAGAGACTCTGCTACTTTATCGAACACCTCCCGTGCTTCCTCCGACATTTCACCCTGGGGACTGAACCAAACGGCAAACTTCAAATCCATATCGTGATACATGAGATTTACAGGCAACACCATGCTCTTCCCACAGTTCGGACAGATAAAGCGGTTCAACTCATCGTCAAAAATCATATCCCTCAGATCAGGATTCATCGATACATTTACTGATGTGTACACGGGAACGACATCCTTAAATAGACAGGCAGGACAGGTAACATCCACTTGAATTTCACGGCTCATTGGAACTCACAATTCTTTCTCATTCTTTACTATTCTCACATCCAGAACTTCCCTTGTCAACGGAATGAATATTATGGATGTTGTATGAACACTTCCACCTCGGAAATCAAAACTATACGCGGATTATTCATACTAAGGCTGCACAGACAGAATCAGTTGAAATTAAATGCTATTGAATATAATCTAAATGACGATGAAAGTTCTTATTCTCACCAAAGATCATCGGGGATTGCTTCAAGAATGAAGCCTTTTTACAGATTAGCCTATGTTCTATGTCAATCGCTTTCACGCGTCGTTTTCCATGTTTCCGTAAAGGGAAGAGAACATATCCCCAAATCCGGGCCCTTTATCGCTGCCAGCAATCATATCTCTTTCACTGATCCCCCTCTTATCGGATCACTCATCAAACGCGAAATTGCATTTCTTGCAAAGGATGAACTTTTCCACAAAATTATCCTGAAGGATCTCATCAAAAGGCTCAACGCTTTTCCAGTAAAGAGGGGCCAATCCAGTGTCTCATCCGTAAAAACGTGCCTTCACATTCTTAACGATAAAAAAATGCCACTCCTTATTTTCCCGGAGGGAACACGCATTAAAACAGGAAAATTGGGCACACCTGAAAGGGGAATCTCCTTTATTGCCGCCCAAAGCAAAGTCCCGATCCTTCCCATTTATGTCGAGAACGGCGAACGACTTCTTGATTGTGCCCTGTTCAAAAAAAGGCTCAAGATTCGTTTCGGGGAGGTTATTGCCTGCGACGACTATGCCCCGTTGCTCAAAGATAAAAAAGGTTATACGGAACTGGCCCAACTCATCATGTCAAAAATACAGGTACTCAAGGACGAAAGCTAATTCTGAAAATGGCCCAGCGTATATCCTAGCATGAAAAAATCGCAACGGAATTTCCTGTTAAAACGTACTACTATACGAATCCTTAAGGTTTCTGGATAATACTACTTTATATGAAATGGATTACTTTTCTATCCGGAGGAGGATTAATGACACGAAAAATTATTATCACAGCAATTTTATGTATATTTATCTTACAGTTTGTTCCGGCCCAACAACCGGGTGAGATCAGCTATAAAGACGAATCGGTCTTGCCCTCCGGCATAAGAGGCGAACGAATACAATCGGTCATCGATACGGTTAACTCAAACGATCCTGAACAGATCCGGCGTTTCATCGAAGAGGAATGCACCGAAAGATTTCGTAAGTTCGCTTCCATGGATGAACACATCAATGTCTTCCGCAATACATACCTCCAAACAGGGGGCATAACATTCCACAGCATCCGCACTTATGTCCCCGAACGCAAGGGAGAGACCGTCGTCATCCTTAAGGATAAAAACTTCGATTCTTGGCAATCCATTGTGGTGAGATTCTCCAATGATGAGAATGCTCTTATCAATTCTCTCCGATTCGGGACGGCAAGAACACCCTCAAATGTCACAGAATCCTCCCTTACAGAGAATGATGTCATCCAGGAAGTCCAAGAGATGATGAACCGTCTGTGTGAACGCGATGTTTTTTCGGGGACTGTTTTGATCGCAAAAGGCAACGACATCCTCTATTCCCATTCTTGTGGCGAAGCCAGCAAACGCTTCCACGTGCCAAACAACATCGACACCAAATTCAACCTCGGCTCGATGAACAAAATGTTCACATCCACTTCAATCGTCCAGCTTGCTGAAAAAGGGAAACTCTCATTCCAAGACACCATCGACAAATTCGTCGACAAATCCTGGTTGCCTGAAGAGATCACATCCAAGGTGACGATCCACCATTTGTTGACTCACACCTCCGGATTGGGGAGTTATTTCAACGATACTTTTTCTAATGGTTCACGAGCACGATTCCGCACGCTCGAGGATTTTAAACCTCTCGTCAGGGACGAGAAACTGGCTTTCGAACCTGGTCAACGCTTCCGCTACAGCAATACCGGAATGTTTTTTCTGGGCGTGATCATCGAAAAAGTAACTGGAAAGAGTTATTTCGATTACATCCGCGAGAACATATACAAACCCGCCGGAATGACAAACTCCGACAGCTACGAAATGGACGAGCCCGTCGAAAACTTGGCCATTGGATACTACAGGGATCAGGAAAGCCCCTATGGATGGAAGAACAACTATTACCTTCATGTGATCAAGGGAGGCCCTGCGGGAGGGGGTTTCTCAACGGTAAAGGATCTGCACCGTTTCGGCCGTGGGCTCCTCACAGGGAAACTCGTCTCCCCAGAATCATTCGATGTTATGTGGAAAGACCACTCCGGTGAGTATTACGGCTATGGATTCAGGCTCGATGACGGTCCTCTCGGCAAAGTCGTAGGCCACAGTGGTGGCTTCCCCGGCATAAATGCCAATCTCGACATCTTCGTTGATTCCGGGTATATCGCAGCCGTGATGACAAATTACGATCGCGCAGCCAGCCCTGTCGCCAGGAAAATCAAATCGCTCCTGGAACGCACAAAATAATAAAACCGTAAGATTCATAAAAGCAACAGGCCAATCTTAGTCTCATTTCTCTAGATCGAGCTACAAGATCAGACACCCAAACGAACCTAGACCTCATTCATCCTCTGTATTGACAAAGATAGAACTCTAACATTTCTTGTATCTCTGTTTTGCACGAGAATTTTGTTGTATAATTGACAACTCCTATCAGATTGAAGGGGATAAGATGTCATTCGAAAAGAGGAGATTTCCATGAATATTATGATCCTTTTGTTGAAAGGATGTGGATCAATGCACAAAACAACAAAACTCACTCTTGGTTTCGTTTTGATAAGCTTTGCGATTTCCTCGCTTTGGGCACAAACTCAGGATTTGAGTCAGTATGAAAAACTGAAAGATCCCCAGATAAAAAAAATGCCCGACAAGGTTAAAGTGCTCGTCGTCGAAAAGAAGGGCGATCCGAATGCCGTTGCAGGGATGGCCTTTTCGACACTCTTCAGTACCTTTTTCAGCTTGCCCGGTGTTAAGATGGCTCCACCCCGAGCCCGATGGCTGAATACACTGACCGATCCCAGAAACGAATGGGTCGGTCTCTACGCTCTTCCTCTGCCAAATTCGGTGACGTCACTCCAATCCCAAGTGGAAGGCGTCAAGATCGATCATTGGGAATATGGAGAGGTCGCCGAAATTCTTCATATAGGATCCTACAGCGATGAAACACCGACGATAGAGAAACTCATGAACTTTATCGCAGAACAGGGCTATGAAATCGCAGGCCCCCACGAGGAAGAATACCTCAGAGGACCAGAGTCAGGCACGGACACATCCAAATACATGACGATCATCCGCTACCGGGTGAGAAAAAAATAATACGGCAATAAACTTTATTTAAGCCTTCACCTCCGCTCTCATCGGTGCCTTAAAAACCAAAGAAGTCAGTAATTCGATTAAAAATCCCCAGACTATTCCTGCAGCAGTAAACATTAAAAATACATTAACACCGGCTTCCGCACTAAAAATCAGCGGCACTGACAAGGGCAATGTCCCAAACATTCCGAGGATGATTCCATGAAAATACCACCGCAATCGCCATCCCGATATCCCGATGAGAAATCCGATGAATGCTCGGTTCAGAATCACAGACACAACCGACATGGTTCTTATGTCTTCGGGAGTGTCCGAGTACCCCGCTGCTGCACAAATGACACCTGCAATAATTCCCAGCATCAGAGCAATCCAGAATCTTTTTCCATACATCTCGTCGTCCTCCTCTATGGAGTTTTATTCCAATGCTTTGATGATATAGTCGCAAACATTGCTTTGTAATCTCTATTCCCTGGGGATAGACTATCTGTCTTTTGTTAAGATTTTATTAATTTTTTCAAAAAATTTTGGTTCACCAGATCCGAATGACAGCTTTTAATACTACCTTATAAACAGCAACCATTTAATGATTCAAAAGTACTACCTATAAACACCGAAGGAGAACACTTTTATGAGAAGGCCTAAATATCCATTTTTCGCAACGCTAACTTCGTTTCTACTGTCAATATTCTGTATCCATTGTCAATCCCCTTCTCTTGTCGAAGCACAGGTATTAGCCGATACATTGAGCTATGATCTAAAGATCGAAGTGGATTATGACCAGGAGAAAATTTTTAGTGAATGCGCGCTTACGATTCAAAATCCAGTGGAAGATCCTCTAAACACAGTTCCCCTCAACCTCTACCGTCTTATGGATGTGACATCAGTCAAAGATATAGATGGAAAGGACCTGCCCTTTTCTCAAGATATCGCTAAATTTTCAGACTGGGAACAACTCCAGGTGAACCATATTCGCGTGAAGATATCGCCATCCTTAGCTCAAGGAGAAAAGAAAACACTTGTAATCCGATATGAAGGCCATCTTTTGGGATACTCCGAAGTGATGCGATACGTCAAAGACCACATCGATAGAAAATACACCATCCTGCGCGAAGACTGTTTGACCTTTCCTGAAGTCGGCCTCCTCTCATGGAAATCCAATCACGGAAAAATCCTGCAGAGATACGATTTTACAGCGTCGATCACCGTGCCCCAACCACTTATAGTAGCAAACGGTGGAGAATTGATCAGCATAAATGAATCAGATGGCAAAGCGACCTATACCTATAGAAGTCTTGAGCCTTCGTGGCGTATGGATTTTGCTGTTGCCGAATATGAAATCCTTAAAAACGAACCAGAGAAACTCAGGATATTCACATTTCCAAACAATAAAGAAGGAGCCCACAGCCTGCTCGAAAGCCTTCGGAAAGCTAAAGAGCTATACACAGGATGGTTCGGTCCCCTCAAAGACTTCAGCGGATTGACAGTTATAGAGGTTCCTCAAGGATATGGCTCACAGAAGGATGTGACCACCATCCTCCAGGAGGAGTCGGCATTTAATGGCACTGAGAGTCACTACGAATTCTATCATGAACTCTCTCATTTCTGGAATGTCAAATCAAGGGATGAGCTTCCTCCTCGTTTTGAGAGCGAAGGCCTGGCTATGCTCCTCCAGCATCTCGTCCAGGAGAAACTCGAGGGCACGCCGAACGCAGTGGAAAAAGCCGTTAATGCCATGAGGGATCGCCTTCGCAAGAACTTCGCTCAGCATTCAGAGTGGAAGGATGTGCCCATGATCGACTACGGTAAAAAAGACATAACCGATCTCTCCTACCGTAAAGGGCAATTATTTTTCTATATCCTTTATGAATTGATGGGCGAAGAGCCATTTCTTGAGACAATGGGAAGCTTTTATCAAAAATATTATGACACTGGAGCCACAGCACAGCAATTCGTCGAACATGTAAAGAATCTTTCATCCAAAAATCTCGACAGGCTCTTCGAAGAATGGGTCTTCGGAGCCCAATCATCCGAGCTCATCATATCTGAAACATCGATCGCTGATATCATAAAAAGATACAGGCCGTAGAACCATCACACCCTAAAAAAGTCGCAAATCCCTTCTGCCGTAAAATTTGGGATTCTTTCCCAAACAGTCCCTTTGAGAAGTGGCCCACAAAGAGAAGGCTCTATCATATATTTCCTGGCATTGTTCTTGCATTCATTCTTCCTGTGTTTATTTTGAGATTCATGCTTGACAAAACGACAATTGTCGTCTATATTATAAACGACAGATGTCGTTAATAACTGGAGCGCATAATGGTTATAAAAAAGTCTCGAAAACTCTCCCCTGCTAACCTAGAGATCATGAAGATCATCTGGGATAAGGGGGAGGTCACAGTGAATGAAGTGTTCGAGGCCATCAATGCAAAGAGAAAAGAAAAACTGCGCCGAACAACCATCCAGGTCCAGATGGGGCGCCTCGAGGAATATGGATGGCTGACTCATAGAAAAGAAGGGCGGACATATTTCTACCGAGCAGCTGCAGAAAAACAAAAAACGCGGCAGGATATCCTGAATGACATCAAAAACAGAGTGTTTGGGGGATCTCGAGCGGAACTGGTCAAATGCCTCCTGGAGGACGAAAAGGTGACTCCAGAAGAACTCAAAGAGCTGCGGTCCCTCCTTAAAACAATCGACCGAGAATAAACGATGAGTATCCTTTACAACCCACTTTTAGCCGAGCGTATACTCAACCTAGCATTCAATTCCCTCATTGTTCTGCTCCTCACATGGATTTTTACCAGGTTATTCCGTCAGAAAGCAGCCCCTATAAGGAGTGGAATAATCCTTACGGCTGTCCTCATTCTTCTCCTCTTGCCCCTCCTCAATTCCAGATCTTTCATGTCCGGAATCCCCTCTATCACGACAGTCCTTCCTATAGCTTTGCCAGACATGTCCCATAACTCAAATAAGGCCAGGAGTCAATCTCCTACAAGCATAGACGATACTTTACTCGCTTCTTCTGTTTCTTCAACATCCCCAAAGAATTCAGCTCAAAATATTTGGCCCTCCATGATTTCTGATCAATCGGGTTCTGCATTTATTAAAATTACAAATAGCCTTGGTATGATCTGGATTCTGGGATTTTTTGTTCTATCCATAAAACTCATTTTCGGGATTTTGTCCCTCAGAAAATTCAAGAACGGTCTTGAAGAGATCCATGACAAAAGGATCCTCAACATACTGAAGACTTCAGAGAGGTCATTCAAAAATCATCACAGGGCTTCGATCTTCGCATCACGTAAAATCACCAGCCCTCTCGCTCTTGGGATCTCCAAGCCATTAATCATCCTCCCTCATGGCCTCTATGAAAACCTGAAAGATAACGAGATCAGAGGGATCCTGCTTCACGAACTCTCTCATGTTTACCACAGGGATCATATATCCGGCATCCTGCAAAGGCTCGTTTCAGCCCTCCACTGGTGGAATCCGATCGTCTATGCTCTGAGTGCCGATCTCTCCCGGGCGAGGGAGGAAGTTTCCGACAATCACGTTCTCTTAGAGAACGATAAAAAAGAATACGCGGAGTGTTTGATCAACCTGGCTGAGAGGACGGCCCTCATCAGTCGACTGCCGGTAACGACCTGCATGGCTTCTCCTCATTTCCCTCTGAAGGATAGGGTGAAGAATATCTTATCCAAGGAGAGAAGCATGGAAACACAACTGAAAAAATCGACCGTCTGGATGATCGCTCTTATCTCGGTGTTTATCGTTGGGGCAATCGCCGGACACAGACTGACTTTTGCATCAGCAGAAAAAGCCGTCATAGAAGGTCTTCATGCGGAAGATAAAGCAGAAGTCAGGCTCAAAACTGATCCGTACCCTTCCGCGAACCCAGAACCTTCAATTAGGATGGCAGCTTCGCCTGTTCAACAAGAGAAAACGGAAACGGCCGATAAGCAAAAAACAAGAGAAAGAAAGATCGTAAAGCCAAAGTTGGTGAAGAAGGTAGATCCTGTTTATCCTGATGAAGCGAAAGAAGCTGGAGTCGAGGGTGCAGTTGTTGTTGGAGGAATTACTGACGAGAATGGGAAGGTCATCGATGCGAAGATTCTTAAGGGTGCACATGAACTCCTCAACAAAGCAGCTGTAGCTGCCGTCAAACAGTGGGAATACAAACCATTCGTCATCAACGGCAAACCCATGCCGGTTGAATTTACAGTCACCTTGAGATTCAACCTGGAAGAGAAGGAAGAGGCCACGGCAACAAGCGAAACCACTACAGCAGGAGCTAATGTCAATGTCATCACCCTGCCAGATGATGTTGAGCTTAAATTGCTAAAAAAAGTTGAACCCAAATATCCTGCAGAGGCAAGAAAGAAGCTTCTAGGGGGACCGGTCCTTCTCGAAGCTATCATCGATAAGCAAGGAAATGTCCTGGATGTCAAAGTCGTAGAGGGCGAACACGAGGTCCTCAACGATGCCGCCATCGAAGCTGTCAAACAGTGGAAATATGAGCCCTATAAAAAAGACGGCAAGGCCCAAAAGGTCCGCTATAAAATTGAGCTTAAATTCCACGTAAAATAATGGAATTTGACATAATCTTATAAAAGAACGCAGACGGAATTCTCCCAGAGTCCTGCATGAGGGATTCGGGGTTGAAGCCATAACTCCGCAGGCAAGCGCTTGCCAATTAAACGTGACCGTCCCCTTTTTCCCAGGGGGATTGAACAAGGACTCGGGACCATCCCGAATTCACAGGGATTAAGTGATAATCCCTTTTTTGACCCACCTCCTTCCCTATGGTATAAGACATCTACCAATACGGGAATCAAAATGCGGATTTGTTATAACCAACCCGGCTTTATTCCTTGGGGAGGTTTTTTCGCCAGGCTAATCAATTCCGACAAGATGGTCGTGCTGGATGACACTCTGCTTGCACGTGGATTCACATATGTTAACCGCAACCGTATCAAAGGTCCATCCGGTGAGGTCTGGATTTCGGTTCCGCTCAAACGAAAAGGACGCGGCCGCCAGAAGATCAAAGACCTGGAGATCTATGAAAAAAAGCGCTGGGCTAAAGACTTTTGCCTCACTCTCCAGCATTTTTATGCTCAATCTCTTTATCTCGAACCGATTCATTCAGAAATCAAAGCTATCCTTGAAACTGAAGAGGAAAGCTTTCTCAGCTTGACGCTCTCACTGCTAGAAATCCTCAAAAAAAAATTCCATATTGAAAAAGAGTTTCTCCTTCAATCAGAAATGGGCATTGCGGGAAAAGGCTCTGAACTGCTCGTATCCATAGCCAAAGTGCTCGGAGCCGACGAAATACTCATGCCCTACTTCTCAAGAAAAATCGTTGATTGGGCCCCCTTCCGAAAAGAGAAAATCCGCGTTCATTTTCTCCGCTATGATCCTTCACAATATCCCCAGTTCTGGGGGCATTTTCTGAAACGACTTTCTGCCTTGGATCTTTTCTTGTGCTGCGGTTCCAAAGGATGGCGGATCATAGAAAAAGGCTCTCATCTATCCGAAAAAAATTG
>JASFPP010000161.1:0-9551 GCA_050115915.1 Candidatus Aminicenantota bacterium
CGCCGTCTTTTTTGTTGCCATATAGGTTTTTCTGGCTTCAACTTATGATCCCTTTTGTCGTGGGGGGCGTTATCGCGTTTTTCACGCTCAGGAAGGCCACGAGCGAGCGGGCCTCATCCGCTCGCTAAAATTATTTTAGGAGACAAGAATGCAAGAACATGTTTACAAAGCGATCGAGTTGACCGGGTCGTCTAAGGTCAGCATGGAAGATGCTGTGAAAAACGCCATTTCAAAAGCTTCGAAGACCGTCCACAATATGCGATGGTTCCAGGTAATCGAAACAAGGGGTTATATCGAAGAGAGCGCTGTATCCTACTGGCAGGTAACCCTCAAGATCGGCTTTACCGTGGATTAGCTGGATGTAAGGGTTCTTTCTCCTGAAACTGATAAAACATAAAAAATCCTTGTGCCGGGGCGGACGGCTATGGCAGCGCGTCGGTGCCAGGCTATACACATTTTATCCCTACTATATTTTTCTTCTCTTTGTTGGCCTATCGTCTTTCATTTCACGAGAAGATGAAGGAATGCCTGTTGTTTTAAGGGGAGAAATCCATATCGATCTGTGTATTTACTTGTAGCGGTCGAGCCTGATATATTGAAGGGGATTTATCTCAATAATGCCGCCCTGTGGATGAGTTCGGGATGGGATTTTAAATGTAGGAGGTTCTTTTGAAAAACAAACGAGTCTTCTCTCTATTTTTAATGGCACTTTTATGGGTGTGTTCCGTTGCATTTGCCCAGGAAGCGGTTGATGAAACCACAATCTCCAGTATATGGCAGGAGGAGATCAATCATTCTCAAGTTATGAAGATCGTCAGTTATTTGAGTGATGTTATCGGACCAAGAATTCCCGGATCGCCTGAGATTCAAAAAGCGTATGAATGGACAGCTGGAAAATTTATTGAGTGGGGGATGGAGAATGTGGAGATCGAACCGTGCGGCGAGTTCGGTCCGGGTTGGGCCAACAAATACATTTCCGTGCACCTCGTTTCTCCGTCTTACCAGCCTATAATCGCTTACCCCGTACCTTGGTCGACAAGCACCGCTGGCAAAATCAAAGGGCAACCGAAGTATGTCCGGATAGAGACAAAGGCAGACTTTGAAAAATTCCGGGGAAAACTGGAGGGAGCGATCATTCTGACACAGCCCCCTCGCAAGGCTCCGCCCACGTTTACTGCCAGCGCGATCCGGATGTCCAAGCAAGATCTAAAAAAGCTTGTCGACACGCCTATCCCGAAAAGACCGGAGGACCAAAGGGAACTGCAGGGGGAATTATCATGGGAAGAGCGTGAAGACTTTTTCCGTGCCGAGGGTGTGGGAGTGCTGCTCGAACCCAGCGACCCAAGACGCCGAGATTATGGAACTGTGAGGGTGGATGCCTATGACGGAGATGGCAGAAACCATAAAAAACGGGATCAGAATCCCAGGATCATTTTGGCTGCGGAACATTATGCCCGCATTTTTCGCATCATGAGCCATGATGTGCCGGTTGAGCTTGAGATCGAAGTGGTCAATGAGTTTTATGAGGAGAGCTCTCGGATATTCAATGTCGTGGCGGAGATCCCGGGAACAGACAAGAAAGAGGAAATCGTGATGCTCGGAGCCCATATCGATTCCTGGGCGGCGGGGACTGGGGCTGTGGACAATGCGTCCGGTTGTGCTGTCGTCATGGAAACCATGAGGATCTTAAAGGAACTCGGAGTCAAACCGCGCCGCACCATCCGGGCCGCCCTCTGGAGTGCGGAGGAGCAGGGATACTATGGATCGCGGGCGTATGTATCCAAACATTTTGGGGATACGGATACGAAAAAATTGGCGAATCCCGATTGGGATGGATCGGAGGCGTCGTGGCGAAATCCCCTTGCAGGTGCCAGCTCTCTGATCGTAAAACCGGATTATGATAGGCTGTCGGGGTACTTCAATTATGACAACGGCTCGGGGAAAATCCTCGGCATTTATCTCCAGGAAAACTTCGCTGTCCGGCCCGTATTCGAGGAGTGGATCAAGCCGCTCCGCGCGCTCGGAGTGACCACCGTAGCGTTACAGAGCACGGATGAAACAGACCATGTGCCGTTCGACTGGATAGGTTTGCCGGCATTCCAGTTCATACAGGACGAGATCGACTACAGCACGAGAATTCATCATACGAATCAGGATGTTTATGATCACTGTGTTCCCGAAGATATCATTCAATCCGTCATCGTGATGGCGAGCTTCGTCTACCATTCGGCGATGCGTGAGGACAGACTGCCGCGAAAACCCTTAACGTTGCCTCGGGTATCCAAATAGGGAAACCGATCTTGAAGCATAAAGGAGGCCGTGTATCCCATTTTTATCCTATGAAGCGGGGTGATCTGCTTTACATTCTTTTTCTCCTTGTTTTTGCCATTGTTTCATTTTTGCCCTGGACTCGCGGGATTTATATTTTCGGGATGGCGCTTTTCGGGTGGCTGATGGTCATTCTCATGCTCGGCTCTCCTGCGATCGTCCTTTTACGTTTTCTTGCGGAACGGAACACAAATTTCGGCAAAAGGCACTGAATGATGACGGTGGAGCACTGGCTGGTTCTTTTCTATCTCTTTGGGTGCATCGGGATCGGAGTGCTGGCTTCGCGGAAAGTCCTTGTTTCGCGCGATGAATACTGGGTTGCAGGGAGACGTGTAGGAACCCTGGTAAATGCCATGGCCATCATGGCCGCCTTGGCAAGTGGCGGCTCTATCATCGGAGTCATGGGGTTGGCCTATGGAAGAGGGATCCCCTACACTCTCGCCCTTTTTGCCGGGGCAGTCCTCGGTTTTCCGCTTGCTTCTATACTGGTCGCAAGGCCGCTACGTAATTTCGGCAAGTTCACCATCACGGACTTTCTCGTCTTTCGTTTTCCTCATAAGATCATCCGGCTTGCCGTCCCTATGATTATTGTCGTGAGCTTTACGGTTTACATTGTTGCGCAGATGAAGGCCGCTGGTATCACGGCCAGCGTTTTATTGGGTATCCCCTATGATACGGCCGTTTCTATTGCCACGATCGTATTTATCCTGTACGTTTCGATCGGGGGAATGGTGGCGATTACATGGACGGATGTCATCCAGGGAATTCTGATGCTTTCCGTTATCTTGGGGACAGCATCCGTGATGATGGCCCGGCTGGGTTCTCCTTTGAAGATCGTTTCTCAAGCCACAGCTGGCGCACCAGAACTGGGAGAGGTTGTGACTCAACCATTCGGAAGTTATCTGGGCTCTTTCGTGATCTGGGTGACCGCGATTTCCATCATCCCCCACGTTATCATGCGCGTTCTCAGCGCCAAAGACGTCAAAAGCGCACGCTTCTCTCTCAACCTGGCCATGATCATCTACAGCGTGATGATCATTGCGGCCGTCCTCATTATCGTACCTGTGGGGAAAATGAATTTCCCCGTACTTGAGGATGCAGACACAATTTTCTTGATGGTGATGGAGAGCGAATTTTCCCCTTTTATCAGAGGACTTGCCGTTGCCGCTGTTTTGGCTGCGGTGATGTCGACAACGGATGCCTTGCTCCTTGCCTGCAGCTCTGCGATTTCTCATGACCTTCTGGGAGGAATTATCGAAAAAAGACTCGATAAAAAAGCAGCCAGAGGGATTACTGTAGGTGTTCCCTGGATCATCGGACTTCTTGCTATGTTCTTTGCTTTCTCTCCGCCCGCACTGATTACGGAATTTTATTCCGCAGCTATCGGCATGCTCAGCGCCTCCCTTTTTGTCCCGACTATTGCAGGACTTTGGTGGAAAAAGGCCAACACGATGGGAGGCATTGCGTCTTTTCTTATGGGATTGTGTGTCTACCTGGTTGTCCAGTTTGCCCCCGGTACGGCGCCTCTTTCCGCCATACTTTTCGCTTTGCCAGCCAGTGTGTTCGCTATGTGGTTGTTCAGTAAAATCGGAAGTCCGAATACAGCAGACATGAGGGAGGCCCTGTCAAGATTACACCAAACTTGATGTATTCGTGTGCTTAATTATGAAATCACGATAACCATCTATGGAAGAGAGAAGGGAGTCAGTTCATATGAATGAGAAGAAAGGAAAGCCAAAGATTCTCCCCCTTGAGATCAAGCCTGAGATGAGAATCAGAGTGCTCAACGAAAGTGAGTTGGAGGAGATTCAAAACGCATCACTCACGATTCTTGAGGAAACAGGGATAAAGTTCTACTCAGAAAAAGCCCTAAGAGTATTTGCAGAAGGAGGGGCTGACGTTGATTTCACAAATGGCATCGCCAGAATTCCTCAAGATATTTTGAACAATTGTCTGGTAAAAGCCCCGAGATCTTTTGTGATGGCTTCCAGGAGCACTACGGAGTTGGATCTTTTCCTCGATGGGGCTAGAGTCTATTATGGCACGGATGGGGTGGGTGTCAAAACTATCGACCTTCAAACGCGTGATGAAAGATTTTCGAAAAAAAACGATGTGGCCATGATGGCCTTGATCGCAGATTATCTGCCGTCTGTCAGCTTCTACTGGCCGATCGTCAGTGCTCAGGACGTCCCGTCGTCGACGATACCGCTCCATGAGCTCGAAGCTTCGTTCAATAACACAGTCAAACATGTTCATATTGTGAGCTGTGTCGAAGAAAGGACAGCGAAATATTGTGTTGAGATGGCCAGAGCCGTAGCCGGCGGTACAAAGGCGGTTAGAGAACGTCCTCCTCTGTCTCTGCTTGTTTGTACGAGCAGTCCCCTGTGCCAGGATGCGGGCGCCATTGAGGCCGCTCTGGTTTTTGCAGAAGCCGGCCTTCCTGTGGGAATCATGGCTATGCCTGTATTGGGCATGACTGCACCTGCCACAATCGCCGGAACTCTGGTTGTGGGAAATGCCGAGGTTTTGAGTGTGGTGTGTCTCCTCCAAATGGCCTTTCCCGGATGTCCTGTTTACTACTCTCTCTCTGCGGAGATGATGAATCCCCATTCAGGTAAATGCCTGGGAGGAGCTTTTCAAAAACCCTTGTTGAATATGGGAAGAGTTCACTTGGGCCATTACAACAACCTCCCTGTAATGGCCTATTATGGATCGACCGCCAGCCGAGGGATCGACTGGCGTGCGGGAAAGGAAAACGCCATCGATGCGCTCTTCCTCTGTTTGAGCGGCCCAGAGCTTTTTCCCGCTCTCGGTTTGTTGGATACCTATACTCTACTCTATCCGGAGAAGATTCTCTTTGATCATGAAATTTTCGAGTCTCTCAGAGTAGTGACCGAGGGAATCAAAGTGGATGAAGAGGCAGTCGGAATGAGTGAAATAAGGACAGTCGGCCCCGGCGGTCATTTTCTCACGAGGGAGACTACAAGAAAAAATCTAAGGAAAATTTGGCAGCCGGGGATTGCCCATCAGTGGTCATCACAATTGAAGGATTTTCGAGATCCTCGGGAGGCTGCGATTGAAAAGATCAAGTGGATTTTAAACAATCATGTTCCGGAACCACTGGATGCAAATTTGGAAGAGGAGCTGAAGACCATAATAAAATCCGCTGAAACCGAAATGTCTTGATTTACATTTGATTTTATATGGGGAGCCTGGCGTTTATATGGGGACGGGCCTGGCTAAAAAATTGATAATAAAGTAATTATCTTCACTTTCGGATAAGAAAATAGCCTTAGAACCATGTTTTCGGGGGGAAAATTCGGCCTCTAAGGCTTTCTATATGCTTAGCCGCAGATTTCAGGCAGACAGAAAGAGATTTCGTAGTGATTCGGGCATTTGTTGCAGTTGATCGATGCAGTCAATTGTTCGCACTTCGTCTTTGTCTGGCTGCTGAAATCCATCATCAGCAGACCGCTGCATTCAGGGCAAGCCTCTGGCACAGCCATATGAAGGGTGATAAACTTATCGGGTTTTTTTGGGCAGGGAAAAGCTTTATGCATGATCTTGAAAAATGCAATTCCTCCCTCTCGAAGCTCATCGAGAAGTCCCTGGTAGTAATCCAGAGTTGCCGCACTCTTTTTATCGGCCATTTTTTTTCCTGCTGCAGTACGCATGTTTGTTTCTAAGGCTGCGGCATAGGTCAACTCTTTACTCAGGGATGAGATGAGAGTTTTCAGCAGAGGTTTCCCTCTCAAAGTGGATTTCGTGAAAAAATTGGCAACGCCAAGATAGCCGAATTTAGCCAGAAAATCTGCATCGTGCACCACGTCGGTTATCTTGTTAGCAGGCGTTTTCTCGCTGTATAGAGCTGTGATCGCTGCAGTTATTGTCTCTATTTTTTCTGGATCCACACACTCTTCGGTGAATATCTTATGGGCTAGCTCGGCTGCGCTTCCCTCCTCCGGTGTCTCATCATCATGGTATTGTCCACCCATAAATTTTCCACTGTCGTGGAATAGAGCGGTAATAACAGCATCTGTGGGATTCACCTCTTCAGCTATCGCAATCTTTTTAGCGTATGCTGCGACATGGAGGGTGTGTTCCCAGAGGAAGCTGTCAAAACTTTCCTCTTTGCTACCCTTATCCTGCGAATACTCTCTCTCAGAATCTTCAATCAGCTGTCTGATCCGCCCGAAAAGTTTGGGGTATTTAGGCGAAATAAGATTCTCTATGTCCTTTATTGTATGCATTGTTAGCGTTGCCCGGGTGAGATCAATTATCGGTGGGCTTGAGTCTAATGTCAATGACTCTCACCAACCAGCCTGGCTGCGGCCAGGGAGTAGCTCCCCGGCGCACAGCCAAAATCCTTCACTCTATCACCAGGCTTGATGTCGGCTTCCTTGAAGATATTCTCTGGCGGATTGACCCAATCCCGGAACTTAAAGACAAAAAACCATCAATCGAAAATGAATGCCTGGCTTGACATAAGCAATTCTTTATTCCTTTTCGGATTCCTGTTCTTGATTCTTGATCTTCTGCACATAATCCTCGAAAGCCTTCTTCCCTTCCTCGCGCCAGTAGCTCTTATAGTACTTGTGGTAATTCCGGATGTTTTCAGAACCCGAAATTTCATCCTCTTCCCCAAAGGATCTGTGCCACTTCTCATGGAATTTGCTCTTGAAGTGGTCGGATTTGTCTCGATGGTGTCCTCCAAAACTGCCAAATAACAGCTTAGTCAGGATGACGATCCCAAAGGCTTGCCAATAGGTGATCGCACCCAGGCCAAACAGCGCTGGCATAAGCCAGTTCCAGAGCCATTTGACAGCCAACCCAAAAACCAGGGCAAAGACAACTGCCATGAAGACTCCCAATAAAGTCCAACCCACAATCCGAAAGGCCTTCGCACCTTTACTGGACAAGGGCTCATGCATATAGTGAAGATGGTTTTTCATTGTTGCCTCCTTTCGTGAATCAAACCGTTCCGGCCAATTCACTTTTTATTTTTTGTAGCGCGCGCGATTTTCGTGCCAGGAGCGTACCGATCGGGATCTCCCATTCGTCGGAAAGGTCTCGGAATGACCGATCTTCAAACTCTGTGGCGATGACCACTGCTCTCTGCTCGTCGCTTAAATTGTCGATCGCTTTGACCACAGACTCTCTGAGCTCTTTTTGTTCCAGAGCATTCGCGGCATCCTCAATCGATTCGTGCACAAGCTCTGCCAGCGACGCCACATCCCTCCTCCGCCTGAACACATCCGTCACCCTGTTTCTTAAGGCCCTGTAAATGTAAGCTGACAGATTTTCGATCGGAGCGGTGATATCTGCCTTGTCGAAGATACCCAGCATAACATCCTGCACGATATCCTCAGCATCCCGATCCGCAGCATCATCGATCAACCGCCGCACGAAGCGGACTAATCGATTGTATTCCGTGCGAAAGAACTCTTGGACTTTTGCCATCGGTCATTCCAGTTTTTTATCCTCATACTGTGTAGACGCAACAGAAAGCGATTTATTGCATGTGAAATCCCTTTTTTCACAACCCATATTCTTCTCAGATTATCATCCGGGATGTTTTTTATGTCAATGATCCAAAAATCCCCCGCACGAGTTGATTTTTTTTCAGCAAGAATTATGATGGGAGAATGAAAGATTTGTTCCTTGCAAACGGCCAACCCCTTTCCCTCATAGTGCTTGCGGGGGGTAGCAGCAGGCGCATGCAATGGGATAAGGCGCTGCTCTCTGTACCCGAAGGAACCATTATCGAACATATCCTCAAACAGCTCAAAGATCATTTCGATGAAGTTTTAATCAGCGTTTCCGGCAGAGAGAAATTCGCGTTTCTCGATCATAGATTGATCGTCGATGAAAAACCGGGCGCAGGGCCAATGATGGGAATCAAGACGGCGCTCCAATCCTCCCGGAACGAAAAAAATTTTGTCATCGCCTGTGATATCCCTGATATCGAACATAGCTTTCTTCGCAAACTCATAAGGGAAGCGGAATTATCCGATATCACGCTTCCCGTCTCTCAAACGGGCAGGCTCGAGCCTCTCTTTGCCGTCTATGCCAAGGCTGTGATTCCTGAAATGGAAAAACTCCTGGATGAAGACGTTCTCTCGCTTCTTCCATTGTATGAGCGTTGTCATGTCCGGTATGTTCCTATAGGAGAGAACACCTGGTTCAGAAACCTCAACACACGCAAAGACTATGAGGATTATCTGGAACACAAGAAAAATCCGTAGCCTGAGAAAAACAGGCCTGTTTCGCCTGAAAGACGTACCTCTGTGTGAATGGCCTTGAGGGCCTCATAGAGTCCCGTGATAAAAAAGATCAGAATCAATGAGTGCAGAAAAATAAATCCATGCGTACAGAAGATCCAACTCTACTTGTACTAAAGATCAAACACCGAGCCTGTAAAAAGATGCATAAAAGAAATATCGCCCCCCGATTTCTGCCAGAACGATGAGAATAAAAGCAGCATAAACAAGCCAAAGGATTTTTTCTTCATTCTCATTGAATTGACGGGCTTTTTTCAGGCCAAGAAGTATGAGAATCCAGCCGAATACATAAAAAATTACCCTTGCGAAGAGGAGAATCTGTTTGTCCATTTTTAGTGAATCAGCCACACTGCTGAACTCTTCAGCCACCGCCATTACTCTGTAAGCAAAAAAGCCTGTGATCAAAATTCCGGTCACTATAAAAAACAGCAAGAGTTTGAGCAGGTTGGGGAAAGTCTTTGTCCTCCAGCGCTCACGGATTGCTCCAGAGTGAGATGCAGATTTTGAGAATCTCAGGTTAGTTGAGTAAAGACACACGATAGTCAAAGTCCCGAGGAGAAGCGCTGACGTAAAAAAAAGACCTGGAGTCGTCCAATAATCCCAGGAAGGTATAGTGGGCAGCATATATATGTTGGCCATGGCATAGATCAATGCTAGACCGCTCAAAGCTCCGGCAATGCCCATGATAAGCTGAATAAGATTGGCTTCGATCTTTCGCCAGCTTAAAAAAGCGAGGAAAGCCACAAAAAATACGAAGAGAAAAAAGAGTGCCATCTCTTTGCTCACCCAGGATGTTTTTAAATTATTGAAGGCATGATAGGCATGTGCCCACTTTTTGAGATGGAATATTGCAGAAACTCCCGCTAATGCCGCTGCAAGGAATATGAACACAAGGGAGATATACCGCAAGGGATTAAAATTTTTAAAGCTGAATTCTCTGGA
>JASFPP010000162.1:0-9537 GCA_050115915.1 Candidatus Aminicenantota bacterium
CTCGACTCCTTCACAATCCAAAGAGCCCCGGATCACATGATAGCGGACTCCGGGTAGATCTTTGACACGGCCTCCTCTTATCAGCACGATCGAGTGCTCCTGGAGGTTGTGACCGATTCCAGGAATATAGCCCGTTACCTCTATGTTATTCGTAAGCCTGACTCTTGCGACTTTACGCATGGCAGAGTTCGGCTTTTTTGGTGTTGTCGTGAAAACACGAGTACACACACCCCTCTTCTGGGGGCATCTTTCTAAGGCCGGAGATTTCCCTTTGTATTTCTTTGGCGTTCGGCCTCTTCTCACCAATTGATTAACAGTCGGCAATTCACATACTCCTCTTCAATAGAGATAAGTTTGGCATCCGTCTCAACGAGGTGACATACCACGAGACGAATGTCAGGATAGTAGCAAAAACTACCCTTGTATGTCAAGGAAATTAAAACATTTAGCTCACTTCGGAGTCGCCAAGCTGAATGTCGATTTCCTCTCCAATTTCTTCCTCGCGATCTTCCTTGATCTCAATATCGCGGTAAAACTTGTAACCCGTTCCAGCAGGGATCAACCGTCCCATGATGATATTCTCTTTCAGCCGACGGAGATAATCAATTTTTCCGTATAAGCTTGCCTCCGTAAGCACGCGGGTTGTTTCCTGGAACGATGCAGCAGCGATAAAGCTGTCAGTACTTAGAGCGCTCTTGGTAATCCCCAAGAGAAGGGGCCTGGCCTTGGCAGGCTTTCCTCCAGCTTTGAGGACCTTTTCATTCTCCTCCTGGAAGATGAATTTGTCCACTTGCTCATCCACCAAGAATTCCGTATCTCCCACCTCCTCAACCTTCACCCAGCGCAACATCTGACGGATGATGACCTCGATGTGTTTATCGTTTATGGCCACTCCCTGAAGGCTGTAGACTTCCTGGATTTCGCGCAAGAGATACTCTGCTAATTCTTTCTCTCCCAAAACTTTCAGAATGTCATGAGGATTGACAGGGCCATCCATAAGGGGTGTTCCCGCCCTGACTCTTTCTGCTTCACCGGCACTCAAATGCGCTCCTTTGGGAATGAAATATTCCTTCTCACCACCACGCTCATTGTGGACCGTGAGTTTCCGGTTGCCTCTGACCAATCCTCCATACTTCACGACACCATCGATCTCAGAGATTACAGCGGGAGCTTTGGGGCGGCGGGCCTCAAACAGCTCTTCTGCTCTTGGCAATCCACCCGTGATGTCTTTGGTCCGTGCGGCTTCTCTGGGAATCTTTGCGAGCACTGTTCCTGCATAGACCTTATCTGTGTCCTTGACCTCGAGGTTCGCACCAGAGGGCAAGAAATATTTCCGGAGGACCTTTTTATTCTTATCCGTGATGAGGATCTGAGGCTGCATCTTCTCGTCTTTTGGGTCGATGATGACTGGAGTGATCATACCCGTCCATTCATCCTGAACCTCCTCCATCGTGGCTCCGAGGACAACGTCACTGAATTTGATGATCCCCGATTCCTCACTGATAATGAATGTGTTAAAAGGATCCCATTCCGCAAATTCCTGGTGGGCTTTGATTTCCTCCAGGTCATTAACGAGGATGTGAGCGCCATAGGGAACCTGGTAGTGCTCGATCTCACGCTGTCTGTGGTCGAGAATGGCGATACTTGCGTTCCTGTTCACAACGATGATGGCGCCTTCCTTATTGACTACGGATTTAAGATTATCACTGAACTTGACGATTCCATCATTCTTGGCTTCCAACTTGGATCTTTCGGCTCCGCCCATAGCGATTCCTCCCACATGGAAGGTCCTCATGGTGAGCTGTGTTCCCGGTTCGCCGATGGATTGGGCTGCCGTTATGCCCACAGCCTCGCCGAGCTCAACCTGAGATCCGGTTGCCATATCGCGTCCATAGCAGAGCTGGCATACACCCCTCTGAGATTCACACGTCAGGACAGAGCGGATCTTGATCCGTTCGATACCCAGTTGCTCCAACAGCTGAGCGATATCTTCGGTGATCTCTTCGTTGACATCGATGATTACGTCATTCGTATCCGGATGGAGCAGTTTTTCCAGTGATGTGCGACCTACGATCCTGTCGACAAAGGGTTCGATAAGCTCTCCGTTTTCAACGATTGCGGTGATGTTGACCCCCTTCAGAGTGCCACAATCATGTTCATCAATGATCACTTCCTGGGCCACATCGACGAGTTTCCGCGTGAGGTAACCGGAATTCGCCGTTTTAAGCGCCGTATCTGCCAGGCCTTTGCGCGCACCGTGTGTAGATATAAAGTACTGCTGGACGTTTAATCCTTCACGCAAATTCGAGATGATGGGCATCTCGATGATCTCACCGGAAGGTTTACTCATGAGGCCCCGCATTCCGGCCAGCTGACGGATCTGCTGTTTATTCCCACGAGACCCAGAATCTGCCATCACAAACAGAGGATTCAAATCATCGCTCTCGAAGCTGACCTCGCGCATCTGCTCGATCATCGCACTGGACACTCTGTCTGTCACTCCACCCCAGATCTCGACGACTCGATTGAATCTCTCTCTGGAGGAGATGACGCCTTCCTGATAAAGATTCTCGATCTTCTGGACTTCCTTCTGTGCCCTCTCCACCAATCCCTGTTTCTCTCTGGGAATGATAAAATCATCAATCCCCAAGGAGAAACCGGCTAGCGTTGCATAGTTGAATCCCAACTCTTTCATTTCGTCGAGCACTCTGATCGTGGAATCGTGTCCCACCTTGAGATAAGAATAGTAGACCAGACTTTCTAGGCCTTTCTTTTTCAACTTGCCGTTGATAAAAGGGATTCCTTCGGGAAGTATGTTGTTAAAAATGATCCGTCCTGGGGTGGTTTCCATAATTTTGTTAACGATGTCTTGAACAGGGCACGTCAAGACAGCCTGATCGTCGTAGTAAGTGGAGAGATTCATAAAGGGTCCCTTGAATTTAACCTTGATCCCCGCATGGAGACCGACCTCTCCATTCTCGAGCGCCAGGAGCGCTTCATCCGATGAAGAAAACACCCGGCCTTCACCTTTCTGCCGTGGCCTTTCCAGTGTTAAATAATAACACCCCAGAACCATATCCTGACTGGGGATCGCAAGGGGTCGACCGTGTGCAGGAGAGAGGATGTTTTCCGTGGAGAGCATCAATGTCCTGGCCTCGACTTGGGCTTCAACAGAGAGGGGGATGTGCACCGCCATCTGGTCGCCATCAAAATCTGCGTTGAAGGCTGCGCAGACCAAAGGATGGATCTGAATGGCCTTCCCTTCGACCAGGATCGGTTCAAAAGCCTGGATCCCTAGCCTGTGAAGTGTCGGCGCACGGTTGAGGAGAATGGGATGTTCTTTGACCACTTCCTCGAGAAAATCCCACACTTCGGGCCTCTCTTGCTCATGCCACTCTCTCGCGATCTTGACACTGGGCACTAAACCCTCTTTTTCGAGCTTGTGGAAGATAAAAGGCTTGAATAATTCCAGGGCCATCTTCTTCGGCAGCCCGCATTGATTCAGCTTGAGTTCAGGGCCCACAACGATGACAGAACGCCCGGAATAGTCAACGCGTTTTCCGAGCAGGTTCTGGCGGAATCGTCCCTGTTTTCCGCGGAGGGCTTCACTTAAAGATTTGAGGGGGCGTCTGTTTGCTCCCAGGTGTACGCGGCCGCGCTTTCCGTTATCGAAGAGCGCATCCACAGCCTCCTGAAGCATTCTTTTTTCATTCCTGATGATGAGTTCCGGCGCTTTGAGCTCGATCAGCTTCTTCAACCGGTTATTCCTGTTGATTACCCTCCGGTACAGGTCGTTCAGGTCCGAAGTGGCAAAACGCCCTCCGTCCAGCCGAACGAGCGGCCTGAGGTCCGGGGGTATGACGGGGATCACATCCAAGATCATCCACTCCGGGCGGTTACCGGAGGTCTTGAGAGCTTTGAATACCCGCAACCGTTTGGCATGGCGGAGTTTCCGTTGCTGGGATGTCTCCGTCTTCATCAGCTTCCGCAGTTCATTGCTCTCTTTGTTGATATCGATCCGTTCAAGGATCTTTTTTATGGCCTCAGCACCGATGGAAACCTCCAGCTTATCACCGAACTTTTCCTGAGCCTCTTTGTACTCCTCTTCGGTTAAGAGCTGGTTGACTTTATATGGCGTATCGCCCGGATCGATCACGATGTAGGACTCAAAATAAAGGACTTTCTCCAGATCCTTGATGGATAGATCAACCACAAGACCGATGCGGCTGGGCGTCCCCTTAAAAAACCATATGTGCGCGACCGGAGATGCCAGCTGGATGTGTCCCATACGCTCACGTCTTACCTTGGATCGCGTGACTTCAACGCCACATCGCTCGCAGATGATCCCCCTGTATTTCATCCGTTTATATTTGCCGCAGAGACATTCATAATCATTGATCGGCCCGAAGATCTTGGCACAAAAGAGGCCATCTTTTTCAGGCTTGAACGTTCTGTAATTGATGGTTTCAGGCTTTACGACCTCGCCCCAAGACCAGCTCTTGATCTTCTCGGGTGAAGCGATAGAGATTCTCACCTGATCGAAATCGACTTTAGGTTTTCCGCCCATGGCGTGCCTGGTATCCATCATTGGTCTCCTTTAAGGATTTGGGGAACATCGATTCCCCAGGGCAATATTTCTTCCTTATCCGCCTTCTCAAGCTCCACATTCAAGCACAAGCTCTGGAGTTCCCGTATAAGCACATTCACCGATTCAGGCAGACCAGGCGTGAAATCCAGGTCTCCCTTGACGATGGATTCATAAATCTTAGCCCTGCCTTCCACATCATCGGATTTGGCGGTCAACAACTCCTGCAGGGTGTAGGCCGCACCATAGGCTTCCAGCGCCCAGACTTCCATCTCACCAAAACGCTGTCCGCCGAATTGAGCCTTTCCTCCCAGTGGCTGCTGCGTGATGAGTGAATAAGGCCCTGTAGATCGGGCATGAATTTTATCATCGACCAGATGATAAAGCTTCATGATGTATATGTACCCCACAGTCACTTCATGATCTAAGAGTTCCCCTGTTATACCATCATAAAGGGGGACTTTTCCTGACAAGGGAAGTTCTGCCTTTTTCAGTAGATCTTTGATCTCGCTCTCTCCGATACCATCGAATACGGGTGTCGAGATCCACAGTCCGAGCTCTCTTGCAGCCCAACCCAAATGGGTTTCCAGGATCTGTCCCACATTCATCCTCGAGGGGACACCCAGAGGATTCAAGACGATCTCGACTGGGGTTCC
Source organism: Candidatus Aminicenantota bacterium (assembly GCA_050115915.1). GTDB lineage: Bacteria > Acidobacteriota > Aminicenantia > Aminicenantales > Aminicenantaceae > WTAW01. The sequence goes on from JASFPP010000162.1 coordinate 5,242, forward strand.
GTCCGGCATCCGGGGCATATCCTCTTCGGGAACGATCTTTGCAATGATACCCTTGTTCCCATGACGTCCGGACACTTTGTCGCCCACCGAGAGTTTTCGTTTCATCGCAACATAGACCTTGATCACCTGGATAACTCCTGGCGAAAGCTCATCTCCCTTCTTCAAGGCATCGGTCTTTTCTTTGTGGATCGCTTTGAGTGCTTCGATCTGGCGTTTGACCTTTTTCTCGATGTCAGCAATTTTTTCGTTTCTTTCTGCACTTTTCTTAAGCTTTGACTTGAGGCTAGAGAGGTCGGCGGATTGGAGAGAGTTTAATATCTTTTCTGTAAGTTTTGTCCCCTTCTTCAGCTCAACTCCCTCGAACTTTACATCCTTTTCTAAGGTTTCTCCCCTGAGCACACTTTTAACTTTCCGTTCCTTCTCTCCTTCTAGGATAAGGATCTCATCGTCCACGTTCCTCTTCATCTTGGAGATCTCATCTTTTTCGATGGCCTTGGCGCGGGGCCCTTTTTCAATGCCTCTGCGAGAAAACACCCGGACATCGATGACAGTCCCTTCGATCCCTGGAGAGCAATACAGAGATGCGTCCTTCACATCCAGGGCTTTCTCCCCGAAGATCGCTTTGAGAAGCTTTTCCTCTGGGGACAATTGCGTTTCACCCTTGGGCGCCACCTTGCCGACCAAAATATCTCCGGATCGGACTTGCGCGCCGATCCGGACAATCCCATTCTCATCGAGATTGCGCAGCAAGTTTTCCGGCACATTGGGAATATCTCTGGTGATCTCTTCCGGGCCAAGTTTTGTATCCCGGGCTTCGATCGACTCCTCGACAATATGAAGCGATGTGAATATATCATCCTTGATCAACTTTTCACTGACGATGATGGCATCCTCAAAGTTGTATCCCCTCCACGGCATGAAAGCACAGAGCACATTCCTTCCCAGAGATAATTCCCCTCCATCTGTACATGAGCTATCCGCCAAGATCTGACCTTGGTCGACTTTATCCCCTTTCCGTACGATGGGCCTATGGGTTAGACACGTGTTCTGATTGGTCCGCAGGAACTTTGTAAGAACATAAAGATCGGTCCCCACGTCGTATCCTTTGGAGTCATCCTTTTCATCCACACGCACAAGGATTCTTTCGGCATCCACGAATTCGACCACACCTGCCCTCCGGCAGATGACGACATCCCCCGATCCTTTGGCCACCATATGTTCGATGCCTGTTCCGACCAAGGGAGCTTCGGGTTTGAGAAGAGGCACAGCCTGCCTCTGCATGTTCGAACCCATCAAGGCACGGTTGGCATCATCATGCTCCAAGAAAGGAATGAGCGAAGTGGATAGAGAAACCAACTGTTTGGGGGATACATCGATGTAATCGATCTGCTCCTTGGGGATAAGTTTAAAATCCCCCAACTGCCTGGCACTGATGAGGTCCTTGGTGAAATAACCTTTGTCATCGACGGGAGCATTCGCTTGAGCGATGGTGTGTTTTTCTTCTTCCCAAGCTGTAAGGTAGAAGCAGTAAGGTTCAACCACGGGAAAATGTTTGACTCGTTCTTTCTCGATCGTTTTGATCTCTTTTTCCAAATCATCCTTCTCCACGATATCGCCGACTTTAAAGGCGCTGCCTCCCGGATGAAGGACCTTCACATAGTCGATCACACGGCCGTCCCTTACCTTCCGGTAGGGGGTTTCCACAAAGCCGAATTCATTGACACGCGCAAAGCTACTGAGGGATGAGATCAACCCGATATTCGGGCCTTCAGGAGTTTCAATGGGACAGATACGGCCGTAATGAGAGGATTGGATATCTCTAACCTCAAATCCGGCCCGTTCCCGGCTCAATCCACCGGGGCCCAGTGCACTCAGCCTCCTTTTATGGGTCACCTCAGCCAGGCTGTTGATCTGGTCCATGAACTGTGAGAGCTGTGAGCTTCCGAAAAACTCTTTCAAAGCGGCGATGACAGGCTTGGAATTGATGAGATCCTGAGGCATGGCCGATGCCAGATCTGTCGCAACGGTCATCTTCTCTTTTATTGTTCTCTCCATCCGGGTCAACCCTATCCTGAATGCATTCTCTACAAGCTCTCCGACTGATCGAACCCGTCGATTCCCCAGATGGTCGATGTCATCCACTTCCCCTTCGCCGGCACGAAGATGCAAAAGATATTTAATAACTTCGACAAAATCCATCGGTGTCAGCGTTCGTTCATCCAGCGGCGTGTCCAACTCGAGTTTGATATTCATCTTGAGACGTCCAATCCGAGAAAAATTATACTTTTGAGGATTGAAGAAAAGATTGTGAAAGAGGTTGTGCGCGCTCTCCATCGTATGGGGTTCACCTGGCCTTAGCTTTTTATAGATCTCCCCTAAGGCCTGGTTTGTATCTTTGTTGACATCCTTACGCAGAGTGTTGGAGATGATCTCCCCGACGGTCTCTTTTTCTGGAAAAAAGATTTCGAAAGGCTCCTTCATGTCGATGAGCTTTTCCATCTGCTCTTGAGAGATCGGTTCGTTCGGCTTGATCACATCCTTGACTTCCGTCGCAGACAGAGCGTCGTTAAATTCCTTGGGGGCAAGAACGATATGCTTGACCTTGGCTTCTTTCAGCTTGAGGAAAAGCTCTTTGGTTAATTTTTTCTTGGCCAGGACTATTTTCCTCTTGGTCTTGGGATTGATGATATCCTCATCCACCATTTTTCCAATCAAGTTCTCGTCGAGCTCCCACAGCAGCTTTCCTTTGGCGGGGGAAAGCTTGTACATATCATAGAAGAGATGCAATATCTCTTCATCCGATCCGAATCCGAGAGCTCTCAGGAAGACGCTGGCCAGAAATTTTTTCTTTCTGTCCAGTCGAACGAAAAGAATATTTTTGGCGTCATACTCGAACTCGACCCAAGCACCCCTATAAGGGATAATTTTACCGATGAAAAACCCCTTATTTTCACCCGGCCTGAAAAACACACCTGGGGAGCGCTGGAGCTGGGAAACCACTACACGTTCGATGCCGTTAAAAATAAAGGTGCCTTTATCTGTCATCAGAGGGAAGTCTCCGAAGTAGACTTCCTGTTCTTTGATGTGTTTCAAGCGCTTTGCTTTTGTTGCCGGGTCTTTCTCCCACGAGATCAACCTGACTTTGATCCGCAAAGGGATGGAGTACGTGTATCCCTTCTGAAGGCACTCGATCGGACTGTACTTCATCTTTAGCTCGACCTTATCCCCACAGTGATCACACAGTGGGATTTCGATCTTTTTGATGTCTCCGCAATAGGGACAGATCTCTCTTTCCGTGAGCTCGACGTCTGGGGGGAGAAGCGTCCCGCATCCATTGCAACGGCGCCTCGAATTCTCGACACCTTTCAGCCGGCCGCATTTGCATTCCCAGTTCCCGATCGAATAGCTGATGAAGTCCAGCTGTGTGGTTTCTTTAAAATCTGACACGGGAAAGATATCCTTGAATGCTGCCTGAAGCCCGGTCTCTTTTCTCTCGTCGGGCAACAGATCCATCTGAAGAAACTCCGCATAGGAGGATTTCTGGATGTCCAACATATCCGGCATGGGGAAGGCCCCCTTAATTCTAGAGAAATTGACTCTTTCACGATAAAAATTCATTTCTTCTTTTGCCATAATCCTCTCTCAGAAGGGCTTAGATTTGTAAAGCAAAAAACTCCCTAAAAACTGCATGTTCCATTACTGCAATTCGATGACAGCCCCAACTTCTTCGAATTTTTTCTTGATCTCTTCGGCTTCGTCCTTTGAAACACCTTCCTTGACGGGTTTGGGCGCGCTATCTACCAGATCTTTGGCCTCTTTCAGACCAAGGCTTGTCACCTCTCTGACTGTTTTGATGACGTTGATCTTTTTGTCACCGATCTCTTTGAGGACCACATTGAATTCGGTCTTCTCTTCTTCAGCCTGGGCCTCGGCTTGAGGCGCACCAGCTCCAGGAACGGCGACGGGCATTGCAGCAGCTGCTGCACTGACTCCATATCTTTCCTCGAACTCTTTGATATAATCGGCAAGCTCTAAAACAGTCAGATTATCCAGATGTTCGAAGAATTGATCTTTCGTTAATTTGGCTGCCTTCTCTTTTTTGCCTTTAGTAGTTTCCTTAACATCATTTGTTTGTGCTTTGGCCATTTTAACCTCCAACCCTATTTTTTAGATTTGAGTTGACTCAACATACTGCCCATACTATGGAAAGGGGCCTGCCAAGTCTTTAATAATTGTGTTAATGGATAAGACATTAAATACCCTAATTTTGCCAACAAGTCTTCTCGAGAAGACAGG
>JASFPP010000163.1:0-9493 GCA_050115915.1 Candidatus Aminicenantota bacterium
GGACGCCAACCATAAACTCCTGTAATTCGTCCCCAGAAAAAATTTGTGAATGCCGGAAGCCGCGTACTCCTCTCCAGCCACTACCTTTTTTGTTTTTTGGGGCGTATCCAAAGAAAATGCCTTTCCATTTTTTAATGGATAAAAGGCCAAGACAAAAACAAGTAAAAACCCGGCGATGAACTTCATAAGATTAAAAGACTCCTCATGTTTCATGACTCACCCCCCGAATTCACAACTTATATATCAGACAACTCACTTATTATTCCTGATATCACGGCAACGTGTCAACTCAGAAAGAGTTATTGTTTTGTATACACCGGATAGATATCTTTGGGGATATTTTTGTAGGGAAGAACAGTGAGGTCTGCGGGCCCTAGCCCCGGGGCATCCACTTCGAATATGGCGCCGGCGAGTCCTGTCTCATGAAATCCCCTTCGGAAGTGAACACGGGATTTGAGCACGATGATATCGAGCTCCTCCAGGGGGATATTCAAGGGTTTGAATATGGCGGGTGTCGTGATCTGTGTGAGATGGGGAGTCAGGATCACACGATTGTTCACACCGAAGTTAAGGACAGCTACAGTTTCACCCCTATAGGCGCCGAGGTGCTCGATCTTGCCTTTGATCCGTACGGGATTCCCGGCAAATTCGTCGGAATAGCCCCCCAATTCGACATCGACGGCATCACCCTGTTTGAAGTCTGCTCCGATCTTATCGAGGGCGCGCTCATCCCGAAGAGTGGCGATGCAGAAATTTGTGGCCCCCTGATTTATGAGCTCCTCGAGGATATGGGTCGATCCTCCTGTGCGATCGCTGTGGTCTGCGATAACAACTGGTGTTTTGCCCTCTTTCGCTGCAGCGATGGCCAGAGACACTCCTTCTTTGGTCTTCGGGAGTTTCTTCCCGGCAAACGCAAACCGGCGCCTCCAGATATAATCCGACATGTCATCGGCAATTCGATCGGCCATTTTTTGATCGTTGTTGGTCACGACCACGACCGTGGCGCCCACATCCGGAACATCCGCGTAGGCAAACCCAAAGGCGACAGAGACATAGGCATCCTTCCTCTGATTCTCCCATCGCCGGGCCCTCTCCATGATCTCCATGGCGGGGGATACACCCGTTCCCTGAAAAACGCTCGGAGTGATGACATTGGGTTTTCTTGTGGCCATCGTCGGTTTATACAGCCCGCGGATCGTCTTGATCATGACGCGTGCAGCCCTTTCCCCCTGGAGAGTCGTGTCATAATGAGGGTATCTCTTGATGATGAAGACAGCATCCGCAGCATCCGATAGCTCATGGTCTTCATTGGCGTGGAGGTCGAGAGTGACAAAGATCGGGATGTCGCCCGCCGCCGTGCGCACACGGCGCACAATCTCGGCTTCAGGCTTCGGTATCCCCGTGACAGCCATCGCCCCGTGGAGGGAGAGGAAGACACCATCAAAGGGGCCCTGGTCCTCGAGGTCGTCGGCAATGCCGTAGGAGTATTTATCAAATGCGTCTTGGGTGATCCAGCTTCCGGAAGATCCCCCTCGGGCTCCCCGGGGCGATAAAATGCCCACAAGCTCCACGCCGCCAAACTCTTCGCACATGACCTTGAAGCCCCCGATGTAGCCTGTGTCCGATCCTAAAAGATCTCTCGTTGGAGGTCCATAGTACTCCCAGTCTTCGATGGTCGTGGGTTTCGGACAGAACGTGCAGGTCTCGTGGGAAAAACGGGCGACAGCGATCCGGATAGGTTTGTCCGCATCGGACGATTTTTGATAGCTAGGCCCAAAACCAATGATCCCGGCTATTCCAATCAAAAACACTAGAAAACTCAATCGCGCCATCTTCATCGGAATCTCTCCCTTCATTCTTTTTTATACAAACCTACCACTGAAACCTCTTAAAAGTCAAAAACTTCTCCTTGAGTAAGACTTTCTCAAACTGAAAGCTAAGAGCATACAAAGTATTATTAGGTGATTAGAATGAGTGATGAAGAAAACCTGAGGAAGGGCTTTGCGGGCGTGGCGCATCTTTCAAATGGAGATGTGAGGAGAACCCCACGTCAGAGCGAAGTTTCATCGCCGGGGACACTTCGCGGAATCTCGTTTTCGATAGCATCAATGGGGGCACTCGGAATATCATAAAACACGGATAGAGAGACTTAGAAGGAGAGGTTAAAAAAAAAGGAGGGGGACTCGATGTCCCCCTCCAATGATTTTAAAAGGAGTTAAAGATTATTTCTTCTTGATAAGGATGTTGCCGCTAAATGTCTTAGCTTCGAGGGTGGCTCCCCCGCCGTTCACAGAACCCTTCAGCTGTTTTTTGCTGATTTTTCCGGTCAGCGTGATCTCGAAATCGGACTCGATGGAACCACTAAAGGTCTTCGCTTCCAGGTCAAAAGCCGCATCTCGAGGGATAGTCAGTATGACATCACCGCTGTGGGATTTGAAATTGTAGCTCCCGTCGGAATAGATGACACCGACATAATCGACATCGCCACTCAGGGTTTTGGCTTTGATCACTTTGGCATCCGTCACATCGATCAGTTCGACATCGCCGCTCGTATTCTCTGCTGTGATAGAGCCTTTGACCGATCCGGCTTTGATTGTTCCGGAGACCGTTTGGAGCTCGGCATCGCCCTCAACATCATTCACCTTCACGTTGCCGCTGACGGATTTGCAGTAGACGCCTTTTGCGGCACCCTTAACAATTACGCTTCCGCTTGTGGTTTTGCCTTTAAGTGTTCCGGCAATCTTTTCCAGAGTGACGTTACCGCTCACGGTCTCGGCCTTGGCTGCGCCACCGATATTCGCGAGCGTCAAATCCCCGCTCACGGAGTTGATGTCTGCCGTGGCACCGGATGGGATCGTCAGGTTGAAATTGACAGAGACACTCATGCCTTTTGGCCCTTTCTTGGGATACTCGGTTTTGATGGATAGGGTGCCTCCTTCTTCGGCGACCACGATCTTGACCAGGGCAGCATACTCTTTGGCCTTATCCATGGATGAATGTTTGGAGATCTTGAGGGCATCGATCTTGACCTCCCCCCTATCCCAGGTCTTGACATCAATGTCACCAGCAAGGTTCTTGAGATAGACCTTTCCATCCTTTGCGAGGGCAACTGTCTTTTCGAATTTTTCTTCGAATTTTTCCTTCGCCATCGACGAGGTCGGGCTTACTCCCAGAGCGAGTAAAAAGAAAGCTAAAACCGTCAGTGAGAAGAGTGTTTGTTTTGTTCGCATATCGTACCTCCCTTTCTCCTTTTATATTGTTTCCTCCGTTTCCCTCTCAGGGGATGGAGTGACATTGACAGCCATGATCTCGTTGAGCAGATCCGTCTTTTCTTTGTAGGCTGCCAACAGATATTTCCTCGATTCGATGTCATTGGGGTCGCTGAGTACCGCCTGCCTGCAGACGTTGATCGACTGATCGATGAGTTCCAGATTCACGCGGAACACTTCAGCGACTTGTGGATCGAGGTGCTCCTTTTGAGCCATGGCCGCTTCATTCAGGGCTTTTATAGCCAGCTGGTAGTGATGTTCGGCTTCTTCAAGCTTGGCCAGTGTGTAACTCTGGTTTTCCAATTCGGGAACGATGGCCTGTCCTGACCAATACCTCGGACCGTAGATGAAAACAAGGCTGAGAAAAACGACCAGGAGGAGCGCACTGAGAACATAGCTGAGCCTTGGTAAGGTGAACCAGCCCTGTTTTTGAGGTGCGAGAGTAAAAACCTCCTGCTCCTCAGATGTCATTTTTTCCTGGATCTTTCCCCATGTTCTCTCCGGGGGAGAGAACGTTTTCAGCTCTCTAGCGCTCGTGGAAATCGTGCGGAAATCTTCCAAGAGCTTTAGGCAATCGGCACACTGGGCGCAATGGTCGTCAAGCTTGGCTTTTTTTGCGGCATCCAGATCGCCGTCTATGTATTCGCTGATCCATTTTTTTGCTGTGAGGCATTTCATTGGATCTCTCCTTATAACATCTGTTTCTTTTCAAGGTATTTTCTGAGTTTCATGCGCGCCTTGAAAAGCTGGGATTTTGATGTTCCCACAGAACAATCCATGATCTGGGCAACCTCTTGGTGTTTGAATCCCTGGATATCGTGGAGCATGAACACCGATTTCAATCGGGGAGAAAGGCGCTCTATGGCCTCTTCCAAAGTTTTGTCCATCATATCCTCAGTTCTGTGAGAGTCTTTCTGGGCCACTTGCCCATTCACATCTTCAAGCGGTACCTCTTTACGGTAGATTCTTTTATGGGTTCGCAAATAGCTCAAGCATGTGTTGACAGCTATCCGGTAGAGCCAGCCCACAAACGTTTGATCATTGTCGAGCGTGTGAAGGTTTGAAAAAACCTTCACAAATACATCCTGAAGAAGGTCCTCGGCTACAGTGTGGTTTCGTGTGTACCTGAAGGCCAATCCGTAAAGGGAAGACTTGAAGCGGTCATAGATGGCACTCATGGCCTGCGTGTCTCCTGTGCGGCATCGCTCGAGCCATTCGAGGAGTTGGTCTGTCTGTGCTGAGGAGGTCGACTCGGTGTTTTTTTGGCTTCGATCTTCGCTCATAAATCCACCCAGTTTGTTTGCACCTATTGTAACACAGACCGCCTCTTCAATGTGTCGCAGGTTTTGATTTCGAGTTACCGTGGGATAATCCATCTTTTTCCCTCACACATATAGATGAAACAGGAGGTCGAAGGGTTGCCTGCCCTGAAAAATTTTTTCACGAAAAAAAATAATAATTAGCCTCCCCATGCATTTTTGTGGAGCTAACAGGGGAAACGACTCAATCCACCACTTAATTTTATTGATTTTTTTATTGATAATTATTAATTTTATTAATTTTTCACTTGACATTTTTGATTTTTAGGCTTATATTAATTAAGAAAATTAATTTAAGAAGGAAAAAATGGTAAAGGATTGGCAAGAATTGACTAAGATCAGCCGCGGAGGTCCCTTGCTCATCGAGCGCGTAAGGCTTCAAGAGAGCGATATTGCTCTTGAGGGGAGCTTCGAGCTTCCGCCTCTCGCCCGCCTCACACTCGAGGATCAAATATTTATCACCGCTTTTATCCGAAGCCATGGGTCCATCAAAGACATGGAAGAGCTCTTCGGCATAAGTTACCCAACGGTGAAGAACCGGCTGAACCGCATCTCGCAACAGCTGGAGTTTGTGGATATCAATCCGCCTCTCCCGAAGAGTGAGGTCCTCGAACGACTGGAAAAAGGTGAGTTGAGTGTGGATGAGGCGGTAAAAAAATTGAGAGGAGAACAATGATTCCGCTATTTATGAAGATCCACATTCAAGAGAGAGGGAAAAAAGGCGTGAGGCTTTGGCTCCCGATGTTTCTGATATGGATTTTGCTCTTAGTGATATTGGTGATTTTATCGCCGATTATTCTCTTGGTCGGTTTGGTAGCCTGGATTCGCGGCTATGGGAGGACCTTTTTTTTCGCCTTCCCGATGCTTTTTGCTGTGCTCTGGGCTATGTCTGGACTAAGGATTCATATCGAAGACAGGGATAAGAAAGTCCAATTGATTGCCGTTTAATGGAGGAAAAAATGAAAGAAGAAAGACGAAAAATACTGGATATGCTGGCCGAAGGGAAGATCAGCGTTGACGAGGCCGAAAAATTGCTTGTAGCGATTGCGAGTGATGAGGCCGGAGAGAAGATGGGGGATGAGGCACCGGCTGCGGGTGCGAAGTTTCCCTTTAAATACTTGAGGGTGTTGGTTGAGCCCGGGCCAGGAAGTAGAGGCGGCGAGACGGTGAACATCCGCGTCCCCCTGAAGTTGATCCGGGCGGGGCTTAGGTGGGCGGCGTTTATGCCGAAGGACGTCCAAGGTAAGGTGGATGAAGCCTTGAGCGAAAAGGGCATAAACATGGATTTTTCGAGCATCAAACCCGAAGACCTCGACGAGATTGTCACGAACCTCAAGGACCTGACGATCGACGTCGAAGGCAAAGAAACCGTCAAGATCTTCTGCGAATAAAATTGGGGTCAGGCACCCTTTTCCAGGGGTGGAGAAAAAGTGGACCTGGCACCGATTTTTTGGCGCAAATAGAAAATGGACCCTGTGCGCTTATTTGTCTCCACTTTAAAAATGTACCTAGTCCATTCAGTTGGGACCCCAGTGCATAAGGACAGGCGGGATGAGCGAGAGAAGGGCAAAGATCACCCAAATCACGAGAAGGGGAATCAACCACTTGGCCCACTTTTCCCATCTTAGCCGGGCGAGTCCCAAAACACCCATCGTAACACCAGAGGTCGGCAACACGGGATTGATATATTCAGCGAGCTGGAAGGCGAAAACCGTCGTCTGTCGGGTGATCCCCACAAGATCCCCTAAAGGTGCCATGATGGGCATCGTGAGAGCGGCCTGAGCCGTACCCGAATGCAGGAAAAAATTGATGACACACTGGCAGAGAAACATCAGTTGAGAGGAGATGATTGGATGGAAATGTTTGATCGCACCGGACATCGAATACAGGGCTGTATCCAGGATCTTTCCATCCATGGCAACGACAAGAATTGCCCTGGCACAGCCAATGATAAGCGCTGCATTGATCATATCCTTGGCGCCGCTGACAAAGGAGGAAGCCAATTCTTCGGAGTTCAGCCGTCCCAGAATTCCGCTCAAAATACCCAGAGCCAAAAAGAGGCCTGCGATCTCGTTGATGAACCACCTGTATTTCAAGATGCCGAAAACCATCACAGCGATTCCAAGAAGGAAAAGGACCAGGATGCGCTTGTGTGTCGCCTGGAGTTCGATCTTTTCATCGGGTGGAGTTTCGAGGTCGAGTTCCTCTCTTTTCTTTAAGTCATCTTCATATGTAGGGCTGATCTTGGGATCTTTTCGTACGCGGGACGCATAGCGCATGACGAGAACGATAACGATCACAGTCCCGATCGCCCAGATGATGAGGCGGTATCCAACTCCCGAATACAGAGGAAGGCCCGCAATGCCCTGGGCAATCCCTACGGTAAAAGGATTGAAGAAGGCTCCAGCAAAGCCAGCCGCAGCTCCTAAAAAAGGTATGGATACGCCAACGATTGTATCATACCCGAGGGATAAGGCCAGGGGAACAAAGATCAGGACAAATGGCATGGTTTCTTCACACATTCCGAAGATTGCTCCTGCGAGCGAAAAAACAATCATGGTAACAGGAATGAGCAAAACCTGAATGGTTTTGCTCTTTTTAAACTTAAGGGCCAGGTTGTGGATGAACGCTGTGATGGCTCCTGTTTTATCGATGACAGCAAAAGCCCCTCCTACCACGAATACGAAGACGATTATGTAGGCGGCTTCGACAAAGCCCTTGATCGGGGATACGAAAAGAGCGCCCAGCCCCTGGGGCCGGCTTTCCACAAATTGAAAAGATCCCTCCACGGGGATGGTCCGGCCCCCCTTCTCGATTCGCTGGTACTCTCCCCCGGGAACGATCCAGGTTGCGATGACCGTGAGGACCACCATTGTATAGATCAAAACAAGTGTGTGGGGGAGTCTAATCTTCCTCATTTTCATCCCTATTTATCCTTCTCCGAATTCATTGGCTTGAGGCTTTGTGTGTTTTTAAGTCAAATTTATCGCCCTGTTTCAGGATAAACATCCTGGCATTATGAGCGCTAATTGCCTTAGTTGGAAAAATGTCAATTTTCGCCCCTGAAAAATCATAAACAACAACACTCCGATCTCCGATCACATCGAATGTATCATCAGGATTTACGATGATGGCTGTCGATTCATCGATACCGACTCCCAAAATCTTTGGATTTTCAGCCACTAAACTGATGAGCCTGTTGTGCCTTTTGCGGCGGACGAAATGCTGATCGACAATGACGGTCTTTATAAAACCGAATCCTCGGGCGGTCACAATATTATCCGCTTCGATCGTCTCGAATGCATGGCCTTTTTCGACTTCTTTTTTTTCATCACCAGTGATCATGATCTCGCTCATAACTGCCGCACCTGCGCTCGTTCCTCCGATAACGCCTCCTGCCTCATAAAAGTCACAGAGCATCTTATGAATAGGCGTATCAAAAAGGATCTTGGTCAGCCTAGACTGTACACCTCCCGAGAAAAAGACACCACCGATATTTTCGAACAGTTCCAGGCTTTTGGGGTTAAGCGCATCTTCACGACTCAAGATGTGAAATTCGACGTTTTTCGCTCCAAAGTTATTAAACTGCAGAGTCTGTTCCGGTCCCACCTCCTTAGGAACGCTGCTAGCCATGGGAAGGATGACGATCTTCCCACTCCGAAATCCTTCAGCCAGAGAGACAAACTTCTTCATCATTTCTGCAGGCCTTTCTCCCCCACCGATGATAAACAGATACCCCTTAGGGGATGCACTGACATCGAAGGGAAAGAGCATACACAAACAGAACAGGAATCCCATCACTCTCTTCATGACGATTCTCCTTGTGTTTTTCGGATGAATTATTATATCGACATCAAGATATGTTGTCTAATGATCAAAATAGGTGCCAGGTCCACTTTTTCTCCACCCCTGGAGATAGGTGCCTGACCCCTATTTAATTCCTTTTCTGATGGGGGAAAAAATGATATAGAAAAGAGGAAAAGCCAGACCACGGGAGAGAAGGAGCTTCTTATGAAAACGAAATATTTTCATACGCTTACTATTGTCCTAGCGATTTTTTTCATCACATCCGGATTTATCTCCACAAATCAATCAGGGGATGCCCAAAGGGAAACATTTCGCCTCCAAGGTCTCTCCCAACCGGTCGAGATCATCAAGGACCGATGGGGAATCTCACACATCTACGCCCAGAACCAGAAGGACCTCTTCTTTGCGCAGGGATTTAATGTCGCCAGAGACAGGCTTTTTCAGCTCGAGATCTGGAGGCGACAAGCCACAGGAACCCTCTCCGAGATCCTCGGACCCAAAGCCCTTAAAAAAGATATCGGCGCACGGCTTCTCAAAGCCCGGGTGGACATGAATGAAGAGATGAACCACTACCATCCAGATGGGGAAGAGATCATCACATCCTTCGTTAAAGGTATTAATACCTATATCAGCCGCACACAGCATAATCCTTCGCTCCTTCCCATCGAGTTTCAGCTTCTCGGCATCAAGCCCGGCTTATGGACGCCCGAAGTCGTTGTCTCACGGCACAACGGCCTTTTCCGGAATGTCCGTTACGAGGTGGTCTTTGCTCAAGCCGTCCATACGATCGGCTCCCAAAAAGTGAGGCGCCTCCTCAATCTCCATCCCAAACACCCCGACCTCGTGCCAAAAGAAGGCATGGATCTCGAGCTCATAAAAAGAGATATTTTGGAGACCTATTTCGCTTCCCGAACAGCGGTTAAGTTCGGACCTGAAGATATCGCAGACAGCTCATTAAGGGCTAAATCTTCCTCTCCTTCCCCTCCTCAACTTCCGAAAACGCCGTTGGCTTTAATCCTTCCCCCTGAACACCTCACACAAATCCACTTCACACTACAACAACTCGCACAAGACGCCTGCCAGGGAAGCAATAACTGG
>JASFPP010000164.1:0-9456 GCA_050115915.1 Candidatus Aminicenantota bacterium
TCCTCTCGTTTTTTTCGGCCCTCAGACGAATCTCGCCCATCAAGTCATCGATTTGCCCCTTTATCGGACGGACCTCGATCTCTGGGTCGATGAGGCCTGTAGGCCGGATGATCTGTTCAACGACAGTCTGGGGGGTCTTTTCAAGTTCGTAGGGGCCAGGCGTTGCAGACACATACATGACCTGCTGCACCCGTTCCTTGAATTCATCGAAATTGAGAGGCCGGTTGTCTAACGCTGAAGGAAGACGAAAACCGTGTTCGACAAGTGTCTTTTTCCGGGAGCGGTCCCCATGGTACATCCCTCCGATTTGAGGAATGGTGGCGTGGGATTCATCGATGATCGTCAGGAAACCTTCGGGAAAGTAGTTGAGGAGGGTATAGGGAGGTTCTCCGGGTTGACGCAGGCTTAGATAGCGGGAGTAGTTTTCGATCCCGGGACACCAGCCGAACTCCCGAAGCATTTCCAGGTCATACAGAGTCCTCTCTTCGATCCTGTTGGCTTCGATGATCTGATCCCTCTCCTTGAAATATTCGATCCGTTCTTCCATCTCCTTTTCAACGTTTTGAACAGTGTGATCGAGGATCTCTTTGGGCGTTGAGAAAAATGTGCGCGGATAGACCATGATCCTCTCGAAAGAGTCCACCTGTTTTCCGAGAAGTGGATCGATGGTGGAAAGGCTTTTGATCGATGCATCCTCCAGCTCTATCCGGAAAGCATAATCTTCATAGGCCGGATAAACATCGATAATGTCCCCCCTGACTCGAAAAGTCCCCCTTTTAAAATCCTTTTCCTCCCGCGAATACTGGATCTCGACGAGCCTGTTCAGGAGCTTTTTCCTGCTTAGGGACTGGCCTATTTTCAGAGGGAAACTCATCGAATTATAGGTCTGTGGAGACCCGATCCCGTAGATACAGGATACAGAGGCGACGATAATGACGTCGTGCCTCTGGGAAAGGGAATTTGTGGCGCTGAGCCTGAGGCGGTCGATCTCGTCGTTAATGGTCGCTTCCTTGGCAATATACATGTTGGAAGAGGGAATAAAAGCCTCCGGCTGGTAGTAGTCGTAATAGCTCACGAAGTATCCCACAGCATTGTTCGGAAAGAAACGCCGGAATTCCTGGTAGAGCTGTGCGGCCAATGTCTTGTTGTGTGAGATCACCAGGACTGGCCGGTTAGCCTTTTCGATGATGTTAGCCATGGTGAAAGTCTTTCCAGAGCCTGTGACGCCCATCAAGACCTGATGCTGCTGCCCATCGCAAATGCCTTCGTAGAGTTTTTGTATTGCGCTGGATTGATCCCCTTTAGGCGCGTATTCCGAATGCAGCTTGAAATCTCTCATTTTTGTTAAAAATAGGGGTCAGGCACCTATTTCCAGAAAATAGGGGTCAGGCACCTATTTCCAGGGGTGAAGAAAAAGTGGACCTGGCACCTATTTATTGAATGTACGAGATCATCTTCATGCTGCCCTTAAACTGTGCTCCTTCTACGATAGAGATGCGGGCGGCAGCAATGTCCCCGACCATCTGTCCCTCTTTTTCAATATAGACTTTTCCTGAAGCGTGGATATTTCCCTTGACACGTCCTTTTATGGTGATATTCCTGGCCTGGATTTCTGCATCGACATCTGCGTTGTTCTCTACGGTAAGATCATTGTTCTTCAGATCGATTCGGCCCCGGAATTTTCCCTCTATGACCAGGTCCTCTTCTCCTGTGATCTCAGCCTTGATATCGATCGTGGCACCGAGTAGGGTTACCTTTTTGCTCATGTGTTTTTCAGATGGGAGGTGGGAGTCTTTGTTTTTATTGTCTGTGTTTAGCATTTTATCTCTTTTTTCTCGTTTCAATCCGTGCTGATTATAAATCCCACTCCCAATTTAGTCAATTGTATGAATTATTCATGTTCGTAAGCCAGTGCCTCAATGTTTATGAATGGGAGGGATGAGCTAGCCCCCGTCCGTGACTAATCCTGGTTTATTTTTTGTTAGCTTCGATATTCGTTGAAATTTCCAAGAGATTTAAATAAAATTGAAGACCATTTTCTTGCTCCTGTTCAACAGGTTTTGTGAGCTTATTCCAAGGAGGAGTCATGGACTCAGGTAATATCCCTGTTTTGACTGTTGTCGAGGATACCATTCCCCGGGCTTATGAAAGAGCGATCAGAGAAGTGTGGGAGAAGGGGATAAGCATCCGAACCGAGTATGACCGTCCCGAGGATCCACCGAGCAGAGACGCCACGGTTATGATCGCTGTTCGTGAACCCTTCGGTCAGCCCCGCTTTCACCGCTCTTTTGCCGATGGGCTCGGTGGTTTAGCTGAATATGTCCAGGAAGTCGTCCATGGAGCCCACGATTACTGGGTAAAGCCTGTAGAGGAGATCATAAAAGCCGTCGATAGCCAGGATACACGTTGGACCTACACCTACCACGGCCGGCTGTTTGAGTACATGATCGAAGACGAGGTCGTAAATCAGATCGATTACATCATCGACAAACTTTCCCAGGCTGGATACTCGAGACGCGCTCAGGCCATCACATGGAATCCAAAACTCGACCCTCCAACAGAAGACCCTCCTTGTTTGCAGCGTGTTTGGGGAAGGCTCTGCGAAGATGGAGAAGGAGGATTTGTGTTCAACATGAATACTCACTGGCGGAGTCGGGATCTTTTTAAGGCCTGGTTTGAGAACGTTATCGCGATCACAACACTCATGCGAAAGATCGCAGAAAGCATTGCAGAAAGATCGGGCAAAAATGTCAAATTGGGACGGTATGCGGATATCAGCGATTCCCTGCACATTTACGGGTCTTACTTCAAAGAGATCGAGGGGGATCCTGAGAAAGGCATACAGAGTTTCTTCGAGATGATTGAGAGTCGTTCCTTCGAGGAAAGAACCTGGCACTCCAATTTTGTGAAGCCCTATTTCATCGATGATGGAATAGGGAAGGGGCTCAAAAAGATGCTCGAAAGGGAAAAGGAGATGCCCGCAAAAGTCCGCAAAGCCATAGAGGAAGAGCTCCGAAAGCTGGATGATGATGATTATGTTGTCTGATTCAGGGCCGATTGATATAGTATCCCCGGACCAGTTAATGGAATAGATTGAAGCAAAAAATGAATCAGGCAGAAAACGAGCCAGGGAGGATAGGATGACGAT
This sequence comes from Candidatus Aminicenantota bacterium, assembly GCA_050115915.1. Classification (GTDB taxonomy): domain Bacteria; phylum Acidobacteriota; class Aminicenantia; order Aminicenantales; family Aminicenantaceae; genus WTAW01. The sequence continues at coordinate 3,149 of JASFPP010000164.1, forward strand.
ACTTGATAAAATTGCAGATGAAGTTCAGAAAGGCGATTCCGAGGCCGTCGAAGCCTTGGTGAATGAAGCCATATCCCAGGATATCCCCGCAGACACCATTATGGGTGATGGCCTCGTTGAGGGGATGAACATAGTCAGCGAGAAGTTCAAGAACAATGAGTGTTTTATCCCAGAAGTCTTGGTGTCTGCAAAAGCTATGACCATCGGCTTGAGAATCTTGAAGCCTTTGCTGGCTGAAAAAAACGTGAAGCCTTTAGGGAAAGCCATTATCGGGACCATTCAGGGAGACCTGCACGACATCGGCAAGAATATCGTCGGCATGCTTCTTCAGGGAGCAGGATTTGAGATCATCGACCTCGGAGCGGATGTCCATGTGAGCCGGTTTTTGGAATCTGCCAAAGCCCGTGATGTCGACCTTATCGGGATGTCCGCACTCCTCACAACAACGATGGTTAATATGAAAGCTGTCATAGATGGATTGCAGAAAGCCGGCATCCGGGATCGAGTGAAAGTTATCATCGGTGGGGCACCTATAACACAAGCTTTCGCCGACCAAATCGGAGCGGATGGATATGCGACCGATGCAGCCACTGGTGTGGATGTCGCAAAAAAACTATTGGACGTTTAGCCTGGAATATTCATAAAAAATGCCGATACTATATTAAAAACATATCAATCATTTCATTATCCTACCAATAATTCACCTTGACATTTTCGTTTTCGCTGAAATTTATATTTACAATCGGCATTTTTTACCTTTCAGGCGAGCCGATCTCACCGTATCTGCTTTGTTGCAAAGGATTTGCGGTAGACAACTACAGCTGCATCCTTTGCGCCTCGCATCTACGGCAACCTCGACTCGTGAATAATCCAGGTTTATTTTAAGCGAGCCTTTTGCTAGATTAAGGCATTTTTTCCCGATAATTCAAAAATAACTATTTTTTTGAAAAAAATGCTTGACAAATAGTAATAATTACTATTTAATAAAAATATGCAATTAAAAAAATCTTTAGATTGTCTCGACATTTTCATCAAGAAATGTAAAGAACACAGCCTCAAGATCACTCCGCAGCGGTGTGTCGTCTACAAAGAGATCTATGGAGCAGACAACCATCCTTCTGCTGAAGAGGTGTATAAGTCCATCCATACAGAGTATCCGAATATTTCCTATGACACAGTGAATAGAACACTGCTCACTTTTGCAGATATGGGCCTCGTTGAGATCGTCAAAGGGCAGAGTGGGCCACGACGTTTTGATCCCAACACAGACAGCCATCATCACATTTATTGTGTGGATTGCGGGGAGATCGTCGATTTTTACAATGAGGAGTTCGACAATTTGGAGATTCCGAGTGACATTAAACAGAGATATGATATTTTAGGCAAGCGAGTCGTTTTAAAAGGGGTATGCAAAAAGTGCAAAAACAGCAAGTCTTGACTTGCATTTTAACAAATAAACCATTCAAAAAAGGAGTCAAACAATGAGTAAAACAGAAGAGAACATCAAGGCAGCTTTTGCGGGTGAATCCCAGGCAAGGAACAAGTATACCTATTTTGCAGAAGTTGCAAGACAGGAGGGCTATCCCTACATCGCCAAGATCTTCGAGGAGACAGCAGTGAATGAGATGGAGCATGCACGCGATCATTTCAAGCTTCTAAAAGGCATCGGTACAACTGCAGAGAACCTGGAAGCCGCCATAGGTGGAGAGGATTATGAGACAATCGAGATGTATCCCACTTTTGCCAAAGAGGCCGAAGAGGAAGGAAATCAAGAAGCTGCGATCTTATTCAAAATGATCGGCAAGATCGAGGAAAAACACAGAGAACGCTATAAAAGACTGCTAGAGATGGTGAAGAACGGAACGGTCTTTAAGAGAGAGCAGCCCATCAAATGGAAATGCAGCGTTTGCGGTTATACTGTCGAAGGCACCGAGCCTCCTCCAAAATGCCCGTCCTGTAAGAATCCCAAAGAGATGTACGAGCCTGCCAGTTTGGATCTCTGATCGAGGGAGCAAACATGGCAATCTACAAGTGCTCCGTCTGTGACACCGAATACGACGAAGAGAAACAAGGAAAAAAATGGCACGAGCTCTCAGACGAGTGGGCATGCCATGTCTGTGAGACCGGCAAATCCGCATGGAAGATAGTTGACGAAGCACCCGGCCCGGATGTATCTGATGGAAAACCCAAGGATACATCCGGGTCCTCCGATGATTTAAGAAGGCTATCTGATGACCTCGAAGTTCATATGACTGACATTCATGAGATGGCGGAAACGGGGCATCCGATCATCGAGCCCATGCGGACACGGAAGCCTACACCTTCCTGGGATGATATCCTGATCAAGGGAGCGCAACTCGCCAAGCTTCCCTTGAATAGAGACGTCCCTGTCAACACCAAGACCACGATCGGCCCTAAAGCCAAAACGCCAATGGTCATCGAAACCCCGGTGTACGTTACACACATGTCTTTCGGCGCCCTATCCAAAGAGGCCAAAATCGCCCTGGCAAAGGGAAGTGCTTCTGTAAAGACAGCCATGTGTTCGGGAGAGGGGGGAATCCTTCCCGAATCCATGGAGAATTCTTACAAATATATATTCGAATATGTCCCCAATGAGTATAGCGCTACAGAGGAAAACCTCAAAAAGGTGGATGCCATTGAGATCAAGATCGGGCAATCGGCAAAACCTGGAATGGGGGGCCACCTCCCAGGGAAAAAGGTCACAGAAGAAGTGGCAAAGATCCGTGGTTTCAACGAGGGTGACGACATCATCAGCCCCTCCCATTTCGAAGACATCACGAACAGGGATCAACTCAAAGAAAAAGTGAGCTGGTTGAGGAAAATCTCGGGAGGAAAACCCATCGGCATCAAATTCGCTGCAGGTAACGTGGAAGAGGACCTCGAAGTGGCACTGTATGCTGAACCGGATTTTATCACCATAGATGGAAGAGCGGGTGCAACTGGCGCTTCCCCCAAAATGGTCAAGATGGCGACATCTGTTCCTTCGATGTATGCACTCCACCGGGCGAAAAAGTACTTCAAGGAAAAAAACATCAACTCTGTGTCTCTCCTGATCACGGGTGGATTCAGGGTCTCGTCTGATTTTGTGAAAGCCCTCGCCATGGGAGCGGATGCTGTTGCCATCGGTACTGCAGCCCTAATGGCCATCGGCTGTCAACAGTACAAGATATGCCACACGGGCAAATGCCCAATGGGTATAACAACGCAAGACCCAGAACTGCGAGCCAGGCTAAACATCGAGGATTCTGCCAGAGGACTCGAAAATTTCCTGAGAGCTTCCACCGAAGAGATCGAAGATTTTGCCCGCCTGACCGGGAATGACGACATCCACACACTCTCCGTTTCCGATCTATGCACAACAAATTCTGAAATTTCGAACTACACCGATATTGAACATGTCTAAACTGTAAGTTTTCTTTTGAATAGGAGTCATAGGGAACAAGCCCCGACTTTTGGTTCTGTATTGATTCCTGCCGATAGCAAGATCCATCCTTATTCTTTTTATCTTTTTTCTCTGATTGACTTCTGTAGGAGTATGCCTTAAAGTTTTATGGCTTATCTTTAGAATTAGGAGAAGGATAATGAGAACCATCCGTTTGGAAGATATGAATTCCTACGACATCAAAGAAGCAATGAACAATGGTTTTACAACAGCTGTTTTTGCAATCGGATCGACCGAACAGCATGGTCACCATCTGCCAATAAAAACCGACACTATGATCGGTGATGCCCTGGCTTTTCGGGTTGCCCAAGAATTGGAAAATGCCCTACAGGCTCCAACCATCAGGCCGGGATGTTCAGAACATCACATGGCATTTGCTGGGACAATTTCTCTGCAGCAATCCACGCTCAAGGCAATCATTTATGATTACGTCGTCAGTCTCAAAAAGAGCGGTTTTAAAACGATCATCCTTCTTCCCAGCCATGGCGGCAACTTCACCACAGTCCAAGAAACCATCGATGAGCTCAGACCAGCACATCCCGAACTTCGAATTATCGGCTACACGGATCTCAAAGGTTTTATGGGTGTGCTCAATGCACATTCAAAGGAGTATGGTGTCACACCCGCAGAATCTGGTGCCCATGCAGGCGAAAGTGAAACATCCATCATTTTGGCCCTTGCAGATAACTTGGTCGAAAAAGACCGTTTCGCACCTGGCTATCTTGGTCCTTTGGGTGATAAAGAGATAAAAATTATCCTTGAAGAGGGGATGCCGAGATTGACCGAAAGCGGAGTTTTGGGTGATCCTTCTAAGGCAACGGCAAAAAAGGGAATGGTCTATTTGGAGAAAACCGTCGCTTTCATCGTCAAGGAAATAAAAAAGCAGCTTGAACCTTGACTTTTTCGCTGTGAACATCGAATCGCTAATCCAAAAAGCTCAGGAAAACAATCCCAAGAGTGATCCTGGATTTTTAAAGACTGTCTACACTTTTATGATGGAAGCCACTGAAGGGCAGCAAGAAGATTCTGGATTGTCCAGTGCTCAACATGCCCTGGGCACAGCCATGTATCTTGCTAATATCCATCTAGATCCCCCAACCATCTCTGCGGCACTACTCCATGATATTCTGATTAAAACCTCTGTATCTCTTGAGGATATTCGTCATCGATTTGGAGATGATACAGCGAAGCTGGTCGAGGGATTCACTCTCTTGAACCGCATCACCTGGGAAAAACTCAAAGAGGAAAACATTGAGAATCTCCAGAGGATGTTTTTGGCCATTGCGGATGATGCCCGCGTTGTCATTATCAAATTGGCCGAACAACTGGATTGTATGCGGAGTCTTTCGTCTCATTCGAAATCGACACAAGAAAGAGTCGCCAAAGAGACACTCGACATTTTCGCTCCACTCGCCAACAAACTAGGAATGTGGTCGCTGAAAGGGGAGCTTGAGGATGCCGCATTCCAGTATCTCGATAGAAGGAACTTTAACGACATCAACCGGCATCTTTCCGAACACACACATATCCGTGAGCGACAAATACGTTCGGTCATCCGAACAATTCAGCATATGCTCAAGGAGCAAGGCATCACAGCAGAGATCGTAGGACGTCCCAAACACGTTTACAGCATCTATAAAAAGATGATGGAAACAGGCAGAGATTTTAAAGAGATCTACGATGTCCGCGGCGTTCGCATCATCGTGAACACTATCAAGGATTGTTATGGTACACTGGATATAATCCACAGCCTTTGGGAACCTATCAGGGAAGAATTCGATGATTACATCGCCAATCCCAAGTCGAACGGATACCGATCGATCCACACGGCCGTGATAGGACCTCAAAAAAAGCCTCTCGAAATTCAGATTCGTACCCAATCGATGCATCAGATCGCTGAATTCGGCATGGCCAGTCACTGGAGGTATAAAGAAAAAGTGGGCTATGACACGAGTGTCGAGGCAAAGATCTCGTATCTCAGAATTCTTCTCGAGTGGCAGCAGGAATTGGCTGAGTCGAAAGATTATTTTGAATCTCTAAAAGCGCCTCCCTTTGCTGAGTCGGTTTATGTCTTTACTCCACAAGGAGACATTTTTGACCTCAAAAAGGGCGCAACGCCTCTCGATTTTGCCTATCGTATCCATACCGACCTGGGCCACCGCTGTCGTGGAGCCAAAGTCAATGGAAAACTGGTTTCTTTGGATTACACGCTCAAGAATGGGGATAGGGTAGAGATTGTTAAATCTAAAGAGAAACGCCCCAGCCGTGATTGGCTAAATCCTAGATTGGGTTATGCCCACTCCTCGAGGACAAAGCAGAAGATCCGGTATTGGTTCCGAAAGCACGAGCGAGAGAAGAATATCGCCAAAGGAAGAGAAACTCTCGAGAGAGAGTTAAAACGAATTTCAATGCGAGACAAAAAACACGAAGAGATCGCCGCTTTTTTTAAGTATAAAAATCCGGCTGATCTGTTCGAAGCGATAGCCCGGAATGAGATCAGCGCTCAACACATCAGTGAAACCTTGCTGCGTAAAGGGCAAAAAATCGAGCCCAAAAAACAGTTATTCATTCAGACTCTCGAATCAGGCGATATCGAATCAGCTCTACCTGTCATTCCGAAAATCTTGGTCACAGGGATGAACGGATTCGTAACACGCATAGCATTATGCTGTCACCCCATACATGGAGATGATATCGTTGGTTTTGTGACACAAGGCCGGGGTATTACTATTCATCGAAGGGATTGTCATAATGTCACCCGCCAAAAGGACAGCAGCCGCTTGATCGAGGTCGATTGGATAGATGGCTGACACGCAGATAACTGCGTTGACTTTGGATCGGGTCT
>JASFPP010000165.1:0-9413 GCA_050115915.1 Candidatus Aminicenantota bacterium
CCAGAGCACAGAGTCGTTCGAACATAGACTTCGTGACGGTGAATCCCAAAATCTCGGCAGGGATGTACTGGCGCATGGCGATGTCTGTTGTACTGATTGCAGCTTGAGGGATGTCCGTATCCTCGAAAGGCAATAGCTCCATACAGCCAGAGCCGAAGGGGGCAATAACCGGAGAAGGATCCTCAAGCGCGCTCTCATATTGAGCTCCTATCATAAGGGTGCTCAGCTGATCTGGATTCACAAAAAACGTGACGCTCTTCGCATAGTTCCACTGATTTTCTTTGAGCGGACCTACCAAGAGATGTGAGTGGGATGCTTGGTAAGGAGTTTTGGAGTCGATCCATCGTTCCATGAGTGAGTGAGAAGATTTGAGCCCTTCATCATCCACTAAAAATTTGATGAATGCCTCTCTTTGCCGTGTCGTTATCCCGCACATCCATCGGCCGGCTCCTCCGCAGCCATAGTGGTCTTTTGTGATGTGGAGGGTTTCTCCTTTAAGCCAATTCCTGTAGAAAGAGAAGACACATTCTCCGGGATCGGGGATAACGGTCGGCGCGAAAGGCCTCGGGTCTGGAGCGTCATAAAAACCGACCAGAGGAATTGTCAGATCGATCTTTTTGATCAAAATTAGGGGATTAGGTTGTTCGACTTTCATTGAATTTCCTTTGAATGATTCACGAAAATTTTTAACAAATATATACCAAAAAACAGAGCAAGAGAAGACAATTCATTGGGGGCTTGAATTTTTTTATCCAAAGGTATAATTTCAAGTTGGAAGTTTGACAAGCTCTAGTCTTAGGGATTGTCATTCTTAGTAAACCTGGAGGAGTATGATGTCTAAAAAAAATGTGCTTTGGCTCGCCGGGATTTTTTGTTTTGGTTTTTTTTATGTGTGTTGCGGAATGCCAGGTCCGGCTGACCTTGTTTTATTCGGCGGCAAAGTCGCCACAGTGGATGAAGCTTTTTCGATAAAAGAGGCCGTGGCAGTCCGTGGGAACAAGATCGTTTTTGTGGGAAGTAATGAAGAGGTCCAGGATTATATTTACCCGAACACAACTGTTGTCGATTGCAGGGGAAAGCTGGTTTTACCTGGATTGATCGATGCCCATGCCCATCTACACAGCCTCGGTGAAGAGCTGACATCCCTCAACGTCACGGGCACGAAGAGCTTCGAAGAGATCATCGAAAAGGTTGCCGAAAGGATCGCCTCCTCCGAGCCCGGCGAATGGATCGTTGGCGGGCGCTGGGATCAGAACGACTGGGAGGATACCTCCTTTCCGGTCCACGATGCCTTGAGCGCCGTGTCTCCGGATAATCCCGTGTATTTAACGCGCATAGATGGAAATGCCGCATTTGCCAACGCAAAAGCCTTAGAATTGGCTGAAATCACCAAAGACACGCCGGATCCATTTGGCGGCGTTATCGTTCGAAAGCCCGATGGAGAGCCCACCGGTGTGCTTGTAAACCGAGCCATGAACGGAGTGACTGCAAAGATCCCCGCAAACACAGAAGCCCAGTTCAGGGAAAAGTTCCTTAAGGCAGTCAATGCCTGCCTGCGCGTCGGGCTGACAGGGATTCATGAAGCCGGTGTCGGTCCCCGTGCGATCGCCATGTACAAGGGTCTCATCAATGCGGGTCAACTCAAGCTGCGCGTGTATGCCATGCTGGGAGAAGAAACGGATCTTCCCCCAGATATAGACCTTGTCAAATATTTCAAATCTCACCGGATCGATGAATACGGCGATCATATGCTTTCCGTAAAGAGTATCAAGCTTTTTTTTGATGGGGCCTTGGGTTCCAGAGGAGCCGCTTTTTTCGAGCCTTATGCCGATGATCCCTCAAATACAGGGTTGTTGAGAATAACGACGGATTACATCTATGAGGTATCCAAGGCTGCCCTGGAAGCCGATATGGGCGTTAACACACATTGTATAGGCATTCGCGGAAACAGCCTCTGTTTGGATGCTTACGAGAGAGCCTTTAAGGAAAATCCCAAGGAAGATCACAGATTCCGTATCGAACATGCCCAGATTGTAAGGCCTGAGGATGTTAAAAGATTCGCCTCACTTGGCGTGATCCCGGCCATGCAGCCCACACACTGCACCTCCGATATGTATTTTGTTGTGGATAGAGTGGGTGACAAAAGGGCAGAAGGAGCTTATGCATGGCGCTGGTTTATAGATGCCGGACTTATAATCCCGTGCGGTTCGGATTTTCCCGTAGAATCCACAAATCCATTATTGGGAATTTATGCCGCAGTCACACGGCAGGATCCCTCTGGCTGGCCTGAGGGAGGGTGGAATCCCTCTCAGCGGATGACCATCCAGGAGGCCATCAAAGGATTCACGATCTGGGCAGCCTATGGAGCTTTTCAAGAGGATGTTCTTGGCTCCATCGAGATCGGGAAATACGCAGATTTCACTATCCTGGATAGGAATATCTTGGAATGTGCTCCAAAGGAGATCTTGACCACACGTCCTGTTTACACGATTGTTGCAGGTAAGATCCGATACCGCACCGAGTAGAGAGTTTTTCGTCAATTCCTTCATTGACAAAGTCGCATTCAGCCTATATTATTTTCACAAACATAGGGAAATAGAATTTAACACAAACATCTGGAGGTGAATCCATGGCACAATTGACCGAATCACAAGAACGAAGTTGGGGAATGTTCTGTCATTTGGCGGCTTTGGCCGGGTATATCATTCCTTTCGGCAATATCATCGGTCCACTGATCATATGGTTGATCAAAAGGGATGAATCAGAGTTTGTCGCAGACCAGGGAAAAGAGTCGCTCAATTTTCAGATATCGATCACTATCTATGCCATTATCGCTGGATTGCTGATCCTTATCGTGATTGGAATCTTCCTGTTGATCGCAGTAGGAATATTCAGTTTGGTGATGATCATCATCGCTACAGTTAAAGCAAGCAGTGGAGAGAAATACCGCTACCCGCTCACCTTAAGGCTCATTCAGTAAGCACTAACACCTATTTAGATAAACAACCAGCGTTCTATATTTGTCTTCATAATTTCTAGCGCGCCCTACAGATGTTGTGTTTCACAGGTCTCAGAGATCGCTACGGACGAATTGGGAGTATTCATGAATAAAAAAAGGATTGTTGTTCTTTACATCGTTATGTTTGTCGTGCTAATCGTTGCCTTCGTTCTTTACAAATCTTTGATCCTCACACCATCGCCGAAGTACGCCCAGGAGTATGAATGGACCGTTATGGATGAGTACTACACGCCCAAAGACTTGGTAGAGGACTTCATCAAACAGGATGCCTTAGCCAGGAATAATCTCCCTGTCAACATCATCAACTATGGTGAAGATGAGAAGGCTCTCCGAAGGTTCAGAGGAAAGCGTTTTGCCGGCCCTACCGAAGCGCAGTTGTCCATGATGTTCAGCGGTTTGGAAGAATGGAAGCTCGTGGATATCATGTACAAGACCGAAAAGGACCAAGAGGTCCAACGCACGGTCCTCTATGTCTATGTCGACGGAGAGTGGACCGTGGGCGATAGCGGCCAACTGGCCAAATAAATAAGTTCATACCCTGCTTAGAGAGCTCATAGAAAAAGGAGTTTACATATGGCACTTGTATCCTGTCCCGAATGCGGCAAATCAGTGAGCGATAAAGCCAGATCTTGTCCGAACTGTGGATATCCGCTGAAGGCAAACGGATTTCGTTCTTCTGGGGGAGAGGACGGATATGTCGGATATGAATTCAAATCTACGGCGACGGTCTTCGGCATGCCGCTCGTTCATATCGTCTATGGTCCGGGTTATGGGGGAATCACAAAACCCGCCAAAGGATTTATTGCGATCGGAAACATCGCCATCGGTGTTATTGCTATCGGAGGATTCGCAGTGGGGATTATCACACTCGCCGGCATCGGTCTCGGTGTTGCCTGCCTTGCAGGAATGGCTTTAGGTGTCCTCTTTGGGGCCGGAGGAATCGCCACAGGATATATCGCCATCGGAGGTGTCGCTATCGGTGTTTATGCGATAGGCGGCCTTTCCATAGGCACTCACACTCTCCAAAACGATCCCCAACTCAGAGAGTATATAAGATCCTTATTCGGAAATTTCAATTAGAACGGGTCACCCCGTGTTTTATTCCTTATAACGTCCATCGCCTTAAGGACCGTTTGAGAAACAGTGCTTCCAATTTTTACCTGCAATTCAGGCTTTGACTTCTTCAGAGACCTGTGTTAATTAAATCTGCATACAGGAGTGGGCAAATGAGGCCTGTCGGTTACTCAAATGATATCACATTGTGTTTGTGTTTTTTCATGATTGTGACTGTGGGACTCTCTTTTATAAGCTGTGCCAGAAAGAGTCCAAAGGACTATCCCATTAAGCCTGTTGTTTTCACTGATGTTGAGGTGAAGGATGAATTCTGGTTGCCTCGCATGGAGACGAACCGGAGAGTCACGATCCCTTTTGCGTTCGGGAAGAGCGAGGAGACGGGCCGTATCGACAATTTTGCCAAGGCCGGTGGATTGATGCCTGGCGATTTTGAAGGCCGGCGCTATAACGATTCCGATGTTTTCAAGATCATGGAGGGGGCAGCCTATTCACTGGCCATCCATCCGGATCCAGAGCTCGAGAAGTATATGGATGACCTCATCGACAAAGTCGCTGCAGCTCAGGAGGATGATGGATACCTGTTCACCACCCGGACGATCGATCCGAGGAACGTCGCACCTGGTTCAGGGGAGGAGAGATGGTCAAACCTTGCCTCCAGTCACGAGCTCTACAATGTGGGGCATATGTATGAAGCCGCCATCGCCTATTATCTTGCGACAGGCAAAAGAAATTTTTTAGATGTGGCTTTCAAAAGTGCAGACCTCATCGCCAGGGAGTTCGGTCCGGGAAAGAGACCGGGATTTCCCGGTCATCAGGAGATCGAGATCGGGCTCGCGAAGCTCTACAGGCTGACAGGCGAACAAAAATACCTGGACCTGGCGAAACACTTTCTGGATGTGAGGGGACCGGGACAATTCGGAAAACAATTTGCGGATGATTCTGACTTTTCTGTTTACAACCAGGATTGGTACTATCAAGCGCACAACCCGGTCATCGAACAGCAGGAGGCGATCGGTCATGCCGTGCGGGCGACATACATGTATTCAGGAATGGCGGATGTGGCCGCACTCACGGGCGATGAAGACTACATTCAAGCCATCGACAGGATCTGGGAAAATGTCGTTTCCAAAAAGCTCTATATCACAGGAGGGATCGGTTCCCGGCATGAAGGCGAGGCCTTCGGTTGCGACTATGAGCTTCCCAACGCGACAGCTTACAATGAAACATGTGCCGCCATAGGGAATGTGTTCTGGAACCTCAGGTTATTCCTTCTTCATGGGGATGCCAGGTACATCGATGTGCTGGAGCGAACCCTCTATAACGGATTGATTTCGGGCCTCTCTCTGAGTGGAGACCTCTTTTTCTATCCGAATCCCCTGGAATCGGATGGGAAGTACCCCTTCAACCAGGGAGAAACCACGCGAAAATCCTGGTTCGATTGCGCCTGCTGTCCTGTCAACCTGGCGCGTTTTCTTCCTTCCATCCCCGGATATGTCTATGCGTATAAAAATGACTCTCTGTATGTCAATCTCTTTGTGGCCGGGCAGGGAAGTGTCGACCTGGGGAATAATTCAGTCTGGGTAACGCAAGATACAAATTATCCTTGGGATGGGGCTGTAAAAATTTCCATCATTCCTGAATTTGAGAAGGAGTTTTCTGTATATATCCGTATTCCGGGGTGGGTGAGCAACGAACCTGTTCCCAGCGATCTGTATTCTTTTTTAAATCCCCAAGAGGTCAGATTCGGGTTATGGGTCAATGATTCCAAAGTAGATATGGATATTGAAAAAGGATATGCGCGCATTCACAGAAAGTGGCAGATGGGCGACACCATCGCACTCGATCTCCCGATGACAGTTCGACGGATCGTGGCTCATGATGAAGTCGAGGACGACCGAGGAAAAGTGGCCTTGCAGCGAGGACCGATTGTTTATTGTTTCGAGGGGGTCGATAACGATGATCGAATTCTAGACCGGAATCTCCCCGATAACATGGTATTCTCGACCGGATTCCGATCCGATATTTTAGGCGGAGTCTTAGTGATCGAGGGAAATGTTCCAGACACCACGGAGTCCTTGACCGCAGTCCCTTATTACGCCTGGTCTCATCGCGGTACGGGGGAAATGTCTGTTTGGCTCCCCCGAAAATAACCATGAATTGATGACCGGGTGATGTTTTTTGAACAACACACTGCTTGTTGACTAGGTTCAGTGCAATAATGAGTACCTTTAGAGATAGAATCAAAGGTGATGTTTCCACTTTACCATGTTGCTCAATCCATCCCCCCTGATTCTATATTAAATGATATCATCAGATACTTGTTATTATCATGAGTTCATATTTCAAAGAAAGGAGAAATGGATGAAAACCAGTATCCAGAGCGTTGGCTTAACAGTGCTCTTATTGGTCGGGATTTGTTTCTTTGTCGGTGCGAAAGAAAAGCAAGACGACCCGAATGTGATGGTCGATTCCGGTCTATTCAATGAGTTGAAGTATCGATTCGTAGGCCCTACTCGAGGCGGCCGTGTGACTGGGGTTACAGGCATCCCTGATGAGCCATTCACGTATTATATGGGATCGACGGGGGGCGGTGTGTGGAAGACGACTGATGGAGGTGTTATCTGGAATAACGTTTCCGATGGATTCTTCAAAGTCGGTTCTATCGGGTCCGTAGAAGTGGCTCTCTCTGATCCTAATGTGGTCTACGTAGGGACTGGTTCAGCGAGTCCCCGCGGCAACATCTCAACCGGAAAAGGTGTGTATAAATCCACGGATGCGGGTAAAACTTGGACACTCATGGGATTGGAAAATTGGGGACAGATCGGGAAGCTGCAAATTCATCCTAAGAATCCAGATCTTGTCTATGCGGCTGTCCTTGGAAACATATTCGGGCCGAATACGGAAAGAGGAGTCTATCGAACCACAGACGGTGGTAAGTCTTGGGAGAATGTTTTGTTCGTGGATGAAAAGACCGGCTGTATTGACCTCGTGATGGATCCCAACAATCCCCGTATCCTTTATGCGGGCTTCTGGCAGGCGGAGAGAAAGCCTTGGACGCTTGTAGATGGGGGAGATAAAGGTGGCGTTTGGAAAACTACCGATGCCGGGGCCACCTGGAAGCGGCTGGAGGGAGGACTCCCGGATGGCATCGTAGGCCGTGTCGGTATTGCTGTCTCCCCAGTTAATTCAGATCGGATCTGGGTGATACAGGAATCGGTGGAAGAAAAAAAGGGCGGGATGTACATGTCTGAAGATGCGGGAAAAACATGGAAGCGGATTAACCGCGATCACCGCTTTCGTCAACGCGCCTGGTACTATTCCCGGATCTTTGCCCATCCGAAGAACGAGCATACTGTTTATGTCCTGAATACGGGATTCTACAGATCTCTGAACGATGGAAAAGACTTCGAGCGGATCCGTGTTCCCCATGGCGACAACCACTGTCTCTGGATCAATCCCAAAAATCCCGACATAATGGTCCAGAGCAACGACGGAGGCGCTAACGTGAGCTTTAACGGCGGAAAATCCTGGTCGACGCAGATGAACCAGCCCACAGCCGAGATCTACAGAGTGGCAGTAGACAACCAGTTTCCATACCGCCTGTATGGCGACCAGCAGGATAACTCCACCATATCGATTGCGAGCCAGGGAAGGCCGAATCAGTCCTTTTATGAGGTCGGGGGAGGGGAGAGCGGTCACATCGCTGTCGATCCCAGGAATCCGGACGTTATTTATGCGGGAAACTACATCGGGATTATCACCCGCCGCGACCGTAAGAACGGCCACGAAAAACGGATCGACGCCTATCCCGAACTCGATGATGGGATCGCCATGCGGGATCTTAAATACCGTTTCCAGTGGAATTTTCCCATCCGGATTTCACCCCACGATCCCGGTGTTCTTTACATCACATCGAATTATGTTCACAGGTCGAGGGATGAGGGATGGAGCTGGGAGGTCATAAGCCCTGACCTGACTCAAAACATCGATAGGTATCTCGATAGGCCCGGAGGGCCTGTCCAGCACGATGTTACAGGAGTCGAGACCTACTGCACGATCTTTGCCTTCGAGGAATCCCCCATAGAACCAGGAGTCCTCTGGACCGGTTCAGACGATGGGCTCGTTCACGTCTCCCGTGATGATGGTAAGAACTGGATGAATGTCACGCCCAAGAACATGCCCAAAGAGGGGACCGTCAACATGTTGGATATCTCGTCGCATCAACCAGGGCGAGTATTCATGGCTGTTTACAGGTATCGGGATAATGATTTCAGGCCTTACATCTTCCGAACCAACGACTATGGTCAATCCTGGGATCTGTTGACAGATGGGAAAAACGGGATCCCTGAGGATCATTTTGTGCGTGCGGTGCGCGAAGATCCCGAGAGGCAAGGGCTTCTATACGCAGGAACAGAATTCGGTATGTTCATCTCATTCGATGACGGCCGGCACTGGCAGTCGTTCCAGCTCAACCTCCCGGTCACACCCATTACTGATATGATGGTTTATCGGAAAGACTTGGTTCTATCGACTCAGGGAAGGGCCTTCTGGATTCTTGATGACATCGGCCTCCTCCACCAGATTCAGGAGGCAGATTTGAATATAGACCTGGTTCTTTACACACCTGAGAATCCCTACCGTACTCAGGTTCGAGGAACCCTCAACAGACTATCAGTTTATGCCTATCTCAAGGAAAAGCCAGAAAAAGCGAGTTTGGAGATCCTCGACGCAGAGGATAAAGTCATCCGCACACTCAAAGAGATAAAGCCTAAAAAGGGACTGAATCAATTTACTTGGGACCTCACACACGAGCCTCCGGAAAAGATCAAAGAAGCTGTAATCTCTTTGAGTTATATAGGAGGCCCTAAGGCCGCACCTGGGAAATACAAAGTCCGATTCAAAGCCAATGAATTCAATGGCACAAAAGATTTCGAGGTGTTAAAAGATCCACGTTGGACCGATATCACGGTCGCTGACCTCCAGGAACAGTTCGATCTTCAAACTCAAGTGGGCCAGGCCTTTACGAAAAGTCATGAGATGATCAAAAATGTGCGGGCCATACGCGATCAGGTCAAGGATATTTCAGAAAGAGCGGTCAAGGCTGGATACAGCGAAGATGTCAAAACGGCCGCAGAAGAACTGACTGAAAAACTCAAAACCCTCGAGGAGAAGCTGATCCAAACAAAAAACGAACGCGGCCAGGACGCCATCAACTACCAGGTGAAACTCGACAACCATCTGGCTTACCTCTATTCCTTCGTCCACGAACAGGATTCCAAACCGAACAAATCCATAATGGATCGCTTTGCCGAACTCAAGA
>JASFPP010000166.1:0-9383 GCA_050115915.1 Candidatus Aminicenantota bacterium
GCGACATGTAAGCGATAGAAGGCATGGGTTCGTAAGTAGCGAGAAGCATGTATTCGTTATCCGGACTCATCGAAGCGCGTGGCGGTGGCGCTGCTGTCACAATGTCAACCACCTCTTTGGGTGGCAACTTATAAGGCTCTTGTGCAAACAGAGAAAATGTTAAAAGCAGAATAAAGGCAAAAGACAGCGAGATTGTTTTTCTCATGATACTCCTCCAAGGATCATTTTTTTATGAATGTAAAATTTGATTCCATAGATATTTTCACGAGATGAAGAAATATAGTCTATATCACAGCGCAAACAAGGGGTCAATATTCCTGAGAAGAGAATCTCTAGAATCGCTCAAAACGACGAAGAGATTTTGTGGCCCTGTAAAAAATCCGATCTTATAACCTCCAGTCATAAAAATTTAAATTCTATTACTTGAGGTTATAAATATTGTGGAAAAGGCTGATTTTTGTAACTGGAAGTTATAAAATCAGCGAAGAATTCAAAATTTATGCAACCATTCAGGGTTAATATAATTCTTGGTTTACGCTTGTGGTCATTTTGAATTAAGATGAGAGCGCATATGGAAAGACAGATGTATTAGTGAGAATTAGCCGATGCCGTTGTTCTTAAAGATCATTATTGGTGTTGTCTTAGCGTATCTACTCTTTGAACTCTTTGAACATGTGATCATCCCTATAGCCTGGCTGATTTTCAAAGGAAAGAGGAAACAACTGACCGGACCGGCTAGCTTAATCGGCGAAGTTGGCGAGGTCAAAGAGTGGAGAGGAATGGAGGGAAGTGTATTCGTGCGTGGCTCAAATTGGGCGGCTACGAGTGACTCTTCTTTTACACCCGGTGATAAAGTAGCTGTTGACAACGTGGAAGGCCTCACTCTTATAGTGCGGCCGCATAAGAAATAAGGTGAAAAAGTACAGAGTATGACAAGACCCATAAAAAAAATATTCTTTTTCATCTAACCCCCCTGCTTTTATGTCGTTGATGAAATATCCTTTTTATTGGAATGTTTAATAGAGCAAAGGAGATAGAGTAAATGCCCGAAAAATCCTGATTTTATTTGTCATTTCCCCTTTTTCTATTTCAATTATACCTGGGCGAGCAAAATATTCAAAGTTTGATTTAAAGTAAATAATTACTATTGCAATAAGGTTCTATGGTTCAATGGATGAATTTTGACATTTTTTCATTCATGGAGATATAATCGATTATCATTTTGTGAGTCGTTTCTAAATCTGTCATGGATGAGGAGGAATCATGTATAAGCGTTCCAAGGTCAATGTATTCATGTTTTCTGTCTTTATCAGTGTATTTTGTTTTATCAGTCTAACGGGCTGCGCGCAGAAACCCGAGCCTGCAGACCTGGTGTTGCTCAATGGGGATATCTGGACAGTCAATGAGGCCAATCCGACAGCTAAAGCGTTGGTGATAACGGGAAATAAAATCATGGCCGTGTGCCAGGATAATAAAGAAGCCAAAAGATATATTGGGGACGAGACGAAAGTGATCGATTTGGAGGATCAGTTTGTCACACCCGGAATCATCGACGGTCATGTGCACTTTAATGCGGCGGGCGGATTGATCCTCGATGCGAACCTGATGACAGTGTCCGATGAGGAAGGATTACGCAAAGAGATCGGCCGGGTGGTTGGAATTCTGGATGATGGCGAGTGGATCACCAGAGGCCTTTGGGGAGCGTATGAACAGTGGGCCCTGGGTGATGCCGGCGAGGAGGGATCGGAGAAGGCAGAACCCTGGCGGCCCCATCGATCCATGATCGATGATCTTTCGCCCGACAACCCCTGTTTCCTTTGCCGGTTTGATTATAAGGAATGGCTGGCGAATACGGCTGCGCTAAAAGGGGCTGGGCTTGAGGATGGGAAAGTCAAAGGAATGGTTCGGGGAAAGGATGGGAAACCGACAGGCGTGATTCTGAATCCCTCTCCAGCCTTTGACAAGATGAGAGCTTCAGTGAAGCCCAAGTCCCACAACAGAATGCTCAATGAAAACCGTGCGGCACTCAAAGCTCTAAGGGAGGCGGGGATTGTAGAGATCCATGACATTGCCCGGGTGGACCAGACTGAACGGTTTGTCGAGCTACAAGAGAATGGAGAGTTGACCTGCCGGGTCTGGCTGCGGCCGGATCTGGCAAGGGGTGAAGAGCTCAAAGAGAAGGGCCTCACAATAGGCCTCCATCCGAAGACTAAGCAGAAAGATGCGTGGCTGCGGTATGGAGCACTCAAAGGATACATCGATGGGATCATGGGAACGCATGGGGCGTTGTTTTTTGAGCCTTACGATGACCAGCCCGATAATTACGGGCACTGGCGCCGGCACACCTCAGACGATCCTCCGGACTATAAAACACGGAATATGGAAAAGATGTACAACCTGATCAAGGTGGGGATCGAGGGCGGATTTGTCCCTAACGTGCACGCCATCGGAACACGGGGAGTGGCAGAGATGCTCGACCTCTATGAACGGTTGAAAAACGAGGGCGTGGATCTGAACGGATTTCGTGTAATCCATGCCCAGGTCATTCGCCCCCAGGATTTTTCGCGGTTCAAGGCATTGGGTGTGATCGCTGAGGTCAATCCCTATCACATCTCCGATGATATGCGCTGGATGGAAGAGAGGATCGGTCATGAGCGCTGTAAGGGGGCTTATGCATTCAAGTCTCTTCTGGATAATGGCGCCATGCTCAGCTTTGGCTCGGACTGGCCGGGAACGAGCGCAGCGCTCTACCACATGCATCCCAAGTATCTGATTTATGCGGCTGTGGCGCGGAAAACACTGAAGGGAACACCCGAGGATGGCTGGTTTCCCGAACAGAAGATATCTGTCAAAGAATCCATCAAAGCGTTCACCATCAACAATGCCATTGCGGCATTTGAGGGTGACATTCGCGGATCCATCGAGGTAGGAAAACTGGCGGATATAACGGTCTTCGACAGGAATATGATCGAGATTCCTGAGGCCGATATCCTAAAAACTGAAGTGACCTACACGATCGTGGATGGTAAGGTTGTTTTCGAAAGAGAATAAATCCTACATCTCAACCACCTTGATGCGGCCGGAAATGGCGATGCTGATTTTGTATTTACCCCGGGAGTTCTGGACTATGATGGAGGCCAGATTCGAGACTGTTCCTCTTGGGTGGAATATGGGGGAATTGTTGGCCGCAACGACGACTCCATTGAAAAAACTCCTCTGTTCGGTTTGCCATTCGCCCTTGGGATCGTCGAATCTCTCAACCACATAAGAGTTGGAGTCGAAGTTCACCTTGTATTTGACGCCTCTCAAAATAGCTTTGTAGCGGGCATAGTTCAACCGCGAATAGATCTCCCACACTGCTTTTTTCAAGCGATATACCTGCGCCTGGTTTGTGAAGGAATAGGAGAGGAGTGCGATGATGAGACCCAGTATAGTAATGGAAATCACAACTTCGATAAGAGTGAATCCGCATGTGCGCTTATTCATATTCCCTCCATTCCAGAATTCTGAAGGAAGAGAGATGGATTACGGGTTGAGCGGTCTTTGGAGCATCGCGAAGGAATTCCTCATTCTGTGTATGCTTTTCGTAAAACATTATGTTGAGCTCATTACCGTTTGATTCATAGTCCGCTGCCTGAAGGCTCCCCAAGAGATGGGCGTTTTTTTTATTGCCTTCAAACGTGATCCCCTGTCCTGAAGCAGTCAGAGATGCCTGGATTTTCATATCATCGGGTGAATCCGCACCTATCACGATCTGCCCTGCGCTTTCACCATTCCCTCCAAAATCCTGACCTGCAGCAAAAATATGGAGTTGGGAGTTTGCGTCCTTTACGTAGGGAACCCCGTCCTTCCAATGCACGCCCTCATGGATGAGATGGGATGACAGAGTAATTTCCTCAGAGGAGATGATGCTGAGGTTGACTCCACGGAGTACACAGGGAATCTCCTGGTCTTTGACCAAAACCACATCCCCCGATTCGTCGACTGTACCCCCTCCCAGCGATTGAATAGCACCATCGACAATGATGATTCCACGAGGCGCCAGATCGAAATTCTGGATTTCGCCCGGGGTGTAAAATATTGTTTTTTCATCACTAGGATCGAACCAGAGCATCCACTCGCCAGCCTCCATCACAAACGATATGACCTGGAATTCATGGGAAATGGCCAATATCATTTCTGTAAGATCTCCTTCGACATAAATCCCCCCAAGGCCCAAATCGTCTTTAATAAGGTAAACTCCATCTGGAACCGGCTCGTTTGAAGGCTCCAACCTGAGTGCTGTTCGAAGAAGAGCATTCGATAGGTCTTGTGGACGGAAAATCTTGATCTTCAGAGCTTCGTTGATCTGGGGGAGAGCGTCCTGAGGAAGGAGCTCTCCCCGGGAAAAACTTGCGTGCGCGGGAAGAGGATTTGTCCTGGAGGTCGTCAGATTGATATTATTCTGTGACAAAAAGTTCTGTTTTAGATGTGGCTCGAGATCTTTATCCAGGAGTAAAGGGATCATGGACAGAGGGATATTCCCCACGGCAATCTCCAGTTCTGTTCCCAGACTCGAATATCTGACTTGTTTGAAGTTTTCGATCGCTCCTTCCGAATCGATGAGTGCTGCATAAAATGTGTGGAAATAATCCTCATGATCAATGAGTTTTTGCAGAAAAAATGTCGTTAGCGATGTCCACTTAAGGTTTCCCCTGGTTTCAACATGTGTAAGAGGGATGTTCTCATGGATTAGCTCTTCGACGGTATCCATCCCTTTGTTTTGTGCATCGTTCTTCAGCTCGCTTTTTTTCTCATCTGTGATGATCCGTGGAGAGCCGTTTAACGTGAGCAGTTGAACAAGCTGGTCAAAGCCTTGTTTAATGCCGTTTTCCGTGGCGTAATCCAGGACAATCGAGTTCTTCTTGAATGAGCTCACCTTGAGATAGACTTGGGACACATAGATCATCCCCAATCCAAGTGTGGAGAATAGAATGAACAAAAAAATCGACACAAGCGTCATCGCTCCCTTATTTGGGTTTTTTTTCGGTCTATTTTGCTTGAACCAGAGCCATATTTTTTGAAAAGACGGAAACTTCATATTTTTTCTCCTCTTTCGTTTTGAGTATCAAACCAAGGGAAGTGATGTTGGCCGCCGCATCATAAATGACCTCGAACGCAACCACATCCTCGAGAAGAGGTTGGGCAGGGCTGGCATTCACCTTTCGTCGTAAGATTCCTCTTTCATCATCGAGATAAACAGATACCGTTCTGATAAGTATAACTGACGCTTCATCCTTGATATATGAATAATTCAGTGGCGAACTCAGTGTGAGCCCTTGTTTGGAAACTGCGGTGATTGTCTGGAGTTCTCCTTTTTCAAAATGTGCAAAACAAAGCTTTTGGCCTTTTTTTATCCCAGCGGTTGACGTAAACGGGATAAATGTTTGGCCTGAGACGAGGTTATTGTCTAGAGGAATATCTTTATCTCGGCTCTGAATTGTCAAGATGTTGTCTCTCACATTGATCGCTTCGAGTAGCCCGAAGGACTGCTGAATGACAAGTCCGCGCCCGCATTCGCACAGGTCTAGACGGACCTTGTCCAGTGTTGTATACGCTGCCTGATTGACTTCCTGTTCATCCTTAAGATCGAAAAAGTGATTCCGGGTGGAGATGAAAAATTCCAAACTGGCCACAAGAATAATCAGAAAGAACGAGAGACTGAGCAGGCTTTCGATCAAGGAAAAGCCTGAATTGAAGCACTTGGCTGTTTTTTTTGTCCTGAGCTCATAATATTTCTTAAATTTGCTTATTTTTACTTTAATATTCTTTAATATACAATTGATGCCGGTTAAGCCTGATACCGATTTGGATTTAGCTTTGTTCATAGATCCGTTTTTCTCCCGTTCAGAATCCCAATTCTCTAGATAGCAAAAGGACTGTTTGCATCCTTTTGCGCGGATGGTTTTTCGAATAACAATCCACAGCGATTTCTTTCAAGCTTGGGGAGCACTTCCGGATCGTCCAACTTCGTACGAAAAGATGGTTTGATCGTTCGTCTTGGACGGTTTCTTCGAAATCCTCGTCTTCAAGCTCCATGGAGTCATAGGGGAGAGATTTGAAACGTTCGAGTGCCGTAGATGCCAATTCTGCAGCCCTCACAAGACAATCACTTTTTTGTTTGAGGTGGATTGAATGGAGCGTCAGTTGAGCTGTTCCGAGAATGAAGATACTGGTTATCGACATAGCGATGAGAAGCTCGATCAGCGAAAACCCATTTCCTTTTTTTTCTTTGAGAGTGAGAAAAAAAATCATCTGTGTCGTCCCTCTATAGCGGAGCTGTCTGCATGAGATGTGCCATCCTGGATCATTCTCAACTTCAGACTGGACTTGAATCTGCAGTGCTGGGCGTGTCAACAGATGTCGACATATGTGCTGTCATACCCAAAGAAAACCGTTAACGATTGTTGACTCCATGACTACGGAGGTCGTCTCTGGTTGATGCTGGGTACACATAGGCTTTGATGGCGACCGTTTTTTCCCGCATTAGTTTTTTCTAATGGCTTCGATCTTTTTGGGAGCGGATTCTGTCAAGATGATTTTTACACTTGACAAACAGGGGTGGAAATCTCTATTAAAATAGATACTAGTTCTTTCTGAAGGAGGACGTCGAAGATGGGTGAAAAAGAAGAAGCCTGCGAAAGGATGATTGAGACTCTTGAAGAGGCTATCGAAACTCTCGAAAAAGCGAAAGAAGATTGTACGGGAGACTGGGAACTTTTTCCCCCAGACGAGATCGAGGATATTATCGAGAAACTCGGAGAGATCGTCGCCAATCTAAATCTGCAGCTCAACCAATAATCCTCAGTAAGTTTACATAATTCATCGGGGTGCTATAATTATAACTGTGTATTCTTATGATGAAGAGATGGCTTCTCCTCTCTGTCCTCCTTTGTTGGGCACTGGTTTTTTTTGTTGTTCCCGGGACTGAAGACCGTCCTGCCCTTTCCGAGAAATACAACAATTGGCTCGAGAAGGATGTATACTACATCATAACGTCTAAGGAGAGGTCTGCTTTTCTCCAGCTCGAGAATGATAGACAGCGAGACCTCTTTATCAGAGAATTCTGGCACCAAAGAGATCCATCCCCCGGAACGCCCCAAAATGAATTCAGGGAGGAACACTACCGGAGGCTGGCAGTTGCTGAGCGCTTGTTCAGCTGTGGGGCCATTAAACCCGGATGGAGAACTGACAGGGGGCGTATCTATATCATCCTGGGGCCCCCGATCGACAGGCAATGCTTCGATCATCCGGATATCTACCCCATCGAGCTTTGGTATTATCAAGGGAAGAGATCCGATGCCATTGCACCATTCTTCCACGTTATGTTCTACAAGAAATTAGGGGCCGGAGATTTTATCCTCTACGATCCCCTGACCGATGGACCGAATATTCTTAGCCCAGAAACGTCGGATATCCCATGGGATGCAGGCCGGCCACAGTTTGATGCGGAGGCGAGTTTCTGGGGAGGATCGACAAAAGACCAGGCATTTGGGGGCACGGTGTATGGAATCCTCTACAAGATATCTCCCGACCTTGCTCAGGCATCTTTGACCCTCATTCCCTATGGATCCTCGGCCGATCCCACGAAGTCGAATCAAACACTGGGGAGTGTCAATCAATATCCCAGTCAGAGAGTCGATGATAAATACGTCACTGAATTTTTGGAGAGAAGGGCTTCAGTGGAGGTGGATTACTCAGTCAACTATATCCATAATCTGAATGCCGTGAAAATTTTCAAGGATGCTGATGGCGTCGATTTTGTTCACTATGCAATCCAACCCGAGATCCTTTCTCTCGATACATACGCGGATAAATACTATTCGCAGATCAATCTCTCTGGAAGGATTTCAGATCTAGAGGGAAAGACAATATTTCAGTATACAAAATCCTATCCTATGGAATTCTCGCGGGATGAAATTCCTAACGTCAACTCGCGGCCCATGACGATTCAGGATTCATTTCCATTGATTCCGGGGCATTACAGGTTCAATTGCCTCCTCGAGAATACGGTGTCCAAAGAGTTCACATCTTTTGAAAAAGAGATCGTTATACCCAAGCCATCCGGTGATCTCCGAATGAGTTCTTTGCTTTTGGCCTATGATGTGAAAGAGATCGAGGATGCATCGCGGACGGCCTTCCAGATAGGAGACAAGCGGTTGATTCCCAGCCTGGATTGCCGTTTTTCTCCCGAGGAGACGCTGGTGCTCTATTTCAGGTTCTATGAGTTCGGGGAGAAACTGAATACAGGAGCGACATTGATCTGGGGGATTTATAGCGGTGAAAAAAAAGTTTATGAAGAAACACGGAAGTCAAGGACCAATCCCCAAAAATCCGAGTTCATGGCGCGATTTCCTCTGTTAGATTATAAGCCGGGAACATACACAGTAAAAGTTGTCCTCAAGGACAATGCGGGAATTGATGTGTTCTCTACACAAGAGGATTTACATGTGGTGGACTCTCCGGTAACGCGCTCCTGGATAAACGCGAAAAGAATCGATGCGAAGGATGATGCCGTTTATGCGTATCTTTTGGGGACACAACTTCTGAATGTGGGATATGTGGAGAGAGCCCGTATCAAATTGGATGAGGCTTACCAGAGGAATAGGAATTCGATCGAATTTGCCTTAGGATATGCAGAAATCCTGTTCGTTTCTAAAGAGTTCAGGACGATCAAAAAGATACTCGAGCCGTTTCTCGAGCAAGAAATCGAGAACTACACGCTCTATATATCTCTGGGAAGAGCTTCGCAGGGACTCGAATTGTACGATGAAGCCATTGGTTTTTACCGAATTTTTATGGAACACGAAGGTATACACTCAGAGATCCTAAACGCTGTAGGCCATTGTCACATGGCTTTGGGCCATACCGAAGAAGCCGTTCGTGTATGGGAAAAATCCCTCGAAATCAATCCCGAACAGCCTGAGATACAGAAAACTCTCGAAAAACTGAGAATTCGATAAAAGAGGTGCCAGGTCTACTTTTTTATTACCCCTAGAAATAGGTGCCTGACCCCCTTTTTTGTATCTTTTTAGGGAGAGGAGGAAATTCGGTAATTTTTTTTACAAAAAAGACTGAAGAAGTCTTGACTTTTTTATGAATAATCCCTATCATATACACGCTTCTAAGCTGCTTTCTATATTTTTTTTTAAGTTCTGAATGTAGCTTTTTACGCAATTTTTCTTTCTAGGATAGAAAGAAACGGTTCTTTGAAACAAAAAGCAGAGCGACCTCAATCGATTCGCATTGTCAAACTTTAGTTGCGATTAGAGCTCCTTCGGGAGTTCTATTATAACTGGAGAGTTTGATCCTGGCTCAGAGTAAACGTTGGCGGCGTGCCTAAC
>JASFPP010000167.1:0-9234 GCA_050115915.1 Candidatus Aminicenantota bacterium
TGCAATTTCTCTAAATAAAGTGATCAAGGTCTCCCACATTTTTGTCGGAAACCCAGATCTCATCCCCGTGCTAAAAGAGATCGCACTCAAAGGCCCCCCGGACATCCTGTCCGCAATCGCTGAGGTGCTCAAAGACATCCAAGACAAGGACGTCGATGCTTTCCTGGTTGAAATTTTCCCAAAGACGTCGGGAAAGGCGCAGCGTGATATTATCAAGCTCTTTTCCGACCGCAGCATAACAGAAGCGGCTCCCCTTCTTCTGAAGTTTATCTCCCTAAGAAAATATTGGGAGCCTGAACCGGACCACTCACTTCAGGAACAAGTGTGCCGGACTCTGGGAGTCCTCCGTTCTCAAGTGGCAGAAGGGGCCCTCATCGAAGCCGCAAGAAAACCGAATCTAACGACAATGTTGAAACCAAAACCTGTTATTGTGCGTGCCGCTGCCACTTGGGCACTCACACAGATGCCACGAAGCAATAGAGTGAATAACGCTCTTCTCCAGCTGAAAAGGGACAACTCTCCCCTTGTTCGAAAAGCTGCGGAATTATCTGAAATCATCAGGGAATAGCCCCTTCCCCTGACGACTGTGTTAGTGCTTTAACGATATTTCAAAGACACTCAAATAAGGATCAATACTGCGATCTTCTCTTTCTTTTCTCCCTCTTCGCGCGCTCTCTCTTCCGTTCCCTCTTTTTTCTTTCTTTTCTCTGATATTTTTTCATCCACTCAACCTTGTAAAGGATTATCGTTTTTCAAGATCAATCGACGCCCCTTCTCCTCAATATCTCCGAAAACCGCCGCCTCCTCCGCCACGTCCTCTTCCTCCGCCTCCACCACCGAAGGATCTGGTTCTCGGTGGGCGCGCTTCATCCACGCGCAATGTACGCCCTTTAAAATCAGAGCCGTTCAACGATTCCTTCGCCTTTACCGCTTCAGCAGGACTTGCCATCTCAACGAATCCAAAACCTCTGCCTTCGATGATCTTAATTTCCTTGACTTCACCGAACTGTGTAAACAACCCTTCTAAATCTTCCTTTGTTACTGTGTAGCTAAAGTTCCCTACATAAAGCTTACTTCCTTGCATTTCTCACTCCTTCTGGGAAAATCTCTTATTCAGATCCCCCTTTTCTTGGGAAGGAATTTCTCTAGAAAATCCTCCTCCAATCATTTTTTTCTATATTAAGCTTCACTAACTCTCAGAAAAATAGTAAAGATCGAACGCTGGAGAAGGACACCTAGGATTTAAAGGAGGGAAAAAACCTTTGGGTGGCAATAGCTTTCTCTATCGTCAACTTTCTATTTCTCAAGATAGTATGATTTTCACCACACTGCCACAAACATCATTGCACATAAACAGCACGGTGTCAATCAACCACTACTGCATGATAGAGCGACAACGAGCAATCAGTACTGTGTGGAACTGTCACAGATAAAACCCGACTCCCACGCCGATCACCCAATAATTACCCCCCAAAGTCAAAGGATGTCCGGGATAGGAAGAAGTCCTTTCTTCGAGCATCACATACTGGGCATGGGCATCAAAAGTGAGGTTTCCGATGAGGGATTGATCTGCGACTGAACGCGCCGGGCTTTCAGCTCGTTGATCACCCAATCCCTATCCGGATAAAAAATCGTTGAATGGATGTTGTGAAAATCCCATCTGACATTTGAGCGGATAATATCAAGGCCTGCGCCTATGGATAGGTATTCAGCGATCTTTATCGCCAATGCCGGGCGGATGGTAAAAACATTAAGTTCGGAGTTGAGGCATAGAGAATCCCATTCACTCCTATCAATAAAAAAAACCCGTCGATCAAAACCTAATATGAATAAGGAGCTCATTATTATACGTTAACTGACAGACAATAGGGTATGTATATTTTGACCGAATCTTTGGGCTGTGATATAAGCATAAGCAGGTTAAAGGCCGCATAAAATGAGGGAGTCGAGTGGGCATTAACAAAATCTGAGACCAAGTCAAAAGATGCAGTTTCAACCTCCAAAAAAGCTTTTCCTCCTCCAGAAGCCCATGCTGCGGGTTGGCTATGCGTTGATTCCGCTCGTATTAGCCTCTATTTATCTCTTCGGATGGAGAGCGCTGGTTTTGACTGTATGGGTTCTAGTTTTCGGAACTGTCACTGAAGCCCTTTTCACCTATCCACAGGGAAAACCTGTAACATCGGCTGTCTTTGTGACGGCCCTGATCTTTACGCTCTCCCTGCCCCCTTCTATTCCGTTCTGGATGGCCGCTGTAGGTATCGTTTCAGGAGTGGCCATCGGGAAGATGATGTTCGGGGGGTTCGGCCAGAATGTGTTCAATCCCGCGATGGTAGGACGATGTTTCATCTACATCACATTCCCTCTCCAGATGACCAACAGGTGGGTGGAGCCCATCGGGGGGGAATGGGGGGGATTCGCCCACTGGTCGGCTCCACTGGACACAGTTTCCCAAGCCACCCCCCTCGTGGGATTGAGAGAAGTAGGGGTAGTCTCCTTGAAAGACCTCTTTTTTGGATCGGTCCCCGGATCGCTGGGAGAAACATCGGCCGTGCTCATTCTTATCGGAGGTCTCTTTATCATCTTCAAAAAGGCGGCGTCCTGGCGGCTTGCTCTGTCGTGTATTCTGGGTGGGATTGCTGCCAGTGCTGCATTAAAAGTGTTCGGTATCGCGAGCACCCCATCACCCGCTGCCACGCTTCTTGCAGGATCCTTCCTTTTCGGAAGCTTTTTCGTGGTCACTGAGCCCGTGTCTGGAGCAAAGACAAAAATTGGCCAGTGGATCTATGGTGCGATGATCGGAGCGCTCGTTGTGGTCCTTCGCGCATTCTCCAATTTTGCTGAAGGCGTCATGTTTTCTGTCCTCATCATGAATGCTTTTGTCCCCATCCTGGATCAAGCTGTCCGCCAGGTCCAACAAAAGAGGAAAGAGCAGGCATGATAAAACAACTCCGCTCTGTCGTTTACATGTTCGTGATTGCGATTTTCTTTGCCTCTCTCGTCAGTGCCGTCAAGTTCCTCAACGATAAAAGGATTCGAACGAACGAGGCCATTAGGCTCCAGAAGATTGTTCTCGAGGTCTTGAATATCCCGGTCGAAAAAGACGAGGTCGATGAACATATTTCCACACTGTTTTTGGAGCGGATCAAAGATATCGAAGTGGGAGCAAAGGTCCTCTATGTGGGATATGAAGAGGATGGACGCACAATCCAGGGATATGCGTTTCCTGTGGGAGGACCGGGATTCTGGGGACCGATTCAGGGCATGGTTGGGGTGGATCCCCATGCGACAAAAATTCTCGGAATCACCTTCTACAAACACACAGAGACGCCCGGTCTCGGAGGACGGATCACAGAGGATTGGTTTACGCGTCAGTTCAAAGATCTTCCGCTTCATCCGATAGAGGGCGACCAGATGATCTTCTACTTAAAACCAGCCGGGATACGAGGCGCACCGAACGAGCTTGACGCCATAACGGGGGCAACCAACACCAGCTCTGCGGTCGAGGCTTTTCTGAATAACGAGCTGGATCACTTCCTGAAAGAACTTTGGGCGAGTGTCAAGGAGACGAATTAAGTGCCGAATCTGCCAACCAAAAAAGAGATCTTCCTGACGGGATTATGGAGGGACAATCCTGTGCTGCGGCAGATCCTGGGGATATGCTCCACCCTCGCTGTTACCAACCTGATGCTAAACACGCTCGTCATGGATGCGGGTTTGATCTTTACGGTGTGCATGTCTTCGCTCACCGTCTCTCTACTCCGAAAATACACGCCGATGCGGATCCGCATGATGGTTCAGACATTGATCATCGCCTCCTATGTCATCATCGTGGATATCATGATCAAGGCCTATCTCCCCGATATCAGTGAAGCTCTGGGCCCGTATGTGGCGCTCATCATCACCAACTGTATCATCATGGGCCGTTGCGAAGCCTTTGCCAAAAACAACCCTCCTTTTGTATCGTTTCTCGACGGGCTAGGAATGAGCCTGGGCTACTCGCTGGTCCTCGTCGCCATCGCCTTCATTCGAGAACCGCTGGGGTTTGGAACCCTGTTGGGCATTCGGGTCATGCCAGAGGGATTTGTCCAGTGGACAATCATGATCATGGCGCCTGGCGCCTTTTTTACTCTGGGCATTCTCGCTTGGATAGCAAAGTATCTTCTCCCGAAAACAAATACCGGTGAAGAGGGAACATAGAGGACAGAGATGACGCCCATAAATCCACTGACTCTTTTTTTCGCCGCCATCTTTACCAACAATATCCTGCTGACCAATTTTCTGGGACTGTGTCCGTTCCTGTCGATCTCGAGAGAGAAGAAATCCGCCATGGGCATGGGGGCCGCCGTAGTTTTTGTTATGGCTTCCACGACAGTTCTGAATAACTGGATTTATTATAAAATATTGCTCCCTCTGGGCCTCACGCATTTCCGCTATATTGTTTTTATCGTGGTCATTGCGGCCTTTGTCCAGCTGGTCGAGATGACGGTGGAGCGGTTTTTCCCGGCCCTTTATTTTGTCTTAGGGATCTTCCTGCCCTTAATTACTGTGAACTGTGCAATTTTTGGGGCCTCCCTTTTTATGGTTATCCGAGGATACGATCTCGTGCAGTCCTTAGCGTATGGGGCTGGAAGCGGGATCGGCTGGTGGCTGGCCATAATGGTTGTGAGTGCCATAAGGGAAAAACTCCAGAAGAGCGCAAAACTACCCAAAGGATTGGAAGGCCCGGCCATCACATTGATCATTACGGGTCTTCTGTCACTGGCATTTTTGGCCTTCAGCGGAATGATACGGATCCAATGAGATGAGAGCAGACAAATGACTCGGATTCAATGAGGTAATCTCGGACAAATGACTCGGACTCAATGAGGTAAGAGCAGATAGATGTCGCAGTTGATCATCAGTATTCTCATTATTGGCGGGATCGCTGCTCTCTTTGCTCTTCTCCTCGAACTGGCCAACCATTTTATCGCCAACTACGGTGAGTGTCTCATTTCGATCAACAGGGAAAAAGAACTGACTATCCAAGGAGGAAGTCCGCTGTTGTTCAGCTTGATGGAGGAAGGGATCTTTATCCCTTCGGCCTGCGGGGGTAAGGGCACGTGTGCCTACTGCAAGGTGAAAGTCCTCGAGGGTGGCGGCCCCATTCTCCCCACCGAGACTCCCTATCTCACAGAGGAGGAACAGGCAGAGAATGTCCGGCTTTCATGTCAGGTCAAAGTGCGTAACGATCTCGTGATCGAGCTCCCGGAAGAGCTCTTCCTGATCAAGGAATTCAAGGTCAAGGTGGATCGTATCCTGGACCTGACTCCCTTTATCAAAGGGGTCACTCTTCGAATCTTATCACCCGAAGAGGGAATCTCCTATAAACCAGGCCAGTACATACAGCTCGAGGTCCCCAAATACAAGCTTTCGAAAGAGCCCGAATACCGGGCCTTTTCCATGTCTTCGTCCTCGAAGGAGACCCATTCTGTGGAACTCTACATCGGCCTTGTCGAAAAAGGTGTGGTCTCGACCTATGTTCATGAGTATCTCAAAGAAGGGGAAGAGTTGGTCATGCGTGGTCCTTTCGGAGAATTTTACTACCGAGATTCAGAGCGAGATATCCTGATGATCGCAACGGGAACAGGATTGGCTCCGATCATGTCGATACTCCGGTATATCCGATCAGAACAGATCCAGAGGAAAATCACTCTCTTCTTTGGGACACGGCTACAAGAGGAATTGTACTGTCTGGACGAGCTCGGAGATATGGAGAAACAACTGCCCTCCTTCACCTTCATTCCGACACTCTCGAGAGAGGCCGCGGACTCTCAATGGGAGGGGAAGAGAGGCCGGGTAACGGGCCTTATCGATGACATCATCCCGGAAGGGGCCGATTACGATGTCTACATCTGTGGAAATCCGGATATGGTGGATTCGTGTGTAGAGAGGCTGATGAAAAAAGGGATTCCTGAAGACCATATCTACTTTGATAAGTTCAGTTGATTTGAACTAGAGCTTCAAACCGACACCACATTCCACAACTGCTGCATCTCTTCCTCGGGAACCTCGGTGTTGAATCGATTCCCTTTGAACACGCGCCACCCGGTCCCATCGGCATCCATGTGAGGCGCAAGCTTTTCCAAAACCGCCAATGAGAAAGCTCGGAACGACTTTTATCACGGTTTTTGGGATGCATCCGGCACTATCACCAAAGCTAACCGTGCTAAATAATTGTGCAAGCATCTTCATTTTATGTTGAACTTTCTTTTGAGTTGTGCGTATAATATAATATGAATACTATTAAACGAATACTATTGAATGAATATAATTGAGAGGAGGAGCGGCATGAATTACCTTTCGAGAATCGAAGAGATCCTTCTTTTAGCTATCTGGAAGCTGAAAGACAACGCCTACGGGATCTCGATCAGAGAACAGGTGGAGAAAGATACGGGTATGGAATGGATGTCTGGCGCCATCTATGCGCCTCTGAGCCGGTTGAAGAAGAACGGCTACGTCGAAACCTTCCAGGCTCAGGGTTCCTCTGAAAAAGGAGGGCGGCCGCGTATTTACTACAAGCTTTCCTCGCTCGGGATGAAGAAGCTTGTGTCCATACAGGAAGTGAACAAATCCGTATGGTTGGGTGTCCCCGATCTTAAAAACAAAATCAAATCATGAGAGATAATGAATTCCGATTTTCCCGTTTTTTCAGGCTTCTCCTGCGGAGATACGCCGATGAAGAAATGGTGCTTTCCGCAGAAGAAGACCTGGCTATGAGGTATCGAGAGACATTAAAGAACAAAGGAGTACTTCGTGCTCGCTTCCAATCGGCTTTTCAAACGACCTTCCTTTTCTTCTCATTATATATCGAAACCCTCATTTGGAGGATGACAATGCTTAGAAATTACCTTAAAGTGGCGCTACGGGCGCTCAGCAGACAAAAAGGTTATTCATTCATCAATATCATCGGGCTGACCGTTGGTATGGCCTGTTTCATTTTGATCGGGCTCTGGGTGAAGGATGAATTGAGCTTTGACCGTTTTCACGAAAAAAAAGACAGGATCTTCAGGATAGTGAACAAAACACAGGACGGCAATTTTATCCCCAATCCAACCTACGCCCTGGCTCCGGAATTAAAATCCCTCCATGAGGAGGTCGAAGAGTACGCCCGGGTTTGGCCCTGGCATGGATCGCTCGTGACATACAAAGATAAAAAGTTCGAAGAGGACAACATCTGCCTCGCAGATCCTGGCTTCTTCCGGATGTTTACCTTTCCCTTCATCAAGGGCGATCCGGATACCGCCATCGATGACCTCGATGCTATAGTCATCACAGAATCCACAGCCCGGAAATATTTCGGGAACGAAGATCCGATCGGACAGGCACTTTATTTAGCCAGGGAGGAGCGAGATTTTTTTGTCACTGGAGTCATCGCAGATATTCCTTCGAACTCTCATATCCAGTTCGATCTATTGACCCGGTTAGAGCTATTGGGGGAGGACCGCCTGGCCCGGTGGGAGGAGTGGATGGGACCCTGCTATATTCTTTTGAGGCCGAACGTGTCGGCTGAAGTTTTTGCCACAAAGATTGTGGGGATCTATAAAAAATATGTCAATCCAGAGGTAACATTTTCTCCTATCCTCCAACCCTTAACACGTATCCATCTTTATGAACACGTACGTCCCGGCTCGGTCAAAACAGTGGCCCTCTTTTCCGTGATCGCTGTCTTTATCCTGATCATAGCTTGTGTGAATTTTATGAATCTGACTACAGCCCGATCGGCCCGGAGAGCGAGAGAAGTGGGGATGCGCAAGGTGATCGGCGCCGTTCGACCTCAGCTCATAAGACAGTTCCTGGGAGAAGCCCTGGTGGTCGCATTCCTCTCTCTTGTTTTGTCCCTCATCGTTGTGGAGATCGCCCTGCCGCAGTTCAATCTCTTCGCCGGTAAATCTTTAGCCCTTCTCTCCAGGGCGAATTTTTCTATCATCCTGACGCTCCTTTTGGTCACCCTTTTGACCGGACTATTGGCAGGGAGCTATCCTGCGTTTTATCTCTCATCCTTCCGGCCGGTTTACACGCTAAAGAGTCAGCTGAGATTCGGGACTAAGGGCTCTGGGATACGCAAGCTTCTTATCGTTTTCCAGTTTGCCATCTCCGTAGGACTTATCACTTGTACACTAGTCGTAGCCAAACAGTTGCGATTCATCCAAACACACGATATCGGTGTCGACCGGGATAATGTTGTGATGCTCATCAATAATCCGATCTTGCTGAAAAGGTTCGATGCCTTCAAGAATGAGCTCCTCACAATACCGGGGATCAGGCACGTAACAAGCGCTGCCCAGGGGCCGACAAATATCGGCCAGAGTATTACCATCGACTGGGATGGCAATCCAAACGAAGACATGCTGAGTATTGACTATACTGTTGTCGACTATGATTTTTTTAAAACCTTCAATATGGAGATCACAAAGGGCAGAGGATTTTCACAAGAATTTGCATCGGATGAGAGGGAAGCCTGTGTGATCACGGAGACGGCTGCCACGCGGATGGGATTAGAAGATCCCATAGGGAAGACGATCTACATGGCCCACCCGGCATGGCCCGAATCTTTTCGAAAAGCGCACGTGATAGGGGTTGTCAAAGATTTTCACGCCCGCACTCTCCATAGCTCTATGATGCCTTTTGTATTCAGGATGTATAGACCCTGGCATACATTCGTTTTTATTAAAATCGATGGAACCCGGACTCCGGAAACCCTGGCAAAGATTGAATCGACCTTTAAATCGCACACAGATGGCTATCCCTACCGCTACTTCTTCTACGAAGACTTTTACCACAGACAGTACCAACCGGAATGGCGACTTAGCCGACTTTTCAATGGATTCAGCCTCCTTTCTGTTCTTATTGCGTGTTTAGGTCTTTTTGGATTGGGGGCCTATATGGCAGAGCAAAAGACAAAAGAGATCGGTGTCCGGAAGGTTTTGGGCGCATCAATTCCCGGGATCGTCACACTCACCGCCAGAGAATTCATCAAGTGGATAGTTATTGCGAACCTGATCGCATGGCCGTTGGCCTATTTTGTGATGAAAGGATGGCTCCAGGACTTTGCCTACAAGGTCAGTATCGGACCGGTGGTATTTATTCTTGCTGCTGGATTGACACTATTGATCGCATTAGCCACTGTCAGCTACCACTCTATCAAAGCCGCTCTCGCCAATCCCGTCGACTCCCTCCGCTATGAATAAATAAATG
>JASFPP010000168.1:0-9102 GCA_050115915.1 Candidatus Aminicenantota bacterium
TGCTCCGTTGAGATCTCTTTTGTATACAATATTGACAGCACCTTCCGGCCCCATTACAGCGATCTCTGCGGTGGGATACACATAATTCACATCGGCACGGATGTGTTTGGATGCCATGACACAATAAGCTCCTCCGTATGCTTTCCGGGTGATGATCGTGACTTTGGGAACAGTGGCTTCAGCGAACGCATAGAGCAGCTTCGCGCCATGTCGGATGATCCCTCCATGTTCCTGAGCCACACCGGGCAGAAAACCGGGGACATCTTCAAACGTGATTAGAGGGATGTTAAACGCATCGCAAAATCGAACGAACCGTGCTCCCTTATCGGAAGAGTTGATATCCAGGACGCCCGCCAGATGATCGGGTTGATTGGCCACGATGGCCACAGGCCTTCCCTCCAGCCGGCCAAAACCGATAACGATATTTTTGGCATAAAACTCCTGAACCTCGAAAAAATAATTCTCATCCAGAACTTCCCTGACAATTGTTCGGATATCATAGGGCTGATTGGGATCATCCGGAACCATGCTATTCAGTTCCTCATTCACACGGTCAGGGGGGTCGTTTGTTTCTCTTTCAGGGGGATCCTCCATATTATTGTCGGGTATAAAGGATAAAAGCTCACGGATCAGCAGGAATGTCTGCTCTTCATTCTCTGCGGCAAAATGCGCCACTCCGCTCAGAGTGTTATGCGTTTCCGCGCCGCCCAATTCCTCCATGGACACATCTTCGTGAGTGACTGCTTTGATCACATCCGGCCCGGTGATGAACATGTTGCTGATTCCTTTGGTCATGATCGTGAAATCCGTGATGGCAGGAGAATACACGGCCCCTCCAGCACAGGGCCCCATTATCGCAGAGATCTGGGGGATGACCCCTGAAGCGAGGACATTCCGCAAAAATATATCCGCGTAACTCGCAAGGCTCGCCACGCCTTCCTGAATACGGGCTCCGCCCGAATCGTTGAGCCCGATGACCGGAACTCCGGATTTCATGGCCAGATCCATGATCTTGCAGATCTTGGCCCCGTAGGTCTCGCTCAAGGAGCCGCCGAACACGGTAAAGTCCTGCGCGAAAATAAAAACCGTACGGCCATCGATCGTCCCGTAGCCAGTGACAACCCCATCCCCGTAGACTTTCTTTTTCTCCATCCCGAAGTCAAAACAGCGATGCACGACAAGTTTATCCATTTCCTGGAACGACCCCTCATCCAGAAGAAGGTTGATCCTTTCCCTGGCTGTGAGTTTGCCCTCAGCGTGTCGCTTCTTGATCCGCTCCTCACCCCCTCCCAATTCGGCAAGACGATGCCGCCTGTCAACCTCCTTCAGCTTCTTTTTGACACTCATTGGACCGTCCTGTCAGTCGCGCTTGACTTTTTTCCAGTCGCTCAAAAATTTTTCCATCCCTATATCTGTCAAAGGATGCTTAACAAGTTTCTCAAGAGAGGCAAAGGGCATGGTAGCGATATCCGCCCCCATCAGTGCCGCTTCGACAACATGGAGGGGATGTCTGATGCTGGCCACGATTACCTCCGTTTCGATCCCAAAATTGTTATAGATCGTAAGGATCTGGTCGACGAGATCCAACCCGTCATGGGAGATATCATCCAGGCGACCTACGAACGGGCTGACATACCGTGCCCCTGCTTTTGCGGCGAGGAGTGCTTGAGATGGCGAAAAGATCAATGTTGTGTTCACATCGATGCCTTCCGCGGCAAGAGTTTTTATCGCCTTCAATCCTTCCAAACAGATCGGCACTTTGACGACCACGTTATCAGCGAGAGAAGCCAACCCTCTGGCTTCCACAACGATATCTTCAGCCTTTGTGGATACACTTTCGGCGCTAATGGGCCCCGGCACTATTCGACAGATCTCCTTAATGAGCTCTTCGAACTTCATGTTTTCCTTCGAGACCAAAGAGGGATTTGTCGTCACACCGTCGATAATCCCCCAACTGGCAGCCTCTTTGATCTGGTCTAAATTTGCTGTATCCAAGAAAAATTTCATATCGACCTCCCGATTGTGTATTTACTGTTATTCATCCAGGTTTTTCAATTTATCACAAATTGCCCCCAAAGGAACACTGTATTATTTAATTTTCAGAACCCTGTTTGACAGCACCCCGATCCCCTCGATCTGGACATCCACGCGGTCACCGGGAGTCATGGGTCCGATTCCTGCAGGTGTTCCTGTTGCGATGATATCGCCCGGATAAAGAGTCATGACTCGAGAGATAAACCTCATCAGGTAAGGAATGGGGAAGATCAGGTTCTTCGTATTTCCAGATTGCTTGAGCTTGCCGTTCAGGAATGTTTTAAGCCTTAAGGCAGAGGGGTCGATATCTGTAGCTACACATGGTCCTACGGCCGCGAATGTATCGAAGGATTTTCCGCGGGTGAACTGGACATCTTTCCGCTGCAGGTCTCTTGCGGTGACATCGTTAAAACAGGAATAGCCGAGGATATAGGGATCAACGTTTGTCTCTTCCGCCAGCCGATGCGCCTTTTTACGAATGATGACAGCCAACTCCCCCTCGTAATCCACACGTTTGGACATATCGGGATAGATGATGATCTCGTTCGGCCCCACAAGTGCGGAGGGAGGTTTGAGGAACAGCAAGGGCTCTTTTGGCAAAGGCTTTCCCATTTCAACGGCATGGTCTTTGTAGTTACGCCCGATAGCCACAATTTTTGAGGGTTTTACAGGAGGAAGCAGGAAGACATCGCTGATGGGCACTCCCTTTTTTTTGATCTCAAATTTTTTGTAGATTGACCCTACGATCGGATAGAGCATTTCCTCCTTCAAGACACCATAAAAACTCTTATTCCCATACCTGTATCGGTAGATCTTCATGATCCCTCTCTTTCTAGAACAACAGAGACGGCCTCGGATCTCTGACTCTCATTACCATTCGCATCCAGAGCAGTTATCGCATAAAAATATCTCTGGTCCTTTTCAACTGTGGAATCGGTGTAGACATTTTCTGCGATAAGCTCTTCTGTCAAGGCCAAAAACTCATCCCTGAGATCGCTCCTTCGCCACACTCTGTATCCCGACAGATCACTCTCTTTATTGGCATCCCAACTCAGGGAAACAAAGTCCTCGCCTGCGATCGCTACCAAACCTGTCGGCGCGAGCGGAACAAGAGTATCCACGGCCAGAATCTCTGACACATTCGAGTTTTCACTTTCAGTGTAGGGAGAAGATTGTGTGGCCGATGCTCTGACATAGTAGCGATAAGTCACATTATACACAAAATCTCTATCCGTAAATTCTGTCTCCTTGATCAAAACGGTATTGATCCGGTGAAATTGTTCATCTCCGGATTCCCTGTACACATTGTAACCGACTACGTTCGGAGGAGTGGATAAATCGGTATTTTCCTCAGGGGTTTTCCACTCGATCTTAATGCTGTTTTCAAACATTTTCGCCTGGACATCAGATGGGGGGAGTGGAATGGGCCTCGGAACAACGGGTGTCAACGAGGAGATATCCGATTCTTTGCCTTTGCGGTCTTTAACTCTCAGTCCAAAAACGAACACCATCTGCGGGAATTCTTCAGAAGGGATCTCATAGATATATGTCAAATCTTCAGGCTCCCCCTCTTCAGGATCTCTGAGCTTGACAAAGTCTTCCTGTACGATCGTTTCGTGAAGTATGGCTCTTCCTGCAAAAGTTTCCTCAGAGATCTGCGCTTGTTGCATTGCTTGTGCCCTCTCCACCTTCATCAGCCAGATCTCCACAGTGATGGCCCCTTCTAGAGGATCCCCATCCATGTAGGATGAGGGATTGCTCCATCGAAGCACGACCGTGTTTCCTCTCTGATAGACTTCGAGGTCTTCGACCTTTTGCGGAATCTTGATAAGTGGGGGGTAAATCGGCCCTTTCTTACCGCAAAAAACACCGCTCAGCACGATAAGGGAGAGTGCAAAAATAAGAAGATGTATCGATCTAAACATTGGTTATTTATATACGCGTTAGAGGATGAACCGGCTCAGATCCTCGTCTTCGATAATATCCTGGAGCTGCTTCTGGACATACTTTCTATCGATGGTGATCTTTTTTTTCTTGATGTTGGGGGCAGAAAAGGAAATCTCCTCCATGACCTTTTCCATGACTGTGTGGAGCCGCCTGGCACCGATATTCTCATTCACGTCATTCACTCTTTCTGCGATGCCAGCAATCTCATCGATAGCATCTTCTGTGAACGTGATCTTGACGCCTTCCGTACCGAGAAGGGCAACATATTGCTTGATCAAGGCATTCTCAGGCTCTGTCAAGATCTTCACAAAATCACTTTTTGACAAAGAGGAAAGTTCCACCCGAATGGGGAAACGCCCTTGAAGCTCGGGAATAAGGTCAGAGGGCTTGGAGACATGAAAAGCCCCGGCCCCGATGAATAGAATATGATCTGTCCGCACCAACCCATATCGCGTGTTTACGGTCGTGCCTTCGATGATCGGGAGGAGATCTCTTTGGACTCCTTCCCGGCTGACGTCAGGACCATGACCTGATTCGCGCCCCGATATCTTATCCACCTCATCCAAAAAAATGATCCCCGAATGTTCAACCCTTTCCACGGCTAAACGGGAGACCTGTTCCATATCGATGAGCTTTTTTTGTTCTTCCTCCAGAAGATACTCGCGCGCTTCGCTGATTTTCATCTTCCGTCTCTTGGATTTTCCTCCACCCAATCCCGGGATGAGCTCCTGGATATGGATCCCGATCTCTTCCACGCCTGAACTGGAGAAGATCTCGAAGGGAGACGCCATCCTTTCTTTGATATCGACCTCGATCATCCGGTCTTCCAGGTACCCGGTGTTGAGCTGGATCCTCAATTTTTCCCGGGTTTCTTGAAACCTGTTGAGCTCTTCCTCATTGGTCGCGTCAGGACGCCTTTTGACTGGCGGCAGAAGGATATCCAGTATCCTTTCCTCAACATTACGCTGGGCTTTGCCGATGACCTCTTCGACCTTCTCCTGCTGGATCATATCCACAGCCATGCGTACTAAGTCCCTTATCATGGACTCCACATCACGGCCGACATACCCGACTTCAGTAAATTTACTCGCTTCGATCTTGAGAAAAGGAGAAGATGTCAGCTTGGCCAGCCTGCGAGAGATCTCTGTTTTTCCCACACCTGTGGGTCCGATCATGAGAATATTTTTGGGAGCGATCTCATCAGCCAGGTCAGGAGGAAGTTTCCTGCGGCGAAATCTGTTCCGGAGAGCAATGGCCACCGCTTTTTTTGCGGCTTCCTGGCGGATGATGTACTTATCGAGCTCGGCTACGATCTCCTGGGGAGTCAACTCCGTATCTTGAAGCCTAGCTTTCTT
The DNA here is from genome assembly GCA_050115915.1 of Candidatus Aminicenantota bacterium. Classification (GTDB taxonomy): domain Bacteria; phylum Acidobacteriota; class Aminicenantia; order Aminicenantales; family Aminicenantaceae; genus WTAW01. The sequence continues at coordinate 5,337 of JASFPP010000168.1, forward strand.
TTTATCCAAAGATTCAGGAAGCTCGATAGCCATCTAGAGTTCCTCGATCGTGATATTCGTGTTTGTGTATATACAAATCTCCGCACTGATCTTCATGGCTTCTTTGACCAGTTCTTGGGCGGATAATTCCGTATGTCTAATAAGGGCCCTCGCCGCGGCTAGGGCATAAGTCCCCCCTGATCCGATGGCGATAATACCATCATCCGGCTCAACCACATCACCGGTTCCTGAAATGAGAAATGAATTTTTCTCATCCGCAACCACAAGGAGAGCCTCCAAGCGTCTCAACGATCGATCCAAACGCCAATCTTTGGCGAGCTCGATAGCCGCCCGTGGGAGGTTACCTCGATATTCCTCGAGCTTGGCCTCAAAGCGGGAAAAAAGGGCGAAAGCATCGGACGTAGCTCCTGAAAAGCCAGCCAGAACCTTCCCATTGTACAGTGTTCTGATCTTGCTCGCCTTCTGCTTGAGAACCGTGTCTCCAAGGGTTACCTGGCCATCCCCGGCGATGGCCACCTTTCCATTATGCCGTACACAGAGGATCGTTGTTCCTTTGATATTTTTTGCGTTCGTCATGGTCCTCACTATGATAATTGATACGCCTTTTTATTTCAACAAGCCCCTCCCTTACGTGATCCCCTTATATCCGTAATGGGATGAACGCATAATACGTTATGCAGCGCTCCGAACGGACGGTGTTTGACTTATAAGTTCCATCGGTTATAGTAAAAAGGTGGTCTCAATGCAACACTCCACACGGATCAAAGACTGAGGAGTGAGGTGCGGATAATCCAAAATACACCCGCTGAAACAGATGCACTCCATTCGTATAAACTCATTTGAGGGGAGGTATTCCCGTTGGACCTAACAAAAAAAGACATCAGAAAATGGCTCGTTGTTTTGTGTGCCCTCTTGTTTTCGTTTCCCCTTGTGGCACAGGAAGAAAAGCCCATAGTCTCGGGAAAATACGAAAAATCGCTCAAAGCGAATCCAGAGCAGGAAAAAATCCAAAAGCTCATCGAAGCAGTCAAGAACGAGATCAACGACTACCTGAGATAGTCCAGGATCTTTGTGTTTCTTTCGTCTTCGTCAAAGAAGTCGAACTCCAAAAAATACCCAGCGATATCGTAAGTTACGAAGGCGCGTACGGGGATCGTTTCCCCGTTGCTCAAAACTTCTCTCATCTCAAGGCCCTGTTCCGTAAGATATGTGTACCACTCATCGATCTGAGAAGATATAAAAGACACTGTCACCGCCTTTTCATCAGAGAAACGGTGCAAGCCCTGAGATTCGTCAACAAGTCCGATGTAGCCTGTCGAAGAGCATGCATACACTTTTGCAAAACCCTGGTCTGTGATCAACTTGAGGCCCAAAACATCCTCGTAAAACTTCTGCGCACGTTCGAGATCCCTGTAATACAGCCAGATGATATTCGCCTGAATCCCTAGATTGTTTGGCCTGGATGACTCAGAAGCTTCGGGAGGATAAACCGATTCGGATTGAGACATACGCGTCAGAAGCTTTGAATTCTGAGAATGTTCGAGGAAGCGCTCAAATTCAAGAAAATATCCCTCAGGATCGAAAGCCACAAATCCTCTCGTCGGATGACGCGTGGCATCCCTCAACTCTCCTCTCATCTCCACTCCTTTACCCATGAGGTATGTGTACCACTCATCGATCTCTTCTGTCACAAAGGAGAGAGTCACAGTTTTTGGTTCTGTGGTTTTATGCATTCCCTTTTGTTCATCGACGAGGCCGACATACGTCGTTTTTGAAATGCGGAATAGCTTGGCGAATCCGTAATCCAAAACCATCTCAAGCCCAAGAGTGTTTGCATAAAAATCCCGGGCTGAGGCAAGATCTTTATAATAGAGAAAGACGAGATTCGCCTGGACATTCAAGTCTTCGAGGGATACGGTATCTTGCTCTTCTATCTTACGCTCACATCCAAAAAACAGACCGATCAGAATTAACAGGAGCATACATTCCCATAAACTCTTTCTCGTGTCATGCATTCTTGTCATAGTATCCTCCCTCGATTGAATGATCCATCCCCAATCTGGATGATTTGCGGCGATCAGCAGTTGACGAGAGATATAATTGGATTATAATGTATGGATTATAAATTAAGGAGTTTTGTATGGCAATACTTAGAAGATTCAGAGCCTGGAGACCGAGACCCGGGCTCGAAAAGAAAGTCGCGTCCTATCCTTACGACGTCTTATCCAGTGAAGAAGCGAGGGATCTGGCTCAAGACAATCCACTTTCCTTCCTTCATGTCGTAAAACCGGAAATCGACCTCCCCGTGGGGACGGATCTCTACTCACAGGCTGTCTATGACAAGGCTAAGGCAAATTTTCAGAAATTCATCCAGGATGGGATCTTGATCCAGGAGCAGGATCCAAAGCTCTACATCTATCGCCAGACCATGGAGGGGCGTGAACAATATGGGATTGTCGGCTGTGTCTCTGTCGAGGATTACAACTCCGATGTTATCAAAAAACATGAACACACACGTCCGGCCAAAGAAAAGGACAGAATCACGCATGTGGATATTACGAATGCCAATGCAGGACCGATCTTTTTGACCTACAAGGCTAATGACGCAGTAAACAGGCTTGTGGCCGAAGCAGTGAAGAGCACTCCTGTATACGATTTTATCGCGTCCGATGGCATCGGCCACACCGTTTGGGTTATCGCAAATGACAATATCTCCGAACAGATTATAAGGAAGTTCCATAAAATAGATTTCCTCTACGTGGCAGACGGCCATCATCGGTCTGCGTCTGCCGCAAAGGTCGCAAATAAAAGAAGGGAAGCGAATTCTGGGCATACCGGAGAGGAAGAATACAACTTTTTCCTGGCCGTGCTCTTCCCTGATGAACAGCTCCGCATCCTGGATTACAACAGGGTCGTTAGACATCTGAACAACCACACAGAGGAGGAATTATTCGAATTCCTCGATGCGTTCTATTCCGTTGAAGACATGGGTCAAGAACAGTATAAGCCTCAGAAAAAGGGCGAAGTTGGTATGTATCTTGAAAGCACGTGGTACAAATTAACGACCAAACCCGAGGTCGCTCCTTCAGACAAGGACGATCCCGTCAAAAGCCTGGACATTTCGGTTCTTCAAAATAACGTCCTGAGGCCTTTTTTCGGCATCGACAACCCTCGGACCAGCGAAGATATCGATTTTATCGGAGGAATTCGCGGACTGGAGGAGCTTACCAAACTGGTCGACAGCGGAAAATTCAGGGTGGCGTTCGCCATGTATCCCGTATCCATCGGCGAGCTTATGAACATCGCTGATGCAGGAGAGGTCATGCCGCCCAAATCGACATGGTTCGAGCCAAAGCTGAGAAGCGGCCTCCTGGTCCACACTCTGGATGATTGAAATTGCAGAGAACTCTGAATAAAATACAAAGGGTGATTGGATCTCAGCACAGAAGTGAAACCGGATGATTAAAGACCTTTATATCGGAACAGCCATCATCATCCTCGCGCTCGCTCTCATGGTCTATCTCATCGTATGGAGCCGGAGGACGATCGAATTTATCCGCAAGAAAAAACTCTCCTCTGCCCGTGAGATCATTCAGAATCTACATGAAAAACGATAAAAGCCACATCTCATCCGAATTATCACGGGAACTGTCTCTTTTCCACATCACGATGATGGGCCTCGGGATGATGATCGGTGCAGGAGTCTTTTTGGGCATAGGAAACGTGATCCATGTGGCAGGGCCTGGCGGCGTCCTCCTCACATTCA
>JASFPP010000169.1:0-8992 GCA_050115915.1 Candidatus Aminicenantota bacterium
ATATCCGTAAGAATGGCATAATTGTCGTTTTCTTTGACGAGCCCCATGGCAATACCTGCCACGATCATCGATAGTGGAACGCCCGCATCCATCAATGAGAGAACGCCACCGCAGACTGTAGCCATCGAGGAAGAGCCATTGGACTCGAGAATATCGGAGACTATCCGGATGGTGTACGGGAAATCTTCTTCTGTGGGGACTGAGTAGAGGATGGATTTTTCCGCCAAGGCACCATGGCCGATCTCTCGTCTCCCCGGGCCTCGGAGAAATTGAACTTCCCCAACGCTGAAAGGGGGGAAATTGTAGTGGAGCATGAACCTTTTCTCCCCCTCTTCCCCCAATCCATCTATCCTTTGAACATCTTCGAATGTTCCGAGGGTAACCGTAGCGAGGCATTGCGTCTCCCCGCGAGTGAAAAGGGCGGAGCCGTGTGTTCTCGGGAGAATCCCGACTTCTGCTGAGATTGGCCTGATCTCATCGAATGATCTTCCATCTACTCTTTTTTTGTCGTTCAGGATGAGATGCCTGACCAATTTTTTTTGTATCTGGTAGAAGATCTCTTTGGTGTTACTGATCTCCTCCTCGTCCTCTTCGGGGATACCGTCGAGAAGTGAGTCTAGAATCACCGATATTTTTTCCTCGCGTTCCTGCTTTTTCCCTTGTGTGATAGCCTCGAACAATGAGGGTGATATATCTTTTTCGATCTGGGCCAATCGGTTTTCATCGATTTTTTGGGCAATGAAATCTCGTTTTTGAATGTTCAGTCTTCGCGCGAGGTCCTTTTGAGCCTGGATGATTCGTGTGATAACACCTTGGGCCGCTTCGCATGCCTTTACAACGGTATCTTCATCGATTTCCCTGCATCCCGCTTCGATGACCACGATCCCTTCTTCTGTGCCCACCACTGTCATGTTCAGCGGACTTTCTTCCAACTGGCTCATGGTGGGATTGATGACGAATTCATCGTTGATGTACCCAACTTTTACCGCTCCGATGGGAGTTGTGAAGGGGATGTCGGAAAAAATGAGGGCGACCGAGGCTCCTATGATCCCCAAAGTATCGGGTTCATTCTCCAAATCTGCAGAGAGGAGGAGCGCGACGATTTGGGTGTCGAAATAATATCCTTCAGGAAAAAGAGGCCGTATGGGCCTGTCGATCAAGCGGCTTAACAGGATTTCCCTTTCCGATGGGCGTCCTTCCCGTTTGAAAAAACCGCCTGGGATCTTGCCTGCAGCATAGGTGTTTTCTCTGTAATCCACGATCAAAGGAAGGAAGGGCTTCGGCTCCTTCACATCCTTTTTGGATGTGGCTGAGACAAACATAACGGTATCTCCGTACCTGATCAAAGCCGAGCCATCCGCTTGTGTGGCTACTTTATTGATATCGATCGAGAGCGTACGGTTATTGATTTCTAATTGGATTGTTTGGTGAGACATAATGGTTCCTAGGACAAACTCTTATTTGCGGAGTTTAAGTCTTTTGATGAGGGCTTCGTAACGTTTGACATCCTGTTGCTTAAGATATTCCAGAAGACGCTTTCTCTGTCCCACAAGTTTCATGAGCCCTCTTCGCGAATGATAATCTTTTTTATGGGCGGAAAAGTGTTCGGTTAAATAATTGATTCTGTCTGTTATGAGCGCGATCTGCACTTCTGGAGAACCTGTATCCTTCGAATGAGTTCTGTTATCTTTGATGATTTTTTCTTTCACTTCTTTAGTCTGCACTAGTATTTTCTCCTTTGAATAATGTAATATGCTATCAGAAAAGTCGCTGATTGTAAATAAGTTGAATACGTGGGTTTAACCTTTGCTTGAGGTTAAAAGCTTTTTTCTCAGCAAAAGCTGCTGAGCGTATTTAGACTCGAGTCCCCCCATCTGTTCTTCAACATCTTTCAGTTTTGCCTCGATCTCCTTGAGAGTCATTTTGTTGATTTTCTTTTTCGACGAAGGTTGAGCGGCTGGCGGCTCGGCGGGAGCCTCGGGTTTCTCTTCTTTTTTCTCCTCTTTGGGGGCCTTTTCCTCGGGCTTTATGTCCTCTGGAGGGGCCTCTTTAGTTTCCACCGCTTCCGGTGCTTCTTCTTTGCCCTCTTTTTCCACTTCTTCTGTGGCTTCTTCTTTTGCTTCTGCTTTCGGTTCTTCTAGCTTCTCTTCTTCGGCTTCCTTTTTTCCTTTCTCCTCTGCCGTTTTTCCCTCTTCAGGTTTTTCTTCCTCTTCCTTTTTTTTCTTTTTTCCTTCGTCTTCCTCGGCCTTCACTTCCTCAGCGATAGGTTTTTCAGCCATCTCTTCCGTCTTTTTCTCTTTTTCTTCTTTTTTCTCCTCTGTGTGTTCCTCTTTTTTCTCTTCGGATTGAAGTTCTTTATCTTCGTCAGGTTTTGATTCTTTTGTATCTGCCTTTTTCTTATCTTCTTTTATTTCTTTGTCTTTTTTTGATTGTGTTGTTTTCTTTTCTGTTTTTTCTTCGTCTTTTGTCATTTTTCTGGTCTCCTTAATTCCCAGGGGTGTTCACTCCTTATATTGAGTGAGTCACCGGCCGTTTCTCTTGCCAAGCTTGAGCTGGATTGTGGACAACAGCACTTGTATAACCCCAGTAGCTTAACAAAATTCGCATTAAAAATAAATACTTTGCACATGGATTTGGAATTTAGTAATATCAAAAAACCATGTACGTCCTCTATTCGGTGGCGTTGTTTTTTTTGATGATTGTCTATTTCCCGTTCTATTGGGTGCGGTCGCGCTGGATCAAAAAGGAGCCTCTTCATTTTAAAGACAGGCTGGGGGTTGGACTTTCAGCCAAAGGTAAAAATGGAAACTCCATTTGGGTGCATGCTGTCTCTGTCGGAGAAGTCCTATCTTTGCGAAGACTTATCGGTGAGATCAAAGAACGGCATCCGGATTGGATCGTCTATTTTTCCGCACTGACCCATTCAGGATACACTATCGCACATAAAGAACTGCCCCTCGCTGACTCCATTTTTTTTATTCCACTGGATTTTGGCCCTGTAGTGCGCACATTCTTTAAGAAGCTCGAGCCCGACATTTTTATTCTAGCCGAATCAGAATTCTGGCCGAATCTGCTGAGAGAGGCAAAGAAAAAAACACGAGGAGTGCTCCTCATCAACGGACGCATTTCCCCTCGTTCGGGCCGCAGATTTTCGGCATTTAAATTTTTTGTGAAGAGGGTCTTTCAGAATGTCAGCTTTTTTTTGGTCCAGACAGAAAGAGATAAAACAAGCCTGGTGAACGCAGGCGTGAATGCCGAAAAGATCGCCATCGGAGGGAATCTCAAAGCTGAGATCGACCTTCCTGTTTTTCCCGAAAAGGTACTGATCAAGCTCAGGGAGAGTTTGGGAATCGAGGAGTCACAGAATATAGTTGTCGCAGGAAGCACCCGGAGAGGGGAAGAGGAACAGCTTTTGTCTGCGTTTGTTAGGGCAAGGGAACAGCGAAAAGACATTCTGCTTATCCTGGCACCCCGTCATGTGGAGAGAGCCGCGGAGGTCGAGAGGCTTTGTGAAAAACTGCATCTGAATGTCCAGCGAAGAACGGCTGTTCGTCCGGGTGACTCTTGGGATGTCCTCATCCTGGATACATTGGGTGAGCTCGTTAAATTTTATGCGATTTCGGATGTGTCCTTCGTAGGCGGCAGCCTCATTCCCTGGGGGGGGCAGAACCTTCTGGAGCCCGCATTTTACAGCAAGCCTGTCTTTTTTGGCCCGCATATGGATAATTTTGCCCATTTGGCCCGATCGTTCCTTGATGCCGATTCTGCACGAGTCCTGAAGAAGGAAACTGATTTGGAAAAGATGTTTCTCTTCGAGGATAAACAGGAACTCGTTCTTTTAGGGGACCGTGCCAAAAAAACCTTAGACGCGTTGAGCGGAGCGACAGAAAAAACTCTGGCTGTGATCGAGGATTTTATGGCAGCAAAATAGCCGGATAAGGGCTTTCCTGTAGCGGGCGCGATCATTCATGAGCTGAGGTTGCCTGTTTATGGATAATTCTTGTTGAATATTTAAACAGAAATTCTGGGAAGGAGGGGATTCAATCCGATCAAGATCTTATAGGTAGAGACCTCGGCCCACCGGGCCAATTCGTCTGCGTGAATGCTTTCTTCTTTTTGGTTGCCGATAAGCACGGCCTCATCGCCCACCGATACACTGGAACCGTGTTTCAACCTCACTTCCAAGTGATTAGCGGTGACTGATCCCACGATCGGAGCTCTGTATCCATTGAGAAGGACACACCCCCGTCCGACCACATTGAAGGGATATCCGTCCGCGTAGCCGATGGGAAGCACTGCGATTTTTTCTCTGGTTTTGGCCGAATAAGCGCGATGGTAGGAGACGGAGTCTCCAGGATCGAGCGTTTTGACGGCAGCCACCCGGCTTTTAAGCTGGAGAACCGGCTTGAGGGCGAGCCTATTTTCATTCTGAGTTTTCTCTGAGGGGTAGTACCCATAGATCAGTATTCCTGGTCTGACCATGTCCAGATACGCCTCTGGGTAGGTCATAATAGCCGCACTGGAAGCTGCGTGTTTTTTTCCAAGCGCGATCCCATCCTTCTTTGCCCTCTGGCATATCGAAAGCAATCGATGGATCTGCTCTTTGTCGAATTCTTCATCTTCGGTGAGAGTTGTTGATACACCCATTATCCTTAGATTTCTGAGTGGAGCAAGTTTTGAGATGAATGCAAATGCCTTGTCGTGGCGAATGCCCATACGGCCCATTCCTGTGTCGATGTGTATGTGTATTTTTGCTTTTTTCCCCTTTTTTGCCGCTGTTGAGTTTAAGGTTTTCACATCTTCGGTAAACACAAACTGGGAGATCTTGTGTTCGAGGAGGAGTTCTGCAGATCCCGGGAAAAAGGGCCCAAAATTGACGACAGGACAGGCCACTCCTTTTTCCCTCAGCTGGAGGGCCTCATCGAGCTTACAGACCATGAGGGAATCGATCCCCGATTTTTCTAAATAGTGTGCAGTGGGGATCAATCCATGGCCGTAGGCATTGGCTTTGATCACAGCCATGATCGGCCTCTTGGTCTTTTTTCTGATCTTATCCAAATTCCATCCCATATGGTTCAGGTCGAGCTCGATCCAGACGTCAAGTTTTCCTCGAGGGGAGTGTTGTATTAAGGAAAGGGGAGGGGATTCAGTGTGTTTTTTTCTTGAATCCATTAGGGCCAGGGAGCCCCATCCAGAAAACATCAAAAATTTGCGCCGTGTCCAATTCATGGTCCTCTCTCTTTTGTTGGGGGTTGATTGCAGAATACAAAATTTGCGGTTTTTTATCTAGCTCTTTGGTATGCTCGTAAGTATCCTCAAAACCGTGATGGCATGTAAACTCTGAACGTCTCTCATCACGGTTTTGAGGATGTCTCTGACATTCTCTGATTTTTGGTATGGACAAGCATTTGGAATTTATATATATTGACGTGTAAATCTTCTCTGTGAGGAACACGATGCACAAATTAATTTCCCGGCGCGATTTCTTGAAAAAAACATCCCGCTATGCAACGGTCGCAGGCATTGGAGGCTGCGGTATATTGCTGAAGGGCTGTACTTCGAAAAAGGAATATGATCTGGTCATCAAGAATGGTCGTGTATTTGATGGATTGGGAAACGAGGCTATCAGCGCGGATATCGGAATTATCGGAGAGAAAATAACCAAAATAGGAAAAATCTCTGCAGCTAAAGGACAAACGACGATCGATGCCAGTGGCCTTACAGTTTGTCCGGGTTTCATAGACGCCCACGATCACACCTCGATCGAACTTATGGTCAATCCCAAGGCGGAAAGCTCGATCCGCCAAGGGATCACAACTGTAGTCAGTGGGAATTGTGGCAGCTCTCCTTTTCCCGTTGCGGATGAGATCTATGATGAATACAGAGATACCATGAAGGATACGTATGATATTGAGCTGACCTGGAGAGATATCAAGGGATTCTTTTCAAAGCTGAATGAGAAGGGGATGGCGCTCAATTACTCGACTTTCGTCGGCCAAGGGACGATCAGAGGATTTGCCGTGGGATACAACGACAGGCCGCCTAAAGATGAGGAAATGGCAAGGATGAAAGCTCTGGTTGCGGAAAACATCCAGAATGGAGCCCTGGGGCTCTCCAGCGGCCTTGAATACGCACCCGGAAGTTATGCTCAGCAGGACGAGATCGTTGAACTGTGCCAAACAGCAGCCCAGAACGGTGGTTTGTACGCAACGCACATGCGCGATGAGAGCGACCAGCTGCTAGAGGCTATGGATGAGGCCATCGACGTCTCCCGGAAGACAGGAATCCGTCTTCAAATATCGCATTTTAAAATTGCCTACCCGCGCAACTGGCATAAGATCGACGCTGCACTCGCCAAACTAGAGGCCACTAAAAGTGAAGGCATCCCTGTCTTTTGCGACCGCTATTCCTACATCGCAGGAGCTACAGGTCTCAGCAGCATGAATTTTCCTCTATGGGCCAAACAGGGAACAACGGAAGAGTTTTTGGCCCGGCTGAAAGATCCGACTCTGGAGAGTAAGTTCCGGGCTTTTCTCGAAGAAAGAGAGAAGAAACTGGGCTCCTGGGACAAGGTTATCATCTCCGATGTTTTTACAGACGTAAATAAAAAATTCGAAGGAAAAACCATTCTTGAAGCCACCGAAGAAACAGGAAAAGATATCTTTGAGTTCTTGAGAGATCTGTTGATAGAAGAGGAAAACCGGGCAGGTCAGATCATCTTCATGATGAAGGAGGAGAACCTTGAAAGAATTCTCGCTCATCCCTTGGTTGGAGTGGGCTGTGATGGTTCGGCTCTCGCTCCCTATGGCCCTCTGGGGGAGGGGAAACCCCATCCCCGGAGCTATGGAACTTTTCCCCGAGTGCTGGGGAAGTACATCCGGGAGGAAAAAATCCTCCCCATGGAAGAGATGCTAAAAAAGATGACTTCTATTCCCGCTGCTAATTTCGGTTTTGCACAGAGAGGGGCTCTCCTCAGAGATTACTTTGCAGACATTGTTATTTTCGACGAAAAGAGAGTGATCGACAAAGCCACATTCAAGAATCCCCATCAATACCCGGAAGGGATCGATTATGTCATCGTTAACGGTCAAGTCGTCATAGACAAGGGCGAACACTCCGGGCATCTTCCAGGAAAGATCCTCCGGAGGCAGGCATAGCTTTCAGCAGGAATCCACGAAGATTCGATCCAATGAGAAAAAGCTTTTTTGTTGCAATTTGTTTGTTCTGTGGAGTGGGATCGTGGATTTTCCTTCAAGGTCAAAATGACCAAACCCCCTTGTCGAAAATCACGGTCGATCTCAATTTTCGAGCCCTCCACCCCGGAGAGGTCGTTAAAGTTTCGGTCAAAACGAGTGCTCCAGTCAAAAATATCCAGGCCCGGTTTTCAGGGGAAAAATACCTGCTTGGAGCTGGTCCGAATCCAGGGGAGTACCTTGGCTTGATCGGTATCGACCTCGGTTTGGAACCCGGATTCTATCCGATCGTTGTTACACCCGTTTTTGCGGATGGCAGTCATGAAAGAGTGGTCAGGGAGATTTTCATTGTTGCCAAGGAATTCCCTGTCAAAAAATTGTGGGTCGATGAAAAATATGTCACCCCTCCTCCTGAAGTTCTGGACAGGATTCGTGAGGAATCCCAACTTCTTAGTGAGATCTATGGTATATATTCTCCTCAATGGCTGGGGAAAGGGCCTTTTATTATCCCCTCAGAAGGGGAGGTGGCACCGAATTTTGGAGAGAGACGGTTTTTCAACGACAAGCCACGTTCTCCCCACAGCGGTGTGGATATTTCCTCTCCCTATGGGGCACCTGTGGCCGCTTCAAATTCAGGGAAGGTCGTCCTTGTTTCTAACCTCTATTATGCGGGAAACACGGTGATCATCGATCATGGGCTGGGTGTTTTCACTCTCTACATTCACCTGTCGAAGTTTCGGGTCAAACGAGGGGATGTTGTTGAGAAAGGCGCGATCATTGGAGAAGTCGGTGCCACGGGGAGAGTCACTGGTCCTCATCTCCATTGGGGAGCGAAGATTCAGGGCAACCGTGTCGATCCCTTCTCCCTTCTCTATCTAGATTTTTCTCAATAGCCTGGATTATTCATTAGAAACGTTCAGTAGGTATTTTGCGAGCCATTCATGAACGGTCTTCCACCAGAGATGGGCATTCTGAGGTTTTGTGACAAAATGACCCTCATCGGGGAAGTAAAGGAGTTTCGAAGGCACATGCATCCGTTGAAGCGCAGTAAAAAACTGGAATCCCTGTGTCACGGGCAATCTGAAATCATACTGGCCGTGAATGACCAGACAAGGGGTTTGGAAATTGTCCACATAGAAGCTGGGGGACCATTTTTTGTACTGCTCGGGGTTTGTCCAGGGGGTACCTTGAAATTCCCATTCCGGAAACCACAGCTCTTCTGTCGCTCCATACATGGAACGGAGGTCGAAGAGGCCGGCATGGGAGATGAGACAGTTGAATCTGTGTGTGTGTCCTTCGATCCAGTTGATCATGTATCCCCCATAAGATGCGCCTGCCGCTCCCACTCTCTCCTTGTCGATGAAGTCATACTCCGAGATAAGATAATCCAAGCCGAGCATGATGTCTTTGTAAGGCTTCCCTCCCCAGTCGCCTGAAATGGAATCTGTAAAATCCTGCCCGTAGCCTGTGCTGCCATGGAAGTTGACCATTGCAACGACATACCCGGGCGAAGCGAACATCTGCGCATTCCACCTGTAATGAAAATTGTCATGCCAGGCTCCCTGCGGGCCTCCATGGATGAGCATGACCAGCGGATACTTTTTTCCAGGATCGAAATGGGGGGGCTTCAGAAGAAAACCGTGGACCTTGTCATTTTCTGCTCCATCGAACCAAAATTCTTCGGCTGGATTCATTGCGAGATCTGAGAGCACTAAGTCATTTGTGTTTGTGATAGGCATGAGCGTTTTTGAAGCGAGATCGAACGCGCACACTTCTGAAGGAGACGCGATGCCCTGTTT
>JASFPP010000170.1:0-8981 GCA_050115915.1 Candidatus Aminicenantota bacterium
ACTTTAAACACGGATAAACCAGGGCATTGGGGAATTGCCCTGGTTAACAAAAGGGGGGATTAGGAGTAAAGATGAGTCGGCGTTGCTATTCGCTTTGACATCTAATTATTTTATTTTCTCTTCGGGCACTTTTTCCTTTGGAGGTCTTTCTCCCGGCGGTTTCCTTCGTGGCCCATGACGGTCCGGAAATCTCCTGGGATCTCTCCAAGGACCTCGGAATCGTCTCTTTAAACGGTTTTTTTGCTCGGGAGTCAGGATGGGATCTAGTTCTGCCTCCAAAGATTCAAATTCCAACCGCATGTCCTCCATGAATTTCTCACGGATCTCTTGGGAATTTATTCTATGCTTCTTGAGGATTTCTCGAATCTGTTCTCTTTGATCGGGTGTTGGCTGGATATTTCTCTCAATAAAAGAGATCATACCCTTTGGATTTCTTTCGTCGAATGCCCTCCGGATCTTATGCCGCAGTAAAGCCCTGTTAACCATGGCACCGAGCACGATCCCGATCACCAATGTCACGATTATGATTAATGCAATTTTTACTTTTGTGTTCATTTGATTTCTCCGAATTCAAAATAACGGGAGATCGAGGATTTCTTCGATGCTTGTATCCGCCATGAAAAAGAGCTCCTCCTCGGGCATGATATCGCTTTTAATCACGTTATAAGAGATCAGAAGCACCAGAACCACAGCACTAACGATAACAACTTTACGAAAAGCAGCCATAAAACTTTCATAGAATGCTTCCAATCCGTTTTTCTTCTGATCCAGTCCTTCGATTCGGTTCATCACTTTTTCGGTGAAAAACGGACCGAAGGAATGGCTGGCGCTTTCAGTCACAGCGTAACGTTGAGCCAATAACCTCTCTCTTTCCTTCCGAAGTTCCTCTGATTCCTCCAGCGCCGCATCCAGCTTTTTTCGATCCTTGTCGTTTAGATCGCTGTCTAAAGATCGATAAAGCAGTTTTTGAACTTTCCTGTTATGTTTTTTCCCCTTCATAGTGAAAGCTCCCCATTAAAAACCGGTGTTAAAATGGCCTTCAATTTCATCTGTGCACGGGCCAAGCGCGAAAGCACGGTCCCCACTGGCAAGTTGAGAATCTTCGCTGTTTCTTCTGTCGAGTACCCATCGATTAAGCGTAGCGCGATCACCGATCGGAACTTTGGGGGGAGTTTTTGAAGTCCCCACTGAACGAGCGTTTTGGCCTCTTTTTGATCTTTCGAGTCGTGTGGATCCGGTACGTTCTCGATTGCGTTCTCATTTTTTGAGAAAAGGAGATTTCTGCTTCGCTTCCGTTTTCGTATCTCATTGAGCGAAAGATTGATGGCGATCCGCGTGAGGTATGTGCCGATGCTCGATTCGCCCCTAAATCGATAGAGCGACTGGTAGAAGCGGACGAATGTTTCCTGTCCGACATCTTCAGCTTCGGTCGTGTGTCCCAGCATTCCAATCACCGTTGCGGCGACTCGCGATTCGTATTTGGTGACGATCTCTTTGAATGCTTCGCTATCGCCGTTGCGGGCCTTTGTTATGAGTTCCTGTTCGTTCAGTTTGGTCTCCTAATTCCACGGTATCAGTCCATTCTCGCATACAGTTTCTCGCAGCCCTTGCACTTCATTAGACCATTTATTTGTTCGTTTTATTCCTCTTATTCTAAATGATTTGAATTTTCTTAGACAAGTGATCATAAAATCTTTTCCGGGGAATAAAAATATATTAAACTAGAGTGAAATAAACAATTGAGTTACCGCATGAAATCATCCGGAGCATCCCCCGGTCCGTTCGAGGAACGGATCCCCCAGAAAAGAGCCATTCTTTTATTCTAAAGGACAAAATGAGCCCACCAAAAAAATGGCGATTGATAGAAAATGCCACTTGGCCCCTCGTGTTGTGTTTGGTGGCGCTTGTTTTGGTGACATTATCATCCCGAGGATTTGACAAAAAACTGCAACTCGTCCTCGCCACAGCCACAACCGGCGGGACGTACTACCCTGTAGGTGTAGCTATTGCAACAATCACCACGAACAATCTGGATCAGTCCGACAATATCTCCCTGACTGCCATCACCTCTGCGGGTTCCGGAGAGAACATTCAGCTACTCAAAAATAAAGAAGCCGACCTGGCCATAATCCAGAGTCTTTACGGTGCAATGGCCTGGCAGGGGAGAGGACGGTATGAGGATAATCCCCAGCGCTATATCAGATCCCTCTCCGTTCTCTGGGAAAATGTCGAACACTTTGTGATCCTCGAAAAGTATGTGGATTCAGGAGACATGTCCGACCTCAAAAACATCACAAAGAAGAATTTTTCAATCGGCAAAAGAGGCTCCGGGACAGAAACATCGGGCCGGGTGATCCTTGAGGCCTTAGGCTATAATCCTGCCAAAGACTTCAAGCTCAAATACTTGGGCTACAACCCATCGGCTGGTGCACTCCAGAACGGCCGCATCGTGGGCATGAATATTCCTGCGGGCCCCCCGGCCAGTGCCATCACTCAGGCTTATGCCGTTCTTGGTCCCAGGGGGATGAGGATTCTTGATTTCACAGAGCACCAGCTCGAAGCGGTCAATTCCGAGTATGCCGTATGGAAACGTGCAATCCTCGAAGCTGGAACCTATCCCGGCCAGGATAAACCCATTCAAACCGTCTCCCAATCCAATCTCCTTGTTGTACATGAAGATATCGGTGAGGACCACATCTATAAGATTGTCAAAAATATGTACGATAATTTATCCTTTCTGCGTCAGGTGCACAGGGCCACTGAGAAGATGTCGGTCGAAACGGCACTCGCAGGATTGCCTGTACCGCTCCATCCCGGTGCCTTGAGGTATTACAGAGAGCAAGGGCTGTCTATCCCCTCTCATCTTCTATTGAAATAGTTCATCGTTTTTTTTATTCTTGACCTGAATCGTTCACGAGTTGTTGAACTATCCGCAGGTTGGATTCATGGATAAGTCCCAGAGTGAAGCTCCGGATAATCCTACTGTTGGCTTGAGATCATCCAGTGACCTCTTGAACAATAAGTGGATCACCGGGATCGCGGCAGGAGTGGCGGCGTTCCACATCTGGGCCAATACGTTTGGAGACCTCAGCGATCTCTGGAGGAATGCCCTCCACCTCAGCCTCTTGGGTTTCTTGGGATTTATCCTATATCCCGGAATCAAGACAAAAAAGCGGCACAAAATCCTTGCTCTTATAAATTGGGCTCTAGCTTTTGCCATCCTATCCACGAGTGCCTATCTAATTCTCTTCGAGAATGCTCTTCATGACCGTAATGAAGTGACTGTCCTTTCAGATCTGATCTTTGCTGGCGTTGCCGTCATCCTGGCTATCGAACTTGCGCGAAGAACCTCGGGGTATGTGATCCCCATCCTGGCCCTTGCCTTCCTCTCCTATGTCCTCTGGTGGGGCCGGCATGTCGAGGGTATTTTCAGTTTCCGCGGCATGACCCTCTCCCGGGTTCTCTACAGGATGTTTTTCACCGACGAAGGTCTCTTCGGGATGATCGCTACGATATCCTCTACCTATGTCTTTTTGTTTATCCTGTTTGCTGCCTTCCTGCTCAAGTCGGGAGGCGGGGATTTTATCATCAAATTGTCACACACCCTCACCCGAAAAATAACCGGAGGACCGGGGATCGTTGCCGTCTTCGCATCCGGCCTGATGGGAACCATCTCCGGAAGCGCCGTGGCCAACACGGTGTCCACCGGCGCCATCACGATCCCGATGATGAAAAAGGCGGGTTTCCATTCCCGGTTCGCTGCCGCCGTGGAAACAGCCTCCTCGACGGGGGGACAGCTCATGCCGCCCATCATGGGAGCCGGTGCCTTTATCATGGCCCAATGGACTCAGATTCCCTATGCAGCCATCATCGGAGTCGCCCTTCTTCCCGCCATCCTGTATTTCGCTTCAGTGGCCTTCTATGTGATCCTCGAAGCCAAACGAAAGGGGATTGATAAAACACGAACACCAACTGCCGAGCTCGAATCACCCGTAAAAATTTTAAAAGAGGGTATTCCCTTCGTCATGCCCATCCTCCTGCTAATCGCCATGTTGGCGGCTGGATTCACTCCCACCTACACAGCCGGCTTTGCCATTCTTGCTGTCGTTGTATCCTCCTGGATCAGCAAAAACAACCGGATGAGCCTCAAAGACATCATAGAAGCACTCGCCACAGGCACATCAAACATGATCCCGACAGGGATCCTGCTCATCACTGCAGGGGTCATTATCGGAACCATCAACATGACCGGGATCTCGATCACCTTTTCCCAACTGATCGTGGAATGGTCAGGTGCAAATCTCCTCTTGGCCCTTTGCCTTGTTACAGGAGCCTCCCTTTTACTCGGGATGGGTTTACCGGTAACGGCCGCTTACATCATGATCGCCATCTTGAGCGTGCCCGCCTTGACCTCCATGGGTGTGTCGCTCTTGGCCGCGCACATGATTATTTTCTGGCTGTCCCAGGATTCGAATGTGACACCCCCTGTTTGCCTGGCGGCATTTGCAGCCTCTTCGATCTCCGGCTCTCGCCCCATGGCCACAGGATTTACTTCCTGGAAGCTGGCCAAGGGACTCTACATCATGCCACTGCTCTTTGCCTACACGGGATTGATCAGCGGCACCTGGGCGGATCGCCTCGTCATCTTTGCATTCGCCCTCGTTGGATTATTCGCCCTTGCGTTTGCCTTTACCGGATACTTGTTCGGGTCTATAAATTTTCTGGCCCGGATTATCCTCTTCCTTAGCGCGGTCGCCATTTTTTGGCCGGGTTCTCTTTGGTTGAATTGTGCCGGTGTGGGTGTTCTTTTTTGCATCGGGATATTTAACAAAAAAAAGCGGCACCGCAACTCATTGAAAATTTGCATGGACTGAGGTATCATGAGTCGTCATTTTGAGAGGATAAATTAAGATATGGAGGGAGAATCATGAAAATTACGAAGACGTTGATAATCTTTTCGACTGTTTTTGCACTTATCTTCATTTTTGGGTGCACGAACAAGGAGGATGTCGCTCCGGTCGAAAAAGAAGAGCTTGCGGCTCAAGAATTAACGCCCAAGGAATTGCTGGGGAAGCGGTTGTTTTTCGATGCAAACCTTTCTTCACCAGAGGGTCAATCCTGTGCCACCTGCCATGGGCCGACTGTGGGCTGGACCGGACCCGACAGCGATGTGAATGGCACCACTGTAGTCTATGCCGGTGCGTTGGAGCCACGTTTCGGAAACACAAAACCCCCCACAGCCGCCTATGCGGGATTCAGTCCCCCGCTTCATATCGACGAGGAAGGGACATTCGTTGGCGGGATGTTCTGGAACGGAAGAGCCGCCGGTTGGGACTTAGGAGACACCATTGCCGAGCAGGCCATGGGGCCTTTCCTCAACCCTCTCGAGATGAATATGCCCGATAAAAAAAGCGTTATCCTCAAAGTTCAAGAAGCGGATTATGCTGACCTCTTCAAGGAGGTCTGGGGGCCGGACTCTTTGGACGCAGAGACGGATATCGACGGCACATACGAGAGGATCGCGCGTTCCGTCGCTGCTTTTGAAAGGTCCTTCGAAGTTACAAAATTCACCTCTAAATTCGACGATTTCTGGCGCAAAGCCAGAGAAGCGGGGTTGGATATAACCACCATCGACGAGGCGAACATGGATCAGTTCAAGGGCCTGGGATTGGATGATAATGAAGTGCATGGCCTTATGTTCTTCAACACCACAGGACTGTGTGCGGAATGCCATATCATGACATCCGAGGATGGAGAAACACCGCCTTTGTTCACAGATTTTACCTACGACAACCTGGGCGTTCCCAGGAATCCCGACAACCCTTTCTACATCCAGGACAAGGAATTTAATCCAGACGGTAAAGACTGGGTGGACAAGGGACTGGGAGGCTTCCTAGAAGGAACCGAAAAATATGCCGAGCTCGCCAAAGAGAACTATGGGAAACAAAAAGTTCCCACTCTTCGCAACGTGGACTTAAGGCCCTATGAGGGCTTTACCAAAGCTTTCATGCACAACGGATTCTTTAAGACTCTGAAAGAAGTGGTGAATTTCTATAACACGAGAGACCAAGACGGCGCTGAATGGCCTCCCCCGGAGATCACGGAAAACGTCAATGTCGATGAGATGGGAGATTTAGGTCTCACGGACGAAGAAGAAGACCTGATAGTCCTGTTCATGAAGACTCTCTCTGACCGATAAATCTGCGGATGGATATAAAAGGCTTGTGCGGCTTGGCGCACGCTCAATTAACTCTCCCGGAGTTTGACTAAATCGTATTGACAGCTTTATTTTATTTTGATAGTTTTGAATTAGACAGCAAAATATTTGTCGCTGTAACGACAAATAATTATAAAGGCCGAGGAGGATGAAGTGAAGAAGTCCTATCTTTTAATTTTAGCGGTATTTTGTCTGTCTTTGTGTGCGATTCAATGCAGCCGGGATTCTAGCCCTGTTGGCCCTGAATTATCCGGTGGGAATCTATACGAGGGTGCTGTTCTCGTCGGGAATTTTGTTGCAACCGGAAATAACACGATCGATTTTAGGATGATCCAAGTCAGTATAAAAAACACAAATGTGCGGGCCTATCCGGACGTTAACGGAGACTTCCGTCTGGAGGGTGTTCCTACAGGCAATCAGTCTCTTGAGGTGAACGTTGATAACCATATATCCCACATCGATGTAGCGGATATTCAGTCCGGTGAACAAATCCGAATGCAGTTGCAAATTCAAGAGAACAATTCTGTGATGTTGCAACACATGAACAGGGATAAAAAACATTCTGAGGATCTTGAGGTCGAAATTCGGCCAAAAAAGTGGAACATCGATTGGGTAAACAGCGTGGATGAGGGACATGCAAGAATTTATGGAGCTGGATTTGATACGATCACGTCTGTGGTGATCACCGGGCCAACTGGGATTGGCATCCAGGTAACAAGAACCGATAAAGGAGGAGTATATTTCAAAGCCTTTTTTAATCAGAGCGCAGCGATCGCCGCCATCCCCAATCCAACAAGAGGGGATTCTCATGAGATCACAGTCACTATCACTTACAGCGAAGGAACTGTAGATAAACCCTTCGAGATCGAGATTGTTGGCCAGGGGCCCGATGAGCCTGAAGAAGACCTGGGTATGGATATCGATCCTCACAAATGGAACACCAATTGGATTACGAGTAACGGATACGTCACCGTGCGATTTCGAGGGGAGGGATTCGATACGATCGTTCCTGGGGCCACGGTGATGAGCTACAATGGTGGTATCCCGATTGAACCTTCCAGCGATGGCATACATGGGAGTTCCTATATGGCAAAATTCACCAAGAAGGATGCGATTGGTCTTTTTACGGAGCCGAAAAAGGGAGAAACGTATCAAGTGGATGTGATGGTGCAGTTTGATGACAGCTCGACGCGCACCTTTCCTCATGAGATCCAGATCGTTGGTCCGAATAAATAGAGTGGTTCAAGTACTTCTCAAGTGCCGCACTTTTGCGGCCACCAACATCAAGATAAAGTAGATCACTAAGGCCGGAGGAATCACAATCAGCCAGTCTATTCCGGAAAAAAAATTGAGGATGGTCTCTTGAAGAACATGCATTCGGCCCTCATAGATCCTCAAAATGATCATCGGAGTAAGACTCAGTGTAACCCAACCGACACCCACGACGACCAGATATTTTGTGAAGCCTAGGGCGAATATGCCTATGTAGTTCACTCCTGCCGATATTAAGCAAGCCACGCCCGTGAAAAGCACATAGGATCGAGCGATGGCGGTCGTCTCCGACGGACTGCCGGATAAGGAAATGAGGATTAAAAGAAATCCCACACAAAGTCCAACGGTAAGCAAAACCAACGCGAATTTTGCCTCTGTGATCTCTCTGGCGGTTACAGGAAGTGTATCCAGAAACATATAGCCTTTGTTTTTTTCTTCATGCTGTTCGTTCGTGAATGTCGATCCAAAAACAAGGGCGAACACCAGTACCCCAGAGATGATCACAAAAGCTGTGGAGAGCTCGCTCCCGGTGATAAGCCTCAGGACAATGATCAAGCTGGCGATAATGACAAAATAAAAAACGAAAAAATTCATGTTCCTTGTCATGACTTTCCACATGGCTACTCTCCTTTTCCTTTGACAAGCGCAATAAGGACATCATCCAGATCCACATTTTCCACTTTGATTTCCTCTCTGGCCATTCCGTTAGCAAGGTTCTCCTTCAGGGCCGGATAATCATTCGTAACCCCTGAGTTCCCGAACATGTGCATTTTCCGGCTTGTCAGAGTGTTAACGATCCGGTCCTCGAGGGCCCCATCCTTATAATGAATTCTTTTCCACTTGGACAGCAATTCGTCCTTGGCTTCTGTGAGAGCGATCTTCCCCTCGACCAGGAAGGCGACATAGTCCGCGATCCGTGTAATATCGTCTGTGATGTGGGAGGAGATGATCACAGATTTTTTGCCATCTTCCGGGAAGGTCCGTAAAAGCTCTAGAACTTCCCGCCGTATGACCGGGTCGAGCCCGGCTGTGGGCTCATCCAGGATCATGAGCTCTGGTTGATGCGACAGAGCAATGGCCAGCGAAAGCTTCACCTTCATTCCCTTGGAGAGCTCTCTTGTTTTTTTTGTCCGGCTGATGACAAAATCCGTCAGGAGTTTCTGGAACGCGTTTGTGTCCCAGTTGTCGAAAAAACCGGAGACGAATTTCTCTGTCCAAGTGACGGTTTTATCACCATAGAAATAATGTTCTTCCCCCACATACCCCACCCTGTTTCTCACATGTTTGATGTTTTTCCTGTGGTCCATCCCGAAGATCCGTACAGAACCGCTTTGGGGTTGAACCATATCCATCAGGATCTTTATGGTCGTTGTTTTCCCTGCTCCGTTGGGACCGATGAGTCCCATGATGGAGCCTTTGGGGATATCGAGAGAAATGCTGTCCAGGACAAATCCCTTGTAAACTTTCCTTAATTTGTCTATCTCAACGATGT
>JASFPP010000171.1:0-8971 GCA_050115915.1 Candidatus Aminicenantota bacterium
GAGAGATGCCGCCGAAAGAATTCAGCCGTCCTGAGGTTGCCGAAATCCTTGTGGACTATTACAAAAACCTCTCCTGAATCGTTCATAAAAAATGCCCCTACCTATTACCACTCAAACATATCCCATGATTCATCTTTTTCATCGCGTTTATAAATCAGGCCTTCTTACTTTTTTCGCTCTCATTTTTGCAATGGGCATTTTTTACCCTTCGGGCGCCGAGCCGACCAACCCGCCAATCTCACAACAAAACATTCATTGTAGCCTAGGTAGGTTGGGTCGGCTCTCGGTTGTCCAAATCAGCTTCGGGGACCGCGACCTCACCTTTGCAGCGATAGAGGCTCATGGAGAATTCAGGATTGAATGAAATTTTGGAGAATAAACAATGACGATTCAAAAAGCGACAAACATAACCTGGCATGATGGTGCTATTACAAAATCAGACAGAGAGAGGATGCTCCAGCAAAAAGGAGTAGTTATCTGGTTCACAGGTCTTTCATCCTCAGGCAAGTCTACGATCGCCCGTGCGGTCGAAGAGCGGCTCTTCGAGCGGGGCCATATGAGTTATGTTCTCGATGGAGATAACATCCGTCACGGCTTGAATAAAAACCTGGGATTCTCACCCGATGACCGCGAAGAAAACATCCGCCGCATCGGGGAAGTGGCCAAGTTGTTCGCTGACGCGGGATTTATCACGATGACAGCTTTTATATCTCCTTACCGAAAAGATAGAGACCGAAACAGAGGACTCCTCAAACAGGGAGAGTTTATCGAAGTTTTTGTCAAGGTGTCTTTGGATGAAGCTGAAAAAAGAGATCCCAAAGGTCTCTACCAAAAAGCACGGTCAGGAGAGATCAAGGAATTTACCGGCATATCCGCCCCTTATGAAGAACCGCTCGATCCCGAACTTTCGCTCGATACAGATGAGCTCTCCCTCATTCAATGCCAAGATGCGGTTATTCGCTATCTCGAGGAGAATGGGATTATCCGCGCAAACGATAAGGCCTGAAGTCAATAAAGGACTTTCTCTTCTCCCATCTTTTTGATTCTTTTATCCAACCACTCGATCATCAAGTCCCTGCGCTTCAGGGTGGCTTCGATCTCTGTATCTGTCAAATACTCCCCGACAACCTCCTTGATGACTTCGATATTGAGACTTTTGAGTTTCTCATACAGAGCTTTGGGAATCTCCTTCATGATAAACGTGGGACCCTCTTTGTACTTCTCGTCGTAAATCAGATTTTTTGTGAATTTCTTGGATGTGCGGAATGTCCGGGAATGGTCGATGAGGATCATACGCCAATCATCTGTAATAAGATATTGATTCTGATGGCGGTCCTCATTGGCGATCAGGTTGTCGAAGGCCCTTTGCAGATAGAGAGCTCGATTCCAGTAAAAAATTTTATAGGAGGGAGTCTTGACCTTGTCCTCAACTTTTTGTTTGAGGCTCATCATGGAATCGACCCACAGCTGGCACGATCCCCTGTTCCCCTGAAAACGACGTTCCACAGTTGGAGGTACCATGTTGAGGTTCAGGTACTTGTCCAGCTGATAGGCAGCGATCTCCCATCTCCAGTTTTCCATAAAGCCCTTCATGCGGCCCTCTGGATTTTTCCATATGGCTTTATTCGTGACTCCATCCTTTTCCAATGTGATAACCCATGGTTTCGTGACCGCTTCCCTGTCACTGAAGGGTTGCTCCTCCTCAATGACCTCAGCCATTGCAAGAAATTCCTCCCATTTTTCTCGCGCCTCTACCTCTTCCGACTTGAATTGAGCGAATGAAGGGCAATTAAATCCCAGAAAGAGGATAAATACTAAAAGAGTCAAAACGGTTTTTTTCACTTGAGTCCCTCCTTCCATGTTTGTATTTTAAAATGCTGTATTGCAATCAACACCAAAACTAATACAGGACCTTAGCTACTCCCTTTTCTTTGACCATTTCTTCAATTTCATCGAGCAGAAGCTTTTTCCTCATGAGGACCGCTTCGATCTCCTCATCTGTGAGATAAGGCCCGACAGCGTGTTTTATATCAGCGAAGTTCAGTGCTTTGACCTTTTCGACAAAAACCTTCGGTAGAATTCTGAACAGTTTTTGCGCCAAAAGACCATTTTTGCCAAAAACCAGCTGTTTTTTGAATTTGTCAGAGCTGCGGAAGCTCCGGGAATGATCGATAAGAATTGTCCGCCAACCTTTTTTGTAGCGGATATTCTGTTGGGTGCGGTCTTCATTGGCGATCAAACAATCAAAGGCCCGCGTTAAATATTTTTGTTTGTTCCAAATCTCCAGATTCTCTTCTGGAATTCTTATCCCCTGCTCTATTCTTTCCAGATCGTTCATTTCACTCGTTATCCAGTATTGCAGAGACCCTCGTTTGCCCTCGAATTCTCTCTCGACTGTGGGGGGGATCATGTTCAATCCGAGAAGCTTATCCATCTCGTAGGCAGCGATCTCGTACTGCCAGCCTTCCAGAAAACCCTCTCTCATGCCCTTCGGATTCTTCCAGCAACCGCTGTGTTCTTCGTCTTCTTTTTTCATATCCAGTTTTAAGGGTTTCGTCACACCTTCACCGATATCCTTCGACCTGATTATGTCTGCAGTTCTGAGAAATTCTTCCAATCGAGGCCGCTGTGCGAGCTCTTCAGGAGTGAATTGTGCATAAACAGAAGACGCAAGAACGATACAAATGACAAAAACGATCCCTTGAAATGGTCTTCTCTTCATCGTGTTATCCCTATAAGTCAGTCATCCCCACTTGTTTATCATTTTTATGATAACTGTTCAAACCCTGAAAATCAAATTGAATTTAGCTTCGAAAAAGCGTTCGTTCATTTTCAGAGTCGGAGTTGGTATCTCTCGATTCTCACTCGGCGGCCCTCCCTCAGATTTTACTTCTCCGCAAATTTTTTATGCTCTTTGGCTATCATCACTCCGAGAACGATCCAGATCAAGCACAAGACGACATTGAAACCTGCAAATCCGGTCGAGTTTAACGCCAGGTATGTTGTTCCAACAAAAACGATTAGAGCCGAAAGCACATCTCCGGATCTGTGAAAAAACGTATCGATCGCTGCTTTGGCTTTGTACTTTTCCTCTCTGGATGTGATGAGAAACAGCGCATGTCGGGTCGTATTCATCAAAGAGTAGTCCGTCCCGTTCTCTGTGACTTTGACCCACTTCACAATGAGCAAGGAAGCACCGATCGCGATAAAAGCATATCCACCGAGGGCAATAAAGGGGAGAACAAACAGAGCGCCCCTAACTCCGATCCACTTAAAAATCCGCGAGACAAGAAAAAGCTGGATCAGTATACCGAACAGATTCATGTATTTAAAAAAACCCGCATAAAACTTGCCGATGTATTCTTCAGCGTTAAGTCCGTCTGATCGACCCAATTCGACAACCTTAACGGCTTCTCTTTCGACATATTTACCCAGTATAAACTCACCATTAGTGTTGATAAAATTCAGCAGCAACACAAATACAGCAACGTAAAGAAGGTATCTTCGCTTAAAAACGAGCTTGAAGCCTCCCCCTTTTTTAAGAGGTTTTTCCTTGTCCTCTTCCTGACCCGCCGTTCGATCGTTCGTGGATACCTTCTGTTTGATCCTTTTTGTTTCTCTAATGTGTATAATCCATGCGAGCAGAATACACAAAATCAAAATTGCGCCTGATACCAACATCATTTGATATAGCCCCAAAGGTTCGACAAGCCAACCTGCCACCAAGCTCCCGAAAAAAGCTCCAAATGTCGCACCAAACGCGACGATCGGGAACAGCCGTTTTCCTTCTTCAGGAGTGTAGATATCATTGGCAAAACCCCAGAATTGGGCAGGGACTAAAACATTAAAAACTCCGATCCAGATAAAAAATATGATCCCGATCGTCCCAAGACTCACATCCATAAAAGACACCGCATAAAATATAGCCAAGTTGGAAACGAAGAAAAGAGTCACCCATGTGATCAATTTTTGTCTTGGGAAACGCGAGGAAACGAGGCTGAATGCCTTCACAACAAAAATGAGAATGACGGCGATAGCGGCAGACAGATAACTCTTCATTTCAGCCCCTCTGCCGGCCAGGATCAACGCTTCGCGCACGGGTTTAATAATATAATAGGCCACAAATATTAAAAAAATGTTAAGCGTTAATAGCAATGCTGTTGGCGCCTCACCCGGATAAACCGTGGCAAAAACACCGAGCAATTTGTGCAAAACACCATTCGTGTTCTGTCTTATTGAATTATCGGCATTCCCCATAGTCTTTCCTCCCTCGGAGTTTTCTTGAATTTTTCACAGTTGCCTGGAAAAGTCAATCCAAAATAAAAATATTTTTCCACGCTTTTTGTGCAAAAGTTTGTTGAAAAATCTAACGGACTTTTTTTAACAAATTGATTTTATTGAGATTAAATTTAATTGCACAATTTTTGGGCAGGCTTTTATCGGAAGGCGGATTAGAACAAAACGGCATCCTCACCCTTGGCTTCAATCAAAAGGGTGATCTTATCGATGATCAGATCTTTTCTCTTGAAAAGAGTATCGAGCTCCTCTTCATTAAGATGCTTCTGAAGCTGGCCTTCAATCACGCGCTGATCCACATTTTTTAAATTGAGGAAGAGCGTCCTCGAACATTTGGTGATATCATTTTCGTGGAAAAGTTCTGCAGCTGGCGAAAACGCCTCGGAAAAATCCACACGCCAGATCTTCCAATCACTTTCCTGGATAAAAATATCCTCCGGGTTTCTTTCACAAAAGACCAAGTTTTCAAACACGGCGATAGTGGATAAGTCATCAGAGAATTTTTTGGCATTTACGGGCTCTATTCCCTTTCTCTGTTTCTGGTTGAGCGGAAAACATCCCTCGAGAAATAAGTGAAGAGATCCTATGGTGTCCTTGATCTCTCTTTCCACAACAGGAGGGACCGCGGAATATTTGAGGAGCTTACTCAGTTTGTAAGCAGCAATTTCATAATTATAGCTATCCGGAAGCAGTGTGGGGCGTTGCCGATCGACATACTTGAATATTGCCTGTCTCGCTGTCTTTCCGTCATCCAACATCACCGCCCATGGGGCTGTTCTCCCTTCTAAACTATCGATCTCTACTTCTAAGATTTCAGCCGTTTTAAGGTAGTGTTCCAGTTTGGTCATATCAGTAATATCCTGGTTGATATTCAAATCTCTTCCGCAAACGAATATCATGATCGAAACCATCCAAAGACCCAGCATCGCAATTATCCTAGTTTTCATTGATTTCCCCTTCTGGCCAAAGCCAGATATCCCCATCTTCTATGATCAAGGCGCTTAAAAAGCCTCCATAAACTTCTGATATTCCCGTATCGATGACCCATATGCTCTCATCAAAACGGCTTACATATTCTTCGGATACGATCTTGCTCCCGCTTTGTGGAGTATGGGCGATCACCATATGTTTAACCCCGAGATTATCCAGTATCGACTGGACTTCTTCTGCAAACTCCTCTTCGTCATTTCGAGCCAAGTCTCTGTACCAAAGAGGGCCTTTCTGATCGTAGACAATTTTTGGCCTAGACCTCAAACCCTTCCCTCTTTTCAGAGCCAAGCGGAATCCTTCTAGCTCGTCCCGCAATTGGTCATTAATATCCCTTAAATTCATTTTAGAATATTTCTGACTGATTCCACCGTGAACAAAAATCGTGTCATTGATCTTGATCACGACATTGTGCTGTAAGATCCATTTCCCGTAGTTTTCGTTAAAGTAACTTATATACTCCGCTTTCGCTCGCCGGTCCTTTCTTAAAACATCCGACCAGTAATCTCTGAGTTTATCTTCATAGGTAGACTCTGTGTCCGAAGAATTGTTGTTCTCCTTTTCAAACTTCTTTCTAAAATCTTTCTCTTTCTTTTCTTTGAAGTCATCGGGAAGAAAGGATTTGAATTGCTCTACGGTCACATATCTCGGGTTGTCGATGGCAATACCCGTAATATTCATTTCTTCATGGTTTCCGATCAACATGTGGACCATCCCGCCGGCCTCTTCAGCCTCTTTTTCCAGGTCTCTAATCAGGTCGAATATCTTCCTCGCGTCTGGACCTCTATCCAGAATATCTCCTGTTTGGACAAGATGAGTATCCGCACCTATCCAGTGCAGGGAGTCATCGACGAGCTTAACCCCCTTTAAAATTTCTACAAAGTTATCGTAATCTCCATGAAGGTCCCCGATCGCCACAATTTTTTTTATCCCTGTCCATTCGCAGGGCTCGTCCGCAGCAAAAGAAAATGTGAGACACAGTACTGTTATGAGTCCGATGAGAAAAACATTCCGATTTGGCCTCATTCTATCCTTGATTTCATCCGTTCTCATTGATAGCCTCATACTAAGGAAGGAACCTCTCCCCTACAGATCGTCCACCGAATCACTTTAGTTCTCCTTTTTTATTATATTCCTCTGCGAACAAATTGACAACTGAGATCAACCAATAATCCAAAACAGCCTGGATTATTCACAAGCTCATGAGCGGTTTAGGTCGCTCACCTCGAAGGGACGACTATGTCTCATGAAGCGAGAGATTGACTTTAAAATACTGTTCTGGTAAAAAGCTTAAGTAGAATTTGTACAAACCTATTTACGGCTTAGACAAACCGTAGAGATGGGTTTCGCCGAGAAAGAGCCTCAGAATCGTTAAGAACGGAAAGGGCGAGGGATAAGAATGAAGATAAATTCTAGGAAACAGAACGAAATTGTCATATTTGATATTGAGGGCGAGATCAGAAGATCTGACATCTCCGATGTCACTCTACACCAGTTGGTGAAGGATCAACTGGATGCGGGAAACAAAAAAATCCTCCTCAACTTCGATAAAGTGGAATTCATCGACAGCTTCGGCGTGGGAGAAATTCTGGCCAGTTATATTTCCACTCACAATCTGGGCGGTCAGCTGAAGATCGCAAAAATATCGCAGAAGCTCTATCTTGTCTTTCAAGTCACTATGCTGACGAAAGTTCTCGACATCCATGATAATGAAGAAATTGCCATGGCAGCCTTTTTAGACCAGTAATCCTCAAGAGTTCATCGAAAACTGAGTCAATTTATGACCAAAAATCGTCTGTATCGACTTCTATCCCGAACTGTCGAGATCAAGCGAGGGGAAGAAGTCATATCGCTCCTCCTGTTTTTTTATTTTTTCCTCATATCCGCCCCTTACACCATCATAAAATCCGTCAGGAATGCAAAATACATTATCGAATACAGAGCCGTAAACCTTCCTGTTGCCTATCTACTGACAGCTGTTTTTATGGGTGTTGTTGTCGCTTTCCATTCTAAAATTCAAATGCGGATACCGAGAGGCTTTCTGATCATTTCCAGTCTTGTTTTTTTTATTCTTTCGAGTTTTATCTTCGGGATTCTTTTTTTGACAGATATCGGATGGGTTCCTCTTGTCTTTTTTATCTGGGCCAATGTTTTCATTATGGTTCTTATGACTCAATTCTGGATACTGGTGAATGATATCTTCAATCCCAGGGAAGCCAAAAGGTTGATCGGCTTCTTTGTGAGCGGTGGAATTCTCGGAGGAATTGCAGGAGGACTCTTCGCCGGCGTTTTGGCCACCCGCATACCGGATTACCTCCTGTATTTCTCTGCGGGCATGCTTGTCCTCAATATCGGTGTCGTCTCTGCGATTTTCCGGTGGAAAAAAAGGGCCAGCCCCTCTGCCCTCCGGGAGGATACGCAAAATCTTCGAAAAACGGGATCGCTTAAAAAAGTCGGATTTTTAGACTGTTTCAAAACCGTCCTCACAACCTACTATTTAAAGCTCCTCGCTGCTGTCGTAACCATCACTTGGATCGTATCCACATTTATCGACTGGCAGTACAATAACGTCATCGAAAACGCCGTTAGACAGACATTTTATATCTCCTTTTTCGGATATTTTAACTCAGCATTGCTCGTGATTCCGTTTTTCGTTCAACTCCTCATGACCAGCAATTTTATCAAACGCTTCGGAATACGCCTCACTCTGCTCGTGTATCCCCTGATGCTCCTTTTCTTTTCATTCGGGATTGCCGGTTCGCCGAGCATCCCGTTTGCATTGGGTATAAAAGGCACCGATAAGAGCCTGTCTTTTTCTCTGAATCAATCGGTGAGGGAGCTTCTTTATATCCCGATATCGCCGGAAGTGAAATACAAGTCGAAGATCTTCATCGACATGTTTCTCAACCGGCTGGGCAAAGGTATCGGTGCTCTTTTACTCATGGGTTTCATTTTGGTGCCGACAGCTCCTGCTGTCGCGATAAGGATTGTGAGTGTTATGTCGCTCCTGTTTATCCTCGTATGGGTTGCTCTCAATCTGAAGGTGAGCAAAGAATATGCCAATATCATCAAGGGAAAGCTGAAAAAGAGCGAACGCGCGGACACACTCGTGGACGAGAAGTTGGACGTAGATTTCATGAAACTCGTTCTCGATACCATCGAGGATAAAAATCGCAGTTCCATCCTATATGCGATGGATATTTTTGACCTGATTAAACAAGACAAACTAACTCCTGAAGTCAAAAAACTGATAGGCTACAAGCAGGATGAGGTCAGGATGTCTTCGGTGGGGATGTTATTCGAGGGATCAGAGTCGGGCATCGTACCGGAATTTGAAGAGCAGGCCTCTGAAGAGCTGTTATTGAAGGAGATCGAAGAGATCATGAATCTGGACGTCTATAAAGAGGTTATGGGTGAATATATAGACAAGATCCTCGACGAAAAAGACAGCGATTCGGAAACGGAAAGGATGGAAATCGCTAAAGCCTTGGGATTCTCTGATTCTCGATCTGCCTTGATCGAAAAACTTGAAGATCTGCTCAAGGATGAATCTGTGGATGTGCGCAGATATGCCATATCGAGTGCTGCCAAGCTTCTAAAGAGAGAGTATGTGCCTGTGCTCATCGAAACATTAGAAAATCCCAGAACTCGAGTGGATGCGAGAGCTGCGCTGGAAAAATATGGCCCA
>JASFPP010000172.1:0-8955 GCA_050115915.1 Candidatus Aminicenantota bacterium
GCGGCTGAAAGCGATGGCGTTTTTCCCCTTCTGTTTCTCGCCCTTAATATAAACTGGGACCATAAAATGATCCGGATAACTCTTGGAGACCAAACCCTCTGTAATAGCTTCAGGGATGTCGACGAAAGCAGGGGGTTGTGAGGGAGGGGTCCATTGGCGCATATCATCAATAAATTCCTTGTAGTCTGTGTCTTTCACTCGCTCGATCCATCTTCCCTTCACCATGTCCTTTATCTCTGCCAGGAAAGATTGGCGCTTTCCCACTTCCTCCTCGTCTGGCGAAAGGTTACGGATGCTCTGGAAATGATGAATCCTGGATTGAGAATCCTTGGCCATTCGTTCATCAAGAGATGTAATGAGTCCATCCAGGGATTGGATTCCACTGGCAACGAAGAGAGCTCCCGGAGAACGTTTGCTCTCATAAACTTTATAGTATCGATCCTTCAGATCCTTTTCCTGCGGCACCTCGGCCTCCATCCGGCTGAAATCGTAATCGAATTCAAGGCCAAAGACTCCAAAAGCGAAGGCACCCATAGCGACGATTAAAAGCAGCATAGTGAGAAGCGGTTGCGGTGTTTTCAAACCCCTAGCTCTTTCTGTTCGTACTCTTACCAAGCGGAATTTCCATCCCAGAACTGCAATACTCGGCAGGAACACGATCATTGCGGCTAAAATCAAGATGATGGAAAAACCACCGACAAGACCAAACTCCGAAAACCCTCTGAAACGAGAAAACATCAGTACGAACAGAGCTGTGGCTGTTGTCGCTCCAGATAGGAAAACAGACTTTCCTGTGCTCGAGAAGGAAGCCAGCAGAGCCTCATAAGGTTGTTTTCTCTGCAATTCAACCTGGAATCTTTGAATGATGTGAATGGAAAAATCAATACCTAAACCAAAAGATACAAGCAGCAGGAAAGAAGAGATAACGTTTAATTCTCCCACGAACAAGGGGATGGAACCAAGGGTCCAAATAAGCCCCAAAACCAGAGGAAGCAGCACGACTGGAAGCGTCCTGATATCACGAAAACCGATAAACAAAACAGCCAGGATTAGGCCCAAAGTGATCAATCCAGACCGGGTCAAATCTGATAGAATAAAATCGTACTGGTCGAGATGATCACGCAAAGATCCACTGACTCCTCCCCACACAGAGAATTCATCGGAAATTCTTCGCGTAAAAGCCTGAAGTTCCAACAACAGTTTTTGCGAGCTATCAAGGCCGGTTTCCCCATGTCTCGGGTAGACCTTAATGCCCATCACCTGGCCATCTTCGCTCTGATGATAAGGGGGAAGGTCGAGGTACTTTTTCAGGTCTTTGACTCTTTTTTTGTCCTCTTCGCCCTCTTCGACAGACTGATCATCGCCCAACAAATCTACGCCTATGGGGCTGGTTTGGGCTTCCAGCCTGATCAAAAACTCGGATACTTTATCCAGATCCGCAGAAGGGATCAGTAAATAACGGTATTGCTGGTAGAAGTCACGGGGATTTTCATACTGGAGGAATCCGACGCCCTCAATTTTCCTGACTCCTCTCACCGCGGCTTGGAAGGCGTCCAGCAGCTTGCCTTCGTCAGGACTTTCCAGGAGGATGGCAAAAAATCCCCCGCTTCCGGTGACAATCTTGTCCATCTTTTTTTTCAGAAGGACAACTCTGTTTTCATCGGGTAAAAGGCGGATGAGGTCTTGGTCCAAGCCGAGCTTGTTGAGTTGCCAAACGGCGGGGATTGTAATGATTAATGCCAGGAAAAGAAACAGCGTAGGCCGCTTGTAAGAGTGCCGGCAGATGAAGGTTATGAAATTTGCGAACCACTTATTCATGAGTGATGAATTCTTACGAAGGCACATTCTACCATGAAAACAACAAATTCTGGAGAGATTCTTAAGATGTTCAGGAGTCAGTCTGGACTAATCCTGCTGATTCATATATATATACTTCGCCAGTAATATTCGAAGCCAGAGAATTCGCCTATCGAGTCGTTCGATCGTCAAATTGAAATAAATGTGAGGCTTGTCATGAGAAAAACAATCCGCTCTATTTTTCTCTTTCTATGGTTTGTGACTTTTAGCTTTTCTCAAGAAAACCTGTCAAGAGAAGAAGTCTATACCCTGAGATCGGCCATATCCACTGCCATAGCCCGAAATCCCCTTGTGAAGTCGGCACAATTCAAAGTGGAAAAGGCAGACAAGGATGTTAAAAAGGCTGTCCTGCAAAAATATACCCCCAAGATGGATTTCTATTTTTATACAGGATTGGTTCCGGAAGCGAGAGGCAATATCTTCTTTTCGCCCGACAAGCAAACGGATCTGGATAAGTTAGGGCCTTTTTACAGGTTTGACTTACAGCTTATACAACCTCTTTTCACTTTCGGGAGGACAACGACGGCTATCCAAGCGGCTAAAGAAGCCCTTCATATCGAAGAATCAGAGCAGGATCATGTCCTGCAAAGCCTGTCTTTTGAAGTGGCCAAGGCTTATTGGGGTTTATTGTCGGCCCAGAAGGCCGTTTCTCTGGCAGAGAACACTATGGACAGTTACGAAGAATTGCTGTCTGAAATCAGGGCTCGTATAGAGGATGAAACGTCTGAAGTCGATGATCTCGATTTACTGGAGGCTCAGAGCTTCTACATCGATGTGGAACAAATCCGGCAGGAAAGCATCGAATATAAAACGATGGCCAGAAAAACCTTTAACACCCTTCTTGATTTCGATCTGGACGAGAAGGTCAAAGCGTCAGATGAGCCACTGCTTGAATTCAGCCTTGATGAAGGGCAACTGGACAGAATTTTGGAAATCGCACAGCATCTACGCCCGGAGATCAGAAGCATGCAGTCAGGGTTACGCGCCCTTCAAGCAAAAACAGACCTGGCTAAAAAACAAAGGTATCCAGTTCTTTTTCTCGCGGCAGGGCTCAGGTATGCCTATGCAGGCCACCGGGAGGATCAGACAAATCCCTTTGTTGTGGATAACTTCAATTACAGGGATTTCGGAGCCATGTTGGGTTTGCGTTGGGATCCAAATATCTTCGTCCATAATGTTGAGGTCCAAAAAAACTTCGCGGAATACAGTTCCGCTCTCGAAAAAATGAGACAACTCAAAGCCCACATAAACCTCGAGGTCAGTCAAGCCTTTGCCGAAGCGAGAAGAAACGACGCTCTGTGGAAAGCCGCGAAAAGTTCGTTGAAGGCAGCCAGGACATGGCTCAGAACAAGCCTCGACAATTGGGAGCTCGGCATCGGCGAGGCCTACCGTCTTTTACGAGCCTATCAAGCGTATTATCGCCTTCGAAAGACAGAGATCGACCGTGAATACAAGCTCAATGTGTCTATAGCAAAATTGGCCTACACACTGGGCGACATGAAGCTTTTCCTGAAATGGACCGCGAATGGAAGAGTAGACCTAAACAGTTGAGTTCGTCTCCAAAAGGACATGGATTTTGTACGTATTCAAGGAGTTTGAGGAGTCCCCCATTCAAGACACTTTTTGGCTAAGGGCCCACTACAGAAGAGGATAATTTTCCGATATCATTCGTGCTTAAGGACCTGGGCGGGATTGGAGTGAGCGATTTTGAGACAGTGGTAGCTGGCTGTAACGAAGGCGACCAATAAAGCACCGATGGCCGCACCTATAAATACAAGAGTGTTGACATCCGTCCTGTAAGCGAAGTTATTCAGCCACATGTTTCTGAGCATCAATGTAACCGGAAAGATGAAGGCAACCGCGATCAGAATCATCACAAATATTTCCTTGAACATGATCACGACGATATTTGTGGCAGAGGCACCGTGCACTTTCCGGATGGAGATTTCTTTGGTTCGCCGAATCGAATTGAATGAACTTAATCCAAGCAATCCCAGAAGAGAGATCAAGACACAGATCGCGGCAAAGAGTTTCATGAGAGCATTCTGCCGCTGATCCTCTCTATAAAGCCGTCCGAAGTCCTCATCCAGGAACCGGTATTCAAACGGACGATTCGGCACGATATCTTTCCATTTGTCCTCAACGAAGCCCATAGTCTGGATGATATTCTGCCCATCGATTCGTAGGACCATAGTCGTGTTCCTTAAACCGGGCTGCATCCGGAGGAGCAAAGGCTCAATCGTATTATGGAGAGAGCGGAAATGAAAATCCTTAACGACGCCTATAACCTGGCCTTTAAAAAAATCGAATTGGTCGATCCTCTTACCAATCGGATTCTCCCATTTCAGCTCCTTTACCAGTGTCTCGTTGACGATAACAGCATTGAGCTGGTCGGAGGAATGAGATCTATCGAAATTTCTCCCGGAGACCAGCTCAAGACCTAACGTTTCCAAATAATCGAAACCCACAAACATCACATAGTAATTATGCTCCTCGATTCCTTTGTTGCCTTCAAACTTGTAAAGGCCGGTCGATGGCCTCCCCGGCCAGTTCCACCCATTGGTCACAGAGAGTACGCCGGGATGATTAAAGAGTTCCTGTCGCAACGTGTCGATCTTTTCAGCTGTCGATTCCCCTTGGATCCTAAACGAGATAACGTTTTCTTTTTTAAATCCCAGATTCTTGTTCCTCATAAAATTAATCTGTTCGAACATAAACAGCATAAGGACAACGACACCAAGGGATATAACGAATTGGGATGTCACGAGGATGCGACGGATAAACAAGCCCCTTTTCCCGGATTTGAGCACTCCTGAGAGTGCTTTTACCGGACGGAAGGATGAGATATAAAGGGCGGGATAGGAGCCTGAAGCCAGAGCGATAAAAACAAAAAGCCCCAGCAGGCTCAACAGAAGCAGAGAATTTTTCAGGAGGTCGATCTGCATCAGAAAACCAAAAAGTCGCTCTGTCGGAGCCGTGATGAGGAATGCCTTCACAATCACACACGCGAGAAGGATTGCCAGACCCGAAAGGACAAACGATTCACTGAGGAGTTGGGAGGCCAGATAACCTCTATTCGAACCCAGGACTTTCTTCACACCGACTTCTTTGGCGCGAGTGGCGGATCGGGCTGTCGTCAAGTTGATATAATTGATACAGACGAGGAGCAGGATGAAAATTCCTATAGTAAAAAAAGCGAATAAATAGGACCGGCTGCCGACGGCTACGTTTCCTCTAATGGGTGTGGGATCGTAGCGGATGTCGGGGAGTCTTTGGAAGATGGGTTGGAACACCTGCCCATATGTCTTGCCGTGCTCTGCGCAATACTTCTCATAAAAAGCCGGCCATTTTTTGTGGAATGAGGCGAAATCATAATTTTGAGGGAGAAGAACGAACGTAAACCCAAAAAGCTCGAACATCGGCCACTCTAAAAGTCTGTCATCAGGGTCCACATACTTAACAGGGAGGATCCCCTCGATTCTCAAATGAGAGTTTTGGGGAGGAGCCTTTATAACACCTGTGACTTCAAGAACGTTCTGAATGTCCATCTGAAGGGTCTTACCGAGAGGGTCTTCGTTCCCAAAGTATTTTTTTGCGAGGGATTCGGTGAGGACGATGCTCCGAGGATTATCGAGGCAGGTATCGGGATTTCCCTGGATAAAATCATATGTAAAAATTTTGAATAGGCTCGGGTCCGCAAGGTAAATGTTGTCCTCATAAGAGGTAACCTCTCTTTCTTTTTGAATGAAAAGCATCTGGTTACGGGGAACGATGCGCACATAGTCTTCCACCTCGGGAAATTCCTCCTTGAGGCGCGGACCTAATGCGGGCGAAGTCCCAGAAAATCTGATCGGCTCGCCTGAGGTGACATAGGTGGAATAGATGCGATAAATACGATCGGAGTTTTCATGATGGCGATCGTAGGTGAGTTCATGTTGAAGGAAGAGAAAGATCACGATACAGCAGGCGACACCCAAAGACAGGCCGAGGATGTTTAAACCGTAATGGAACTTATCTCTTTTGATCAATCGAACAGTAAAATTCAGAGTTCGTAGAAACATAATAACCCCCCACTGGATGAAATTTTTGACGAACATGATGAGCGAGAGTAAAACTTGTGTTCGGTACCAGAGCCGAGCCCGAAAAGGCCCGGTCTCCTCAAGTTTATCATGGTATACTTCTTCGAGATCTCCGAGCGTCGTCAGAGTGCCATGATCCGAAAATACTTGGCCCAATAGGAATTCCGATAATCGAGGCGGTTTGGAAAATCTGTTGGGTATTCTCATCGGGAAGACCTTGCGGAAAGCTCCGGAATATCTGCCCAGATTGATTCCTGAAGCCTCCGTATCTCCGTCGTGCCTATTTGTTTTATTTGTTAGGAATTATCCTGCCACTCCATATAAACGCAGCAGAGCCAGAAAAGGTTGACATTTTTTTATAAGGGCCTTGGCTGGTTCGATTCACTGAATTCGAAGAGGATAATCCTATTTTTGACCCTTAATTTTCTAATCCTTCGATCACAAATCGCTTCAAAAAGCGAAAAATAAGTTTTTTGGGTGCCAAAACGCTTATTTAAGCTTAATAATTATAGATTTACATTTGATAAATCTTTAATTATCATTGCGTTATGTTATCCAAAGCACAATATTCTCAAGAGTTTTTGATAAATACCATCTTCCGTAAATTTCCATCCCTCATCCGGATTTACTCTCGAATGTTAAAGAAAGATTGAACGCGCAGTGATCCCCGACAGAAACGATTCTCTCTCCCGACGAGCGGTCAAAAGCGGATTTTGGATCATTATTCTTCGGATATTCGAACAACTGTTTTCTCTAGCCAGAACCGTCGTTCTCGCCCGGATTCTCCTTCCCAGTGATTTTGGTTTATTGGGGATCGCACTCCTATCGATCTCACTGTTGGAAACTTTTTCTCAAACGGGTTTCGATAGAGCGTTGATCCAAAAGAAAGAAGACATCGAGAATTATCTCAACTCTGCATGGACAATCATGATCCTGAGAGGGTTCTTGCTGTTTATTGTCCTGTTCGGTACGGCTCCGTTTTTAGCGGAGTTCTTTAATACAACTCAGGCAAAACCGATCATCCAGGCCATGAGTTTTTCCTTCCTCTTTCGTGGATTCACGAATATCGGCGTTGTCTATTTCCAGAAAGAGTTGGAGTTCAACAAACAATTTTTCTATCGAGCCAGCGGCACGATTGCCGACTTTATCATAGCGGTCTCTTTTGCGCTGATTTTCAGGAACGTCTGGGCTCTCGTCTTCGGAATCTTAGCGGGAAATCTCGTACAATTTGCGGCAAGTTATTTCCTTCAACCTCACAGGCCTCGATTGCAATTAGACAGCACTAAAACAAAAGAATTGTACAACTTTGGAAAATGGATTTTCGGATCGAGTGTCATCATTTTTTTCCTGACCCGGGGAAACGATTTTTTTATTGGAAAATTTTTGGGTGTTTCTATGCTGGGTTTTTTCCAGATGGCCAGTCATATTGCAAGAATTCCTACTACCCAGATTACTCATGTTATAAGTCAAGTCACATTCCCGACCTATTCAAAATTGCAGGATGAAAAAACCAAGCTCAGAGAAACCTATCTTAAAGTTTTAAAGCTAACTGCGTTTCTGTCCTTTCCATTAGCCGGGCTGATATTCGCGTTCGCTCCGGAGACCGCCTCTATCATCTTGGGAGAAAAATGGAGTCCCATGATACCCGCATTGCAGATTATGGCTGTGGGAGGATTGATAAGATCGTTGGGAGCCACTATAGGTCCTGTATTTCAAGCCATCGGCAGACCTGAAATCCTGACAAAATTTATGCTCTTTCAGCTCAGTCTATTTCTGACCCTTGTATATCCCTTTATCCATAAATGGGGGATTGCGGGTGCGGCGCTGGCCGCTGTTGTGCCGGGTTTCCTGATCAATTTTATCCTGTCTTATAAAATTGTTAAGGCCGTTGACTGCAGTCTGAGACAATTCTATAAAACACTCTTTCCTCCTTTTTCCGCGACAACAGTTCTCCTGTTATTCATTATGGTCGCAAAGTCATATTTTTCACCTCTATCTCTGTTTAGCTTTCTCTTGCTGGGTTTTCTGGGTATACTCATCTTTTTACTCATATCATTTTTGCTCAACAAAGATATCATTGGTATCTTAAAAAGTCTGTGGAGAAATCTAAGATAATTTTTTAGGATAAATTTCGCATGAGAATATGTCTTATAGCTACGGAAATTTTCAGCCACGGCTTTTACGGAGGGTTCGGTGCTACCACAAGAAGCCTGGCAAAAGGGTTGGCTAAAAAAGGATTGGAAGTATATGTGATTACACCCCGAAGGGGAGGACAGCGACCTGTAGAGACAGACGATAACGTTATCGTCTTGAGCTATCAATCACAGGCCTATTCAGGATGGAAGACGTCCAAAGGCTACAGGCATCTCTTTAAAATGATCGATGCCGATATTTATCACAGTGAAGAGCCGTCATTAGGAACCTATTTAGCCATGGCTGGCGCCCCGGAAAAAAAACATATCATCACCTTTCGAGATCCTCGGACGTTAGAGGACCGCAAAAGAGAATGGAGGGAGGCCGGGATCAGCGAATCTTCGCTCCGCCAAAACGAGAGGCGCATGAAATACACAAATTACCGGATGAAAAGATTGGTCAAGAATGCCGATGACTTATTTATCGCAGCAAAGTATGCAATCCCAAAAGCGATAAAAATCTATGGCCTAGAGACCCCCCCCCGTTTTTTGCCAAGCCCGGTCGAAATTCCGGCCAGATACCTGAGAAAATCCGATTCACCAACTGTCTGTTTTATTGGGAGATGGGATCCGAGGAAGCGGCCCGAATATTTTTTCGAATTGGCAGAGAGGTTTGGCGACATCAAATTTATCGCTATGGGAGGATGTCAACCTCACTTTGCCGACAGAGAGGCAACGCTGAGAGAAAAGTATCAGAACATCCCGAATTTGGAGATGACGGGATGGCTTTTTGGAGAAGACAAATTTAGGATTCTTGAAAAATCCTGGATCCTGATCAATACGAGTTGGCGAGAGTGTCTCCCAAGATCTTATATCGAAGCGTGTGC
>JASFPP010000173.1:0-8939 GCA_050115915.1 Candidatus Aminicenantota bacterium
TCATCTTCCTTCCACAGGTAGAGGAATTTCTCGTAATTCTCGATGGCTTTGCCTTTATAGTCTTTCTGTTCGTATATTTTTCCGAGCATGTAGAAGCTCTTGGCGTAGATGTCGCCAAAATCCAATCTTCCTGTTGTGAGATTTATTATCCTCTCGTATTCTCTCTCTGCCGAATCAATATCTCCAGAGATATAATAAGCAGATGCTAAAAGTTCAATAAATAATGCATGATGCTCAAACAACCAAAAATGACATTGAAAAGGAATCAAAGTTAAAGCATCATTAAGATATCCAGTCGCCTTTGAATAATTCTCCTTGCTCAACTCAATCAGGCCCATCAAATGATAGTAGTATCTCATTCGTGCATCGCTTAGCCCCGATTCAAGAGATTCTTTGAGTTCATCGGCCATGCGTTGTGCATCGCTGACGGACTTCATCTTGAGATAGGTCAGCCCTTTAAAGAATAGACTTTCTTCTTGATAAAAAAGGCTTCCTTCTTCTGAAGCTACCTCCCACGCTTTGTTGTACTCATCCAAAGCTTTGTCGAGATTTTCCGATTTTAGACATATGTATCCCATCCCTAAACGAAACAGCGATTCCCAATCCCTATCCCCCCGTTCTTTTGAAAGCTCTATGCCTCTCTTATATTGATTTGCTGATTCTTTGAATCTTCCCTGTGTCAGATATAAACTTGCCATCCCTGAAATACCTAATAGCTTAGCTAAAATTTCATCCCCATTCAGAGATTTTTGGAAATTGAACTCGGCATCGGCAAAATCTCCCTGACAGAGATGGACTATTCCTTTTATAAATAGATGAGATGTTATGGTTGTCGCAAGCGAAATAGCCTTGTTGGCCTCTGAAAGAGCGAGGTCATACTTGCCCTGATAGAGATAATTTAGGGCCAGACTCAGTCGGATCTGGGAATTATCTGAAAAATCGATTAGATAATTCTCAAGAACTTCTGTTGCTTTATCGTATAATCCCTTGGCCCGATATGATAATGCCAGATTTGTGTACGGATTGACTCCCTCATGTTTGCTCTGAGTTATTATGCTGTATTGCTCAATAGCTTTATCCCATTGTTCGAGACGCATATATATCCAGCCTAAATCGCTTCTCAAAACCGGATACTCAGGATAAAGCTCGATAAGCTTATTGAACGTATCGATGGCTTTACCATAGGTTTTTTCCGATAAACCGTAGAACTCTGCCTCGATTTCATATCTTTCTTTTTCTGAGACCTCTTCCCTCAGTTCATAGGCTTTTTGTATATATTTCTTTTCCTCATCGCGCATGCCAAGATTGTAATATTGAACGCCCATATCGTTGTATGCGAGTGCGAACTCAGGATCCACCTCCACCGCTTTTTTAAATGATTCGATGGCATTTCTCGCATCCCCTGCTTTCTGATAATTGTCTCCTTCTATGTAATGTTTATAAGCTTCAGGAGAGTTCGTGGTGATCTTGCCGATTTGCTCATCGAGGTCGCTTGCAATCTTCTCTTTTGAAAAATTAAAACTAGTCTTTATCTTTCCGGTTAGCTCATCAACCATGGAGAAAATGCCTTCTTCCCCTATTCCTTCCACTCTCTCCGTGGCAATGGGTTCTCCTGTGGTTGCATCTTGAAGCACTGTATCTATTCGTATTGTATTCCCAGCCTTGGAATAACTGCCTCTCAGTATATGATTCACTCTTCCACGGGATGCCACTTCTGCTAACACA
The DNA here is from genome assembly GCA_050115915.1 of Candidatus Aminicenantota bacterium. Taxonomy (GTDB): domain Bacteria; phylum Acidobacteriota; class Aminicenantia; order Aminicenantales; family Aminicenantaceae; genus WTAW01. The sequence goes on from JASFPP010000173.1 coordinate 1,726, forward strand.
TCCGAAGAAAAGCTTTTGGAGTCGAGTTCATCGAGTTGTTGAAGAATATTAAAAAGCCTGTCTCCACCTAAGACATTCAGGTATTTAGACTGTGTAAGGTCGGTAATAAGTAAATCAGAGATGCCTTTTCGCCAATGGTCAAAATTCTCATCTCCCGTGTTGTTTTCAAAATACATCACGGCGAGGGATGGCTTGTCAGATGGGAGCGGAGTAGGTGCCTGTTTAAACCAAGGTTTCCAGATAAAAACAGCGATAATAACGATAGCAACTATTGCCAAAGCAGGCACCAGTAATTTCTTCAACCCGAACGTTACCGTGATTTCTTTTGAGGTGAGAGGTTTTTTTTCTGGAATTACTCTGTCAGTCGTAGGCATTCCTCTCTCGATATTCTCAAGCTCCGAACGCAATTCTCCAGCACTTTGATACCTCTTCTCTTTCTCCTTTTCTAAACACTTCAGAATCAGTCGATTGAGTTCATCAGAAATCTGAGGATTGATTTCCTTCGGATTTCTGGGCGCCTCACTCTTGTGTTTCACTCCAATCGAGTAAGGCGTATCTCCTTCAAAAGGGACTCGCCCTGTCACCATCTCATAGAGGATGACACCCAATGAATAAATGTCTGACCTTTGGTCTATTTCTTTGCTTTCAACCTGTTCAGGGCTCATATATTCGGGTGTTCCTATCATCACTCCCACACCCGTTATCCCTTTTCCACTTAATGAGCGGGCAATCCCAAAATCCATAATCTTGGCATTCCCGTCCTTATCGATCATGATGTTGCTGGGTTTTAGGTCTCTGTGCACAACGCCAATTCTGTGAGCCTCTGAAAGTCCTTCACAGACCTGCTTAGCTATCGAAATCGCTTTTCCTGAACTCAACTGCCCCATCATCCGAATCATGCCCTTCAGATTCTCACCATCGACATATTCCATAGTGATGAAAGAGTTGCCTTCCGATTTCTCTAAGTGGTGCATCCGGCAGACATTTCTGTGGCTTATCTTCCTTGCCAGCTTCAATTCATTCTGGAACCGTTCTATGGTCTTTTTATCCGAGGAGATTTCAGGCTTGATAAGTTTGAGAGCAATTTTTTCTTTAATCTCTGTATCTTGGGCTTTGTAGACTCTACCCATACCTCCTCTGCCCAATTCTTCAATAATCTGGTATCGCCCTGCGAATGTCGTGCCCGTGGTGAGTTCTTCTTTGGGAACCTCTAATGTCTCTGTAGGGATAGGTTTCTCTTCAGAATGGTTGAGTGGAGTCGCACACTTTTTACAGAATTCAGAGTCTTGGGTATTGTCGGTTCCACAGTTGCGACATATAACGCCCATTTTAACCCCCTATCTCATTTAGAAAAAAGAATATCAATTAATCAGTGTGGAGTCAATTGGAAGTTCAGACAGGGCGATCTCTATGAATCTCCTTCGGATTATCGTAGTTTTCAGATATACGCTTGAGAGAGTTAAATAGAGTCCATATTTGTCCTTGGAGGGGTACCAGCTACTGCTCCTCCACTTTAAACTCTTTACCGCACTCCAAACACCTGTAGATCTTTTTTTCTTCCATATCTCCCATAACGATATGTTCGATGATCGAGGTGCTCCCACATTCTGGGCATTTGATCTCTTGTTCCATGATTTACCCCCTCAAAGCCTGAATCTTTCAGGCCAGGCAGTCCATATCTCAGCTTAAACGTGTATACGACAAAGTCTTCCCCTCTGATTTGACTGCGAAAAGGATATCAAGGAATAAAAAAAAGGTCAAATTGCATATGATAGCGCGCGTTATAGGTCGCTATGTGGGCTACGTCTTGCCTTATTTCTTATCCCAACCGCCCTTTAAAAATTCCAAAGCTGTCTGGATAAAAAAGGAAGCTCGTTTTCCGAAAATGGGCACATGGCCACCATTGGGGATAATCCAGAGATAAGCAGTAGGAATGGAGTTGTACATCTCAGTCGCAACAGTAACAGGGAAAAAGGGATCTCTATTGCCTCTGCCCGAGAGTGCGTGAAAATTGCCCCGGGATATTGGTGGGCAACAATGGAGTGTACGAATCCGGACATGACTTGTCCCCAAAAGTATACAATATTTTTGTGTCTGATTTTCCATTTCGAGGTGTTATATCAATTGAGAGCGTTTGGCACATATGTTGCAATTGAAGGCAGTTGTATGAACATTAAATTGAAGACAAGAATTTTTATTATTTTTCTGACAAAATTTCGTGTGGTATTCCAGGAATTAAGTGGATGCCATAATTAAAAGGAGTCTAGAAATGAGAAAAAGTGTGATCTTGGTTTTTGCGGTTGTGTTGTGTTTTTTCCTGGTGAGTTCACAGGGATTAGCCCAGGACTCTTACAAGAAGTTCACCCTGAAAGTCTCGGGTGGTTATGGAAGTTTTTCAGGGGGAGACCTCACGACTATTACAGATGGAATCAACGAACAGGTCGATGACATAGCGAGGTTAGCCGGAGCTTCGGTCACAGGAGAGATAAAGGCCCCAAAGTGGGGTTCTGCGTTTGAGGGCGAGTTTATCTACAGCCTTACCGAGAGCTTTGGTATTGGTCTGGGAGTGGGATATATCCGCAAAACCATCACAAGTGACGTCCAGCTTCAGATAGGAAGTTATGCGGAAATCTCCTTCGAATGGGAACCGAGCTATAAGGTTGTGCCCATAACATTAAACGGATACTACAATTTTCCGGTGGCATCGAAGATCAATGCCTATGTGAAGGGTGGTGTCGGGTACTATTTTGGGACCTTTGACTATCAGATCCGCCAAGAGAATACATTGGTGGGCGTAACAGTATGGGAAGAAAATGATGGATCGGCCAATGACAGCGGATTGGGTTTTCAGGGTGGGTTGGGTCTCGAGTACAGCCTGTCCGATAGTGTTGCCCTGGTTTTGGAAGGGGCCGGCAGGTATGTCAACCTGAAGAATTGGGATGTCGAGGACGTGAACAGGACTGCCTTAGGGACGGAAACAGTGAGGGGAACTTTCTGGTATGTCGAACAGTACGATGAAGACCTTGGCCAACACTATCCCAGTCTTGATATAAGCGAGGAAGAGCCGACCGATCCGGATTACCGGAATGTCAGGAAGCTGGAGATCGACCTCTCAGGAATCATTTTTAAATTGGGAGTTAAATTCAGCTTTTGATGGGAAGAGATATCGAGTCTAACGAATGATCCGTTAACAGGTTTTTTAACACTTTCTTGGCATCGGAGTGTTAAATGTTTGAGGATCGTTTATGGTGAATCCTCCTGGTTATAAGGAGCACGATGATGCGATTGAGTATGAAGAGTAAATTCTGGATTTTTTTCCTTGGGTTCGTCTCTCTCTCGATAGGGATTGCGAGCCAAGCCGCAGAGTCCGAAGGAAGTGCCCTCTTCGATCCCCCGCAGGGTGTCAGAGATAAGTTGACTTTTGATGACTTGATGAACGGGAACTATCCGGAACTGGTGCACAACGACTATTTTATGGCTATCGGGAGCGATGCACCAGCGATCCATCCGCTTTCTGGTGTGATCCACTTTTCAGAGACGACTATGGACACCACTCATTCCCCAACCACCTGGGCGGGAGGGGGGATGCGGCTTTTCCCCGGATTGTCTGTGAGAGTGATCAGCTACGGCAAATATCTTGTTCCCTTGAACAGAGGGATCATTTTGTCTGGCGAGCAGCAGAACAGTTTCTGGAATATCATCCTGTCTCCGGGCCGCGTTTGGCAGGAGAGTGGGGACAATGGCTATTCCCGGGCATCCTTCCCGTTCACTTTCACGGACAATTATATCGGCCAGGCGCGGAACGGTGTAGCCACCTTTGTTTATAATTCGCTCGAGATATCCGATGTGGCCATCCAGATCACGCAGGAGACTTCGCCTGTGGATGACTATGAGATCGCAAATTTTAAGGCAATGATCCCTGTGTCGTACAGTCCGAGCTATTTTGAGGAAGCGGACCGGCATATTCTCGAATTCCAGAAAGAGCTGGCAGCGAGACCTCCGGTTCGGGCATGGAGCGACTTGCCTCTGGGCGGCTTCACTGCGGATTTTTTTAGAGGGGGATTGCCTCCTGACGAGGTGAGTATGGCAGCGTTGTTATTGAATGGGGAGCTCTATATCCAACCTGCATATACAAGGAGCGGTCCTTATCCCTATCCGTTAGAGATGCGTCACGGGGTGTTTTCTTGCACCAAGAGTTTGGTGATGGGATTATCCATGTTTTTTGCAGCGGAAAGATATGGCGAGGATATGTTCTTTGAAAAAATCGTGGATTATGTTCCTGCTTTAGCCGATCATCCCGGATGGCAGGGAGTGACCTTCGAGGACACTCTGTGTATGGCGACCGGAACGCAGGGAGGAGATGAAGGGGATAATATCGGACCTTTTATCCTCGAGAGAACCGCAGAGGATAAGATTGCAGCGGTGAATGCGCTTCCCGATGCAGCGCCGGCGCCCGGCACTGCATTCAATTATGCGTCTACCAACACATTTGCCGTTTCCTATGCCCTCAACCAGTATGTCAAAACCATGGAAGGGCCCGATGCGGATTATTGGTCGATGGTCAAGGAGAGCGTGTTAAGGCCATTGGGTATTCCGCATCTCCCTGTTTCCCGGACTATCGAGAGCGATGGTCAATTGGGAATTCCGGTTGGAGGGTGGGGGAGTTATCCTACGGTCATCGAAGCCGCAAAGATCGGACAGTTGTTGCATAACGAAGGTAAGTTGAATGGGGGAAAGCAAGTGTTGAACGAATGGAGAGTCAAGGAGGCTCTCTATCGAACGTTCCGAGCGGGATATGACGCGGGAACTGCGTACGGATTGCCTCAGGAGTATCTCCACTCCATGTGGATCAATAATATCGGCTTATCTCTGGGGATTGTGACAGTCCCGTCGATGGCCGGGCATGGTGGCAACTTTGTGGTTATCTTCCCCAGTGGTGTGGTCGCCATCCGCTTCAGCGACGCGAACTTCTACGACATCTCGTATATGGTTGCAGTGGCCGAGTTTTACAAGAGTGGTTCCTTGAATTAGGATTCGGAGTTAATTCTTGAGATTAGACCTTCAGCTTGTGCTTTCTGCCGGGGATGAGATGAATTTAACGCCCGTGAGATAGTTGTCCTGCCAGATGACTTCAGCGAGCGTGTCGATGGGTTTAGCGGTTTGTCCCGGCAGCTCGAAATTGAGCTTGAGGATAGCGCCGGGAGAGACTTCGTTGTCGAGGAGGAGGCGCATCCCGGTCTGGCTTATGTCCTGGGTGAAGACTCCGAATTTTGAGGACTTGGAGAGTTGATAGCTTGCTTGTCTTATAAAATCGACGCGGGGATATTTTCGCCTGTCCAAATCCTCTTTTTTTTGCGGGGATTCCGCTTTCTTTTTCTGCCGCGACCGGGTTATTCTTATCTTAACGTCATACATAGCTACACCGATTGTAACAAAGTTTAAAGCTAAGATTAAGAGATTTTTTTAAAATTGGGGACAGGCCGCAGCATCTATTTGAAAATAAAAAAGATAACTCTGAATATATTGGTTTTTTTTAGCCTTAGAATAGCATTTTTCGGGGTTAAATGAGCACTCTAAGAAACTTCCCCTCCTTCCTATTTTAATTTTTCTGCAACCTTTTTTTCTTACGATCGTATAAAGTGATAAGTATCGGTTTCCGATATTAATAGAGGACAGAATGTGTGAATGTGCTCGTAACATTCGGATTGATGGAGGAACACATGAGGCTCTTATCCAGGTCTGAAGAGATCATCCTGCTCGCTGTTCTAAAGCTCGAAGGGGATGCTTATGGGATTTCCATCAGAGAACATATCCATAAAGCAACGGGCAATGAATGGTCCTTCGCATCCATTTATGAACCTCTCCAGAAGCTCGTCCGTAAAGGGTATGTGAAGAAACGTATGGGGAAGGCCACTTCAGAGAGAGGGGGACGGCATAAATTCCTCTATGAGATCACAAAAGAAGGAAAACTGGCTCTCGTAGAAATAAACAAGGTGTATAAAAACATCTGGAAAGATATATCGGCTGATAGTCTCTATTAGGATAGATCGATGAGTCGCCCGAGAAACAAAGTGCCTTGGTTTGGGGATAGGCTTCTGAAAATGGTTTCATCCAGAGAAGAACGTGTGGAGATCCTCGGTGACTTCGAAGAGGGTTATACGCTCAAACATGGCGAAAAAGGAAGAGTTTTAGCATGGGTCTGGTTCTGGACCCAGATTATTCTGATGGTTCCCGTATTAATCAAAAACAAAGTGTACTGGGGCTTAATAATGTTCAAAAATTATATAAAGACAGCCTTCCGCAATTTGCGCCGGCACAAATTGGTGTTTTTCATAAAAGTCACTGGCTTGGCTGTGGGAATGACCTGTGCAATTTTGATCTTTTTATGGATCAATCAACAACTCGGATTTGATAAATCGCAGGAAAACGCAGACAGGATTTATCGACTCGAATCTGTGGATTGGGTCGATATGGCTACGGCTTTCAGATATCCTTTGATGCAGTATCCAGAAATACTTGAATTTGTGCAGTTCAGCTCCTGGGAGACGCCCACATTGAAATATCGGGATCGACTGTTCGAGATGGAGAATTTTGTTTTTGCTGACCGAAACGTATTTGATGTGTTCAGTTTTTCTTTCCTTCAGGGAAAACCTGAAAAAGCTCTGGAAGCCCCATTCTCGCTTGTTCTCACCGAGAGCGAGGCGAAAAAAATCTTCGGAAATGAAGATCCTGTCGGGAAGATGGTGAAATACGACAATACATTTGATTTTACTGTTTCTGCAATCATCGAAGACGTCGAAGATTTTCATCTTGAAGTAAAAGCCTTCGCCCCTTTTGGAGATCTCCCGGTAATAAAAAATAGAGAACGTTTTCTCAATGAGCACAACTGGAACCATCCGACATATCTTTTGCTCGCGGAAAATGTCGATATCCAGCAGCTTGGAAACAAAATCAGCGGATCGATCAATGATTTGCTCAGGTCTTTGGGGGGACGAGCCGAATTTGAAGAGACAGATTTCTTTCTCAGACCATTCAGTGAGATCTACTTCGCCAACAATCTAAAGGCCGAAAAGGGCGTGAAACATGGAAATAGACATATGGTATTCCTTTTTTCGGCGATAGCCCTGTTTATTCTTCTGATTGCTTGCGTGAATTTTATCAATTTGACGACCGCACGGTCATCAGTCAGGGGTAAAGAGATCAGCATCCGTAAG
>JASFPP010000174.1:0-8831 GCA_050115915.1 Candidatus Aminicenantota bacterium
CAGACCAATGTCAGTTGTAAAATGCTGCTCTTATGTGATATTAATTCTCAGTTCGCGTTTGAGAGGCGTTCCTTACTCGGCCACGTGATCGAATTCTGAGAAAAGAAAAAGGGGATTCTGAATAGTTTTTATGGAGGGAAAAAAGAGATGAATATTCAAAATCTAAGATTGAGCTCTTTGGCAAAAATGATCGACCATTCTCTTCTTCATCCGACATTCACCGAAATAGATATGAGTGTTGGTTGTGATATTGCCCAAAAATATAAAGTGGCCACGGTTTGTGTCAAACCCTATTCAGTAGAGACAGTTCGGAAAATTCTTGATGTACGAGCTGTGGGGATTTGTGCTGTTGTGGCCTTTCCCCATGGGAACAGCTGTACGGATATCAAAATAGAGGAAGCCGTCCGAGCGGTGTCAGAAGGGGCCAGTGAGATCGACATGGTTGTCAATGTCGGAAAGATTCTGGGAGGGGATTGGGAGTATGTCTCGGATGAAATCGAGAGGATCAATGAAGCTGTTGTCTCACGCGCGGCGATTCTGAAAGTCATATTCGAGAACGATTTTCTTCAGGACGAACACATCATTCAGCTCTGCCGAATCTGTGGAAAACACCGGGTTGCTTTTGTCAAGACCTCAACGGGGTACGGTTTTGTTAAACAAGAGAACGGATTTTATTCCTATAAAGGAGCGACAGAACACCAGGTGAAGCTCATGAGAAAACACTGTCCGGAAGATGTGCAAGTTAAGGCTGCTGGAGGGATTCGATCCCTGGATGGCCTGCTGCGAATGCGAAAGTTAGGAGTTACTCGGATAGGAGCAACTGCGACGGCAACCATACTTGAGGAGGCCATCGATCGTGGATGCATCAAAGACCTTTGAGACTCTGGCGCTCTTCGTTCGACTAAATTCATTAGAAAACTTTTTTTAGATCTCATACGTAGGATTACGTAGGAGGAGAGTTTGAGATGAAAAAAGTCCTGTTACTCATTTTTATGGCTGCTGTTATGTTTTGTGGAACAACCATTGCGCAAAGCAGGGGATTTGGCCTGGGGATCATACTGGGAGAGCCCACCGGGATCAATTTCAAACACTGGACCGGAAGAAACACGGCCCTTGTTGGTGCTGCGGCTTGGGCTTTTGGCCGGGAAGACTCCTTTCATTTGCACCTGGACTGGACATTTCACAATTTCCATCTGATCAAAGCGGAAAGACATGTAATCCCTTTCTATTACGGATTTGGATTCAGGTATAAGGATGAACATAGGGACAGATTAGGAATCAGATTTCCCCTGGGAATCATCTACATGTTTGATGAGGCTCCCGTGGATATTTTTTTAGAGATCGTTCCGATATTCGACCTGGCACCAGAAACAGAATTGTCTTTGAATGGAGGAATCGGGGCCAGGTATTATTTTTGATCGGGATTTTTTTGTTTATGTTTCGGAAAGAGTTTGACAATGACATGTTTTCATTATAAAAAAAACGAGATGAAATTTTTATTGGGGGAGCTTCAATGTCTGAAATATGCCCATTATTGATGATCGCGGTTAAAGAGTCCGGATTCATATCAGACCTCGAGGAAAAACAAGCCAGATGCCTCAAGGAAGAGTGTGCTTGGTTTGTGGTCTCTGAAGATCAGGGGAAAGCGGGATGTGCTATCAAGTTATTGACGGAATCACTTCATTTTGAAAAACCCAAGGCCACTCTGGAGTAGTCTAATTTGCAGCATTAAGAGCACTTTATTAGGGCCATTGTTTTCGTCTTAAACATAATATCTGCTGAGCTCATCTCCCTTTGACATCCAGTCAAACACATCTATTTTAAATCATAATCACTCGCCTGAGTGATAAACTCAATTTTTCCGCAAAAAGTGCGACTAAACGTACGCCTTATCATGAACAATCGCATTTTAGGCGCAAGCCAGGGTTCTGTCGATTCAAAACGCGATCGACTTATTCAAAAGGACCTCAACCGGGCGTTTGAAACCCTTAAAGAGGGAAACTATGCGCTGGTGCGCTCACACACAGAAAAAACTCTTCTCAATAATATGTGTCGGGTTATCGTAGAGTTGGGCGGATATCCTTTTGCCTGGATCGGATTCCCTGAAAATGGCCGATACAAAAAGGTTCGTCCTGTCGTATATGCTGGGGATGAAAAGGGATATCTGAGTTCGGTCGAATTGACATGGTCACGACTGAAAACGAATAAAGATCCTGCGGGAAGAGCTATCCAGACCGGCGAGGTCAGCGTAGAAAAGAATCTGGCCAAAAAAAATGGATTCACCCCCTGGAAAACAGAAGCGCTGAAGCGGGGATTTTTGTCTACGGTCGCTTTCCCTTTAAGGCAGGAAGATCGAACACTTGGCGCAGTCAATATATTCTCTAGTGATCCAAAGGGATTTGGAGAAAAGGAGCTCGTGCTTTTATCAGCTTTAGCCGAGGATCTTTCGTACGGAATTTCGGCTATTCGCATGCGAGAAAAGAAGAAGACAGTCGAGGAAAAACTCAAAGAAAGTCAGGAGAGACTGCAAAGAACCATTGAAATCACCATCCAGGCACTCTCTACGACTATTGAAATGCGAGATCCGTACACAGCCGGGCACCAACGCCGAGTGGCCGCATTGGCTGTGGCTATTGCCGAAGAGATGGACCTTGCAAAAGAGAGAGTCGAGAATATCAATGTTGCCGGAGTTATTCATGATATCGGGAAGATATACATACCTGTAGAGATCTTGATAAGACCCGGTAGGCTGAGTGAGTACGAGATAAACATCATTAAAGCTCATCCGCAATACGGACATGACATCATGGCTGAGACAGAAGTCCCTGAGCCGGTCGCAGAGATCGTTCACCAGCATCATGAACGACTGAATGGCTCCGGTTATCCCGAGGGAAAGAAGGACAAAGATATCCTTCTGGAATCGAAGATATTGAGTGTCGCGGATGTCGTTGAGGCTATGTCGTCCCATCGCCCCTACAGGCCTGCCCTGGGTATCGATGTGGCGCTGGATGAAATAAAAAATTATAGAGGCATCTACTACGATCCTGAAGTGAGTGATGCCTGTTTAAGACTTTTCGAAAAGAAAGGTTATGAGCTGAGTCCGGAGAGTCAGTCGGCCTTTCATCATTGATCCCCCCATCTTTGACCTGAATCATTTATAAGCTGGGTCAATGTCTTGTTTTTTGTGATTGGGTGGTTTGGTTTGGTCTCAATTCTTAAATGCTTCGCGTTTAGTTAAACCATGAAAATAGGGAAATTCCGAATTGCCATCTGTTTTCAGCAGGACTGTTGTCGCTAGAATATTTTGTAGTGACTCCGGCCAGGAAGATTCTGATCTTTACCGCCCTTCCGAATTCTCCGAATACAGTGAGACTCCCCTCAAAGATATCGGCGTTAATTCTGGCTTTTGTATTGACTCCAAAGTTCAAAGCTTTTCGAACAGTGTTAATGCCAATTTTTGCGCCCAAATCGTATGAACTGGTGAAATTGGGCCCGCCAAAGATATCAAATCTGACTGTTCGATTGAGTTTCTCAAAGAAAAGTTGATTTCTTAGACCAACTCCCACTCCGAGACTAGATGTAAATGGAAGATCAGCTTCTACAGGCATTGTCACATCGTAAAGGCAGTAGCCATAAGCTAATAGATCGTTATTAACTCTTCGCTCATACTGAAGTGATAGAGGATATTCGATCGTCTCAGGCCGAAACGTATGGAAAAATGTGTCGTCTCTGAGAACGGGGATCCGGCTGATCAGGGATAGTTGGAGCCTTCTGTCTTGGGCTTTAAAAAATTCCAGGTCGACCGTGAGAGTTGATTCCATTTTATGGCGATCATAGGAAGGAAAAACACCGAGCTGGAGTTCTAGCTTTCGGATGTTATCATTCACCTGTCCTCCAGATTTGAAGCGCATTCCTAAGTAGGTCGTGTTTTTGTATTCATAGTGTCTTGTGTTTCTTAAAAAGAGGTCAAGATTTTCACTCAAAGAAATAGTAAATTCGAGATCGTGCAGAATTTTTGTAAAGTTGATCCACTTTAATTCGGCGTCGATGCTGAATTCTGTGCGGAGAATATGGGGATATTTATAATTGAACACAAATAGATTGTCATACCATTCATGCCCCCCAATGTAGAAACCCCCTCCAAATCCCAGCTTCATGGTGTTTGTCAAGTACCACAGTTTTCCTAAAACTTCGTTTGCGTCAAAAATTATCGGGTATGTGCGGGATGTGATATGGCGGCAGAAGTGATTCAAGCTCGCCTCCATGATGAGCGAGTGTGTGAATTTAGTCAGACATCCCGCTTTGAGCCAGAAATCAACCTCTCCTGTGAGCTGGCTGTTAATACGCTGATAATAATTGGCCTCTGTAAACAGGATGGCTTTACTGATCGGGAATTCAAACCGTAGAAAAGGCCGGAAGAACCGCCGCTCGTTAGAGTCCGCACCGATCTCGAGGTTCGCTTTGGCGCTAGATGTATTTTTTTCTAGAGGATCATCTTCGGCAAAACATGCAAGGGAGAAGAAAATTAAGCAGATGATGAGCAAGAATCTCGGAGCGCACATGTCGTCACTGAAACTACTGATTATAGCGGTTTCCACTATCCGATTCAAAACAGGTGCCAGGTTACTTCTATAAATAGCTCTAAAAAAGCAACGTGTTTTTTAGGGGAGTTGTTAATGGCTGTTGGTCGTGCTATTGTGTTCTTCGAAGATCGAACCGTCGAGTCATATGCTATCTCTAGACAATCTTTATAGACACAATCTCGAAATTAAAACCCGGTGGATGGTTAGTTTGCTTGAGGGGATTGGTCTATCACATCTATGTAACGCAATCATACACTCGCCTCTCACCGATGGATTCAGAAGCCGGGCAAAGTTCCGAATCTTTCATGATAAAAACGGGATGAGGATGGAAGGAACTAGTCCCAGTGGCGGACCTGTGGAATACAAGAAGTCTCTCTGGATCCTTCCCGATTGGGGCAGACATGTTGTGAGGCAAGTGATCGCATTTATTCAGAAGCATCAGAAGAATTTTACGGTCGATGGCTTTGAGATCCAATTGGCCCACGGGAAAAAAAATGTTCATGTGACTTTCTCAATAAATAGGTCGATAACAGAGATCTACGAAAACTTTGCTATCGCCTTGTTATCGGATATCCCTGAGATTATCGGTGTGGCCATTCCTTCACAAAAACTGGAAGTGGGGGAGACCTATCTGGTTCACAAGATCGGCGAAAAAGATTTTTGCGCCCATTACGCGTCCTTTTTTCAATCCAACCTCTTCCTCACTCCTGAACTGGTAGCGCATGTCGCTCGAATAAGTGCAGCAAAGGCCGTGCGGAAAATATTCGATCTGTACTGTGGAGTGGGACTGTTATCTCTTTCTTTGGGCGATAAAGACACTCAGATCATCGGGATCGACACAAACAGAAAAGCTGTTACAAGTGCGCAAAAAAATGCCGGCCACATGGGATTCCGCTCAGCAAGATTTTCGGTGTCTTCTGTTGAGCGATTCCTCCAAACCTCTGAGATAGGCACCAACAGCCTTGTGCTCATCAATCCTCCAAGATCCGGTTGCACTCCCTCGGCCATAAACGCTATAGCGTCTCATCATCCCGATCGCATTATTCTCGTCTCCTGTTCATTAAAAACCCATGTCATCAATCTTGTGGAGTGGGAAAAAAGAGGATACGAGATCCTCTCCCTCAAAGCCTTCGACATGTTCCCCTTTACCGAATTTTTGGAGACGGTGACAGAATTGAAGATAAGACGCTGAAGTCCCAAAACATATATTGCCACAACCTCACTTATTCTTTATAATCTGAAACAATCAGAGAAATGAGAATCGATCAAAGGGGATCTCGCGCATTTAAATCTCGTTCGTCCTTGAATTTTACCTGAATCAATGAATAGAAAAAATCGGCTGTTACTATCCCTGGCATTATTTGTTTGTGTCCTCATTATCGGCGTTACAGGCTTTAAAATCCTTGGGGGAGAGGATTGGTCGTTCCTCGATAGCCTCTATATGACGGTCATCACGCTCTCCACAGTTGGATATGAGGAAGTCTCCGACCTGAATGCCAATCCGGCGGCCAGAGTGTTTGCTGTCGTTTTTATCCTGCTCTGTGTGGGAACCATCGCCTTTGCTGTCTCTTCGATCACTAGTTTTATTGTCGAGGGTGAGCTTAAAGACATCCTTGGGAGAAAGAGAATGGAAAAGAAAATATCGAAACTTAAAGACCATTATATAATCTGTGGGACTGATGAGACGGCACAAACGATCATCATGGAGCTTGTCCTGACTCAAAGACCTTTTGTTGTCGTAGACCCAATAGGAGAGAATCTCAACAAACTCTCAGCTCTTGGAGAAATCATTTTTATTCAGGGAGATCCTGCAGAGGACGATGTGCTCATTTCCGCAGGAATCGCTAAAGCGAAAGGAATCCTGCTTTCACTGCCCACGGATGAGGCGAATCTCTTCGTTACACTTACAGCACGGGCCCTCAGCCCTGACGTCCGGATCGTGACTAAAGGGATTCACCCTAAATCTCATAAAAAGATCAAAAAAGCAGGTGCTAACGCTGTTGTTTCCCCCTCTTTCATCGGCGGAATGCGCATGGTCTCGGAGATGGTCCGTCCGGCTGTTGTAAGCTTTCTGGATAAGATGCTCAGAGAGCGGGATGTTGTGCGCCGCGTCGAAGAAGTCCCTCTGAAATCTAGTTCCAAGGTTATAGGGCAAACCATTGCAGATTCAAAGATCTCAGAGATAAAGGACGCTCTTCTCGTTGCCCTTAAAAGGATCTCTACAGAGGCTTATCAATTCAAGCCGCCCGCAGATACGGTGCTGCAGGAGAATGATGTTCTGTTCTTTATCACCACTCCAGAGGGATTGAGTGAGGTTGAACGAATTGTCGGAGGAGATTAGGAAGAGTTCGTCTCTCCCCCAGATTCTTCAGGAAGCTGTTTTGGCTCCTCCCCACTCACGATCTCCAGCTTATCGGAAAACCGCTCCAGCCGTTTTTCTGCATCATCAAATTTTGTCTTAGCGTTGACGAGGTGGCTTCCCAAGACCTGGAAGTCCTTTTTGAATCTTCCCAGATCACCCTGGAGTCTTGCGAGAGACTGAAAGAGACTTTGAGCTTCTTTTTCGATCTGGAGGCCTTTTAAACCGAGCACAATAACCTGTAAATAGGCATAGAATGAATTCGGAGAAACAGGGATCACCCTCTTTTTAAGGGCGATTGAATAAATGCTCCGCTCCTCACCGAGAGTTTCGTCCTTGAGGATCGTTTCATAGTAGACATTCTCGGCCGGGATATACATCAAAGCGAAATCGAAGGTGCCTTCATCTGGAAGGATATATTTATCGGCGATCTCAGTGATGTGTTTTTTAACATCGACAACGAATTTTTTCCGCAGATCCTCTTTGCTTTTTTCATCCTCTTCGGCCATGTATTTTTTGAAATTTTCCAGAGGAAATTTTGAATCGATGGGCACCAGGTTATTCCCGATCTTAATGATGGCATCCACCTTCTCCCCGCTTTTAAACTTGTACTGAAGGTCATAGTGCTTAGGGGGGAGGATCTGTGCGAGAAGATCTCCCAGAAAGAGCTCTCCGATGCCCCCTCTGAATTTTGGCGCGCGAAGGAGATTCTCCAGGTTGGAAATATCTTTGGCTTTGTGGAGGACCTCCCGTGTCACCTCCTCCATCTTTCCCAGGTCTTTTTTCACATCCCCCAGGGTTGTGCCGATATGGCCTGTGGTCTTTTGGAACTGGCCACTCATGTTTTGGAGCTGCAGGTTGATATTCTGCGTGAGCATTCCTATCTGTTGCTGTAAGAGGTCTAGGGCTTTATCATCCTGTTGGGCTTGCCTTATGTCCTCGATCTTTCCGGATGTTTTTCGTATCGACCAGACCAACAGAAGAAAAATGAGGAGTACTGCAGCACCAAAAATGATCAGAAAAAGATCGAGATTCATCGGGTTTCTTCGCTCTTGTGTGTCATTATAGAAACTGTGTTCTTTTGAGTAAAGGAAAAATGTTGCTCAGATAAAGCTGTTGGAGCTATTCCGCAAACAATCCACATCATGCAATAACCCGGGATTATCTCCCCGCATCGTCCACTTAATATTTTGTTGCACAAGGATTTTGTGTTTCAGGATGCATGAGGAAGGGATACTTCAATTATTTGTAGAGGATTCAATTTTTTGAATCGAAAAATCTCATGCGAGCCACTTTTTTCGCTTTGTGTTCATCTATCTTATTCATTTTTAATAAATTAGAAATAATGAAGAGATGTTGACATTTTGGCACAATACATGCATGTAATTTTATATATTTTATTTGGGAGATGAATCGCACAGATAAAACACGCGAACTCGGATAAAGACAATTTACAAGCCTAGATTATTTAGGTTTTGTACATATGCAAAAGGGGGTGATGATTAAAGAGGTAAATCAAAAAACAATCAATGTGAAGGTTCCTGTCTTTTTATGGCAGGAGGGGAAACTAAAAAGGAGGAACTCAATGAAAACACTTTTTAGACTTTGTCTTTTGATCCTGCTCACCTTTGCCTTTAGCTCAATGGTTCTTGCTCAAGAGCAAACTGGAACCATCCGCGGTGTTATTACCGATGAAGGAGGTATGCCTTTACCCGGTGCTACTGTAATCATCAACAGCCCAGCCATGATGGCTAAGGATGTCTCTGCGGTGACCGGCGTTAAGGGCGGATACAGATTCCCGGCCCTGGTTCCTGGGACTTACGAGCTACGGTGTGAGCTGCCAGGCTTCAAGACCATCGTCCGGCCTGGACTTATCGTGAGCATGCGTT
>JASFPP010000175.1:0-8617 GCA_050115915.1 Candidatus Aminicenantota bacterium
AGGAGTTCAAAGCCCAGGCAAAGGTTGAGGAGCAGAATAAGGCCATTGTCCGATATGCGTTGGAGTTGTACGATGAAAAAAACTTTGTAGAAAGAGATAAATTATTTTCTCCTAACACCGTCTATCACGCCCCGGGTGGAAAAGAATACAGTCTTAAAGGGTATAGAGAACAGTTTGGAGTCCATTTTTACACAGCCTTTCCAGACCTGAGACATACCATTGAGGATATCATTGCTGAGGGGGACAAGGTAGTGCTGCGTTTATCAGATTACGGGACTCACCAAGGGGAATTTATGGGAATTCTCCCAACAGGAAGAGCGATTCAGTGGCCAGTAACCTCGATCTATCGTTTATCTGACGGCATTGTCCAAGAGTTATGGATCGAGTTTGATCTTCTGAGCCTCATGCAGCAACTCGGCATGGAGCTAAAGCCGAAGGAGGGGGAGAAATAGAGGCTTATCAGCTGTTCAGTACATCTCAGTTATTACCATGGCGATAAATCCCAGGTGGTAGCGTAATTAGTACGCTTTCCGTGTCTAATCATTAGACATATGCAGAAAGGATTATATGAAGCTCCGTTTAAATGGTAACCCGGTTAGCTAATCTTGATAGCTTAATTAGTGGGGAATAAGGATGCGCCCCTCAACTGGAATGACCAACACTAGAGTTGACAGCGATAGTCATGCAAAGTTAATCTTTGAACAATCAAAACAAAGGAATTTGTTATGAAGCACAGCATTGCACAAAGCTATATTGTCTTATCAATATTACTTGTTTTCAACAGCTGTGTGCAGCAAAATGATTTTCCTAAATTGATGGGTCCCTACCTTGGTCAAAAACCACCAGGCATGATTCCGAAAATTTTCGCTCCCGGAATTATATCAACTGCTAAGGAAGAGCTAAATTCGGTGTTTTCACTAGATGGAAGAGCGTTCTATTTTGCACGAACTAAAGAGGATTTGAATATCATCTATTATTCTGAACAAACTAACAACCAATGGAAAGAACCAAAAATCGTCCCATTTTCTGGTAGCGGCGATTATGTTGATATGAGTTTTTCGCCAGATGGCAATCGATTGTATTTTTGCTCGAACCGTCAATTCAGCACGAGTTGTGGCGGGATGGATATTTGGTACATCGAGCAAAGCGAGAAGGGATGGACTGAGCCAAAAAATATTGGTGTTCCTGTAAATTCTCCCAGCCACGATGTCTATCCCATTTTCACTCGAAACAGAGGATTATACTTTACATCGGACAGAAAGAGTACAAAGGGTGATTGGGATGTCTATTATGCACAATTTATTGGTGGCAGATATTCTAAACCTATTCGTTTGGACAATATGATCAATTCCGAATACGGCGAAGGAGATACATATGTCGCTTTTGATGAAAGTTTCATGATTGTCACTTCCTGGGGAAGACCTTGTTCATATGGCAACAGCGATCTGTACATCAGCTATAAGCTCAAAGATGGCAGTTGGTCCAAAGCCAAGAATATGGGAGAGTCAATCAACACAGAGTTCTCAGAACATTGCCCAATGTTGTCTCCTGATGGAAAATATCTATTCTTTACTAGTACACGGACTGGAAATAGGGATATCTACTGGGTGGATGCAAAAATCATTGATCAGTTCAAACCGGAAGAGATAAGGTAAAAAGTGCTAGTGGATTATTTCCAATTTTCTCGAAGTCCGTCCTATTTTGACGTGAAAATCAGCATATATCGGACTCCATACTCCTAAAATAGATTATAAATGTGTTGAATAGGCCTGACTCTGTTTCCTCTTAGACAAGATCTTTAAGAATAGAGACAAAAACCTCCATCTCCTCCTTTGTTCCTAGGCTGACTCGGATCCAATGATTCTCATTATATACAAAAGAGCGGATTAGAATATTCTGTGCTTCAAATTCTTTAGCCATCTTTTTGCCATCCTGGCTTACTCTAAATAAAACAAAATTCGTAAAAGAAGGAACATAATAAAGGCCCAATTTTTCCAGCTCTTTATACAGGTATGATTTGACTTCCCTGTTTTTCTTCTTGACAAAGCGGCAGAATTCTTTGTCTTTATAAGTGGCAATTGCCGCTTTCAAGCTGAGATTAGAAACAGGAGCAAAATTCCTCTCTATACGTTCTAGACTCTCGATGATCTGAGGCGTGGTCATCCCGTATCCTATGCGAAGGCCAGCGAGGCCGAAGAGTTTCGAAAAGGTCCGAGTGACTATCACATTTTTCCCTTTTTTGACAAGGTCAATCATCGACCCATAGGGTGAATCTTCCACATACTCATGATAGGCTTCGTCCACAACGACCAAAGCCTTCTGTGAAGCCCTCTCGCAGAATGGATACAACTTATCCTTGGGTGTAATGGAGCCTGTGGGATTGTTGGGATTACAGATATAGATTAAGCAATTTTTGTGACGCGTTTGTGACGTGGGAAGAGGTCTGGCTTTCCATAAAGATTTGACTCTTGCGTCACAAATTAATATTCTATTTTCGGCAAGGCAGGGGACGATGGCAACTCAATGTCCTAAATGTAAGGCTGACAATCCTGATACACAGAGCTTCTGCGGTGATTGCGGGACTCAACTAGGTCCATCGGTGGATATCCCCTCTTTAACAAAAACCCTAAAAACACCAGCGATAGGATTAACAGCAGGCGCTTTTGTTTCTGGGAGATATGAGATCCTTGAAGGGTTGGGTCGAGGTGGAATGGGTATCGTCTACAAGGCTAAAGACAAAAAACTGAAACGAAATATCGCGCTTAAGTTCCTTCCCCTTGAATTGACGAAGGACGATAAAGCCAAGATCCGCTTTTTCCAGGAAGCTCAAGCAGCTGCAGCCCTCAACCATCCTAACATCTGCACGGTCTATGAGGTTGATGAAGCGGATGATCAAACGTTCATTGTTCTGGAATTTATCGAAGGACAGACCCTCAAGGAAAGGATCAAGTCCGGACCGATGGAGATAGATGAGGTCGTCAGGATTGCAACCCAAGTCTCAGAAGGTCTGGGGGAAGCGCACGCGAAAGGCATTGTCCACCGGGACATCAAGCCGGGCAATATCATGCTGACAGATAGAGGGACGGCCAAAATCATGGATTTCGGCATCGCGAAATTGGGATCCGGTGGCGATCTTACTAAAACATCCACAGTGGTCGGCACAATTGCCTACATGTCTCCGGAACAGGCTAGGGGCGAAGAGGTCGATCATCGAACCGACATTTGGTCTTTGGGAGTTGTGCTATTTGAGATAACGACAGGACGACTGCCCTTCCAGGGGGATCACGAAACTGCCGTAATGTACTCGATCCTCAATGATGAACCCGACGATGTCAAAAATTTGTTTCCTGATTGTCCGGATATGCTTGCGGATGTGATCACTACCTGTTTACAGAAAGAAACAGAAAAGCGGTTTGAATCCCTGAAGGAAGTTTTGGATATTTTTAAAGGAAAAGTGCAGCCCACCAAAGTAAGTGCGTCAAAAGCAGAACATAACCTGCCTGTGCAGCTAACCTCTTTCATCGGCAGGAACAAAGAAATTGAAACAGTTTTTAGATTGCTTTCTGAAAACCGATTAGTGACATTGACCGGAGCCGGAGGTTGCGGTAAAACAAGGCTCGCTGTAGAAGTTGCAGCGGCTCTTATCGAAAAATATGAAGACGGTGTTTGGTTTATAAATCTTGGACCAGTTACAGATCCGAACTTCGTTGTCAACGAAATCATGGCGGTATTAGAAATAAAGGAGGAGCCAAACAAGGCGATCGTCGACACACTGATTGAACATACTAAAAACAAGTCACTCCTTATTCTGCTGGATAATTGTGAACACCTGGTCCAAGCATGTGCTGAAATTGCAGACAGACTTTTGCAGTCCGTCAAAGGTATTCGGATCCTGGCAACAAGCAGAGAGGCCCTAAATACCCGGGGAGAGGTGCCATGGAGAGTGCCATCACTCTCATTTCCGGATAAAGTTTCAAACAAGGCTATTGATGAAGCTCTTCACTATGAAGCCGTAAAATTGTTCATAGAACGGGCAGCCTCAAGCAAATCCGGGTTTACCCTGAATCCCCAAAACACCTCGCATGTGATTCGTATTTGCCAGCGTTTAGTAGGAATTCCTCTGGCAATCGAACTGGCCGCAACAAGGATCAAGCATCTGGGTCCGGAGGCCATTCTGGATCGCCTGGAGGATCAGTTTAAGATTCTGACATCTTCCAGCAGAACAGCACCCGAACGGCAGCAAACCCTGAAAGCAACCATTGACTGGAGCTATAACCTTCTTTCAGAACAGGAGCAGCTGCTTTTCAATCGTTTATCTGTTTTTACCGGTGATTTTAGCCTCGAAGCAGTTGAAAATGTCTGCACGGATGATCGACTGAATAGAGATTATATTCTTCCTGTCCTTTCCCAGCTCGTTGATAAATCTTTGGTCAATACCGAAAACCAGGAAGATGAATCGGTGCGTTACAGATGCCTTACGCCTCTGCAGCAATACAGCGTGCAAAAACTTACAGAAAGTGGAGAGGAAGCAAAGTACAGGGAACGCCATCTGTCATTCTATTTACAAATGGCAGAGCAGGCTTATAAAGAACAGTTCATATCACAGCTAAAATGGTTGAATACGCTTGAACAGGAACACGATAATCTAATTAGTGCCCTGAGCTGGTCTTTTACTGAATCCAAAAACAAATTCAAGTTGCTTGCAGGCTACCTGGGCTGGTTCTGGTACCTGCACGGATATATTTTACTGGGCATAGACTACCTGGAGAAAGCTTTCTCTGAGGATACTGAGAAATCCGAAGCATACGCACGTGTTTCAGCTGAATTGGGAAGACTTCTGTTCCTGGCAGCGGATCAATCCAGGGGTCTTAAAATTATCAAAGAAAGCCTTAACATCTGGCGTCAGCATAAAAACCTCTGGGAACAAGCTATAGTATTGAGTTTGCTTGGCAGACATGGGGCTTTTATCCAAGATGATGAAATCCGATTGAAATACAACGAAGAAAGCCTAAAATTGGCAAGGAAGGTTGACGATCCGGCACTCTCGAATAGGTGTCTTGCTGATTTATGTCAAAGTTTAATCTGTTTACAAAAGTTTGATCAGGCCAAACCTTTTGTCGAAGAGTTGGTTGTTTCTTCTGAAAAACTGGAACAGCCTTGGGAAATCGTGCTCTCACATCATTTCAGGGGTGATTGTGCCCTGGGTACAGGAAATTTTATGGAGGCGGAAAAGGAATATGGTCACGCTGTTACTTCGGCATTAAAGTACGAAAATACGTTGTATGTTGCAGTAGACCTCCAGGGTGTCGCTTTTGCTGTGTTCGGACAGTCAAGGAGGGCCAAATCGATCCGGTTGGATGCAGCCGCCCATAAGATATACCATCAGATAGGAGTGAAAATAGAGGGAGCCGCTGTATTCTGGGACGAATTCATGGATACTTACATCGAAGGTGCAAAAAAACAGGTCGGCAAAGAACTGACCAGAAAATATGAAGAAGAGGGAAGGAAAATGGATCTTGAGGCAGCTGTCGAATACTCGCTGGATTTTGATAAGGATTGAAAACAGAAGAGGACGATGGCAACACAGTGTCCTAAATGCAATAAAAAAAATCCCAACGATTCTAAGTATTGTAAAGAGTGTGGTTCTCCATTTAAGCCTCCTGGAGATGTCTCTGTAACCAAGACTATAAAAACTCCCGCTAAAGGAGTCTCCAAAGGAACTATTATTGTGGGAAAATATCAGATTCTTCAAAAAATCGGCGAAGGTGGGATGGGGATTGTCTACAAAGCCAAAGACTCGAGATTGGATAGAACTGTTGCACTCAAGTTTCTTTCCTCTGATCTCATAAAAGATAAAGAGGCAAAGAAGCGATTTATCCAGGAAGCTAAAGCTGCAGCAGCTCTTGACCATCCTAGTATCTGTGCCGTTTATGAAGTTGACGAGGCTGACGGCCGAGCCTTTATTGCAATGTCATACGTTGAGGGACAAAGCTTGAAAGACAAGCTTAAAGCAGGTCCTTTTGCTATTGATGAGGCCAAGGACATAGCCATTCAGGTAGCAGAAGGGCTCAAGGAGGCTCACGAAAGAGGAATTGTGCATCGCGACATAAAACCAGCTAATATAATGCTCACAAAGAAAGGTCAGGCCAAGATCACCGACTTTGGATTGGCTAAGTTATCTTGGGGAGTCGATCTCACCAAGACTTCAACGATCATGGGGACTGTTGCCTATATGTCTCCTGAACAGGCAAGAGGCGAAGACATTGATCATCGAACTGATATTTGGTCACTTGGAGCAATGCTCTATGAGATGCTAACTGGTGAGCGTCCGTTCGCAAAGAGTCATGATCAAGCCCTTATCTATTCCATATTGAATGAAGAACCTAAATCTCTTTCTTCTCTTAATCCTGATCTTACACAACAATTAGAACGTGTCATTCAAAAAGCGATAGAAAAGGATATAAGTTTACGTTATCAAAACATCAAAGAATTCATAACGGACCTGAATCAGTCGTCCTCCATAACATCTCAAAAAGCCGCAAAATCCATTGTGGTTCTTCCTTTTGAAAATCTCAGCCCAGATCCCGATCAAGAATTTTTCAGCGATGGATTGACAGAGGAAATTATTTCGGACTTATCAAAAATAGAAACACTAAGAGTGATTTCCCGCACGTCGGCCATGAGGCTCAAAGGTTCAGATGAGGACATAGCTTCTATCGGAAAAAAATTGAATGTCCAATACGCTCTAGAGGGGAGTGTCAGAAAAGCGGAGAATAATCTCAGAATAACAGCTCAGCTCATCGATGCAAAAACCGATACCCATTTGTGGGCTGAAAAATATAGCGGCACTCTTGATGATGTCTTTGATATTCAGGAGAGAGTCTCTCGTTCTATTGTCAGTTCTCTCAAGCTAAAACTCAGCCCTGCAGAAAACAAAGAAATAAAGAAGCGCCCAATCGATAATGTCTATACCTACGAATGTTATCTTAAGGCCAATCAAGAGATCTATCGATTCTCTAAAGAGAGTTTAAACCGGGCCGTTCGCCTCATTCAGAATGGCCTTGATGTAGTGGGCGAGAACGAACTACTCTATGAAGCGATGGGTAATGCACATATTCAATATGTGAATTTTGGTGCCGTATCTGATGAAAGTTATTTAACGGAAGCTGAAAAATGGATTGGAAAATTGATGAACCTCAATCCAAATTCTTCCCAGGCGTATTATTTGGACGGATTACTGCACTGGAAACAGACAGATTGGAAAGAGGGGATCAGACTTCTGCAGAAATCTCTCGAGCTGGATCCCAATAATCCAAGACCTCGAGAATACCTTACTTATATATTGACTTTAGCAGGAAAGGGACATGTGTCCAGAACTTTGCTCCCTAAGCTTTTGGAGATTGATCCACTTACTCCTCTGTTTCAGTGCTTCCCCGGTTGGATCGAATACATGGAAGGAAATCTTGAGGGCGCGCTAGGTCCGATGCGCAAAATGTATACAATGGAACCCGAAAACGTTTTCTATAGATATGTATATGTGAATTTCCTTACACGAATTCAACGTATCGAAGAGGCCAATTCCATAATAGACATGTTAGTTAAAGAAGCGCCTCAAGTCAGCTTTGTTCAACTTGCCTTATTCCGCAAATTGGCGTTGCAGGAGAAAAAGAAAGAAGCGCTCGAGATAGTAACTCCTGAACTCAAGAACATTGTAGCTTGGGATGAACAATCATCATGGGAAATAGCTGCCAGCTATGCTCTGATCGGTCAGGACCGAGATGCTTTAGATTGGCTGGAGAATGCTGTAAATCGGGGTTTCATTAACTACCCATTTCTTAACGAATACGATCCTCTTCTTGAGAACATCCGCAGCGAGCCCCTCTTCAAAAAGCTCATGGATAGAGTCAAATACGAATGGGAGAATTTTGAGGTGTAAGGCCCTCCACTGTGGAAGGATGCAAATCCGGAGAAAGCCGAGGTGGATGATGCGAAGGAGAGGTTAAAAGATTTGATTACGAATCAGTAGGTCGGCAGTTCGAATCTGCCTTGGGGCGTACCACTTTATTTTCAGCTATTTACATTAAGAAACAATTAGTTAGAACACATAGAGGACATCTCCTGCCTTTAACAATTTTAGTTGGTTTTAACCTATGAATAAAATGTCGCTTGAATAATAATTCCAAGCTTTTTGGAAGAACTCATGGATTAATCGCACGGTTGGCTGCCTTGTCAAGAGCTGAGACGGTCCTATGGTAAAGCTCTTCGGCCTCATCGTGAGAGTCTCCAACAGCCGTGAGTCCAAGACGTCCAAATTCACCGATGGCTGTCATCATGCAAAGGACAATCCCTGTTTGATGAGATTGATTAAAATGTAATCCCTCCTGAGCAATGATGTCGAAAACATTTTCATGAGTGAAAGCGCAATAAAGTGGGGATTCTATGTGGTCGCTAGCGAGAAAGTACTTCTCCTTGCCTTCTGCCGTTCGGAATACGCCGGCATCTGCATCGTAAATTCCATCTGTGAGAAACTGCAAAGTTAAAAAGGGATGAGTGGTTCCTCCTTTCCTGAGGTTGAGTTCGATGGCGTAAGATTTCCAGCTTCCATTGCTTTGTTTGA
>JASFPP010000176.1:0-8594 GCA_050115915.1 Candidatus Aminicenantota bacterium
GGAAAGCGATACGGAGAGGAAAGGAGATATCTCACCCTTCCAGGCTTTGACGACGTCTCTGGCCGGTGTTATCGGGAATGGAAACATAGGGGGAGTGTGCACAGCCATTGCCATGGGGGGACCAGGGGCGGTCTTCTGGATGTGGCTATCGGCGACGTTGGGTATGGCGACCAAGCTAGTGGAAGCCATCCTCGGGCAGAAATTCAAGACAATCATGCCGGATAGGTCTGTAGCCGGGGGGCCGATGTACTACATCAGAGAAGGATTGGGCCTTCCTTGGTTGGCGGCCATATATGCTTTTTTTATGGGATGTAAACCGCTGTTTTCGACAAGCACCGTTCAATCCAACTCCATCGCCCTGGTCATGAAGTCAGAACTGGGGATAAATCCCTGGTTCTCAGGATTAGGATTAGCTGTTCTGACATGGCTTGTTGTCATCAAGGGTATCAAAGTCATCGGCAAAGTAACTGAATTTTTAAGTCCATTTATGGTTGTGCTCTACATCTTCGGAGCGACGTTCACGCTCGTCGTGTTTTACGATCAAATTCCCCACGCTCTTTCGCTAATTTTTGTGGGGGCTTTTAAGCCTTCGGCGATTACTGGGGGTGTAGCAGGGGCAACGGTAGCCAGAGCCATCCGTTATGGTTTGTCAAGAGGGTCTTATTCGAATGAGGCGGGGACGGGGACAGCAGGCGTCTACCATGCTTCAGCCAAAACAAGCGAACCCGTGAGGCAGGGGTTGATCGCAGCTCTCGATGTCTTTATCGATACACTGGTGATCTGCTCTTTGACGGCGATCACAGTCCTCGTTACAGGGGCCTGGACGGAAGCGACCAGCACCGAGATGACAGCCAACGCCTTCAACTTGGCGATGCCTCAAATCGGGGGATTGATCGTGATGGCAAGTTCATTCCTTTTCGGATACTCCAGCTTGATCGCTGTGACTTATTACGGAGAGATCGCTTTTAGCTATCTCTGGGGAATACGGATTAAAGTTCCCTACCGCTGGTTATTCTGCGGGATCATTTTTGTCGGGGCGGTGCTCAAGGTGGAAGTAGCCTGGTCCATCGGAGATGTCTTTAATGGAATGATGACGCTCTCTAACCTTATCGGTCTCGTGGGATTGACCGGTGTCGCTATCACCGCCATTAAAAAATACCTCGAAGACCTGGATAAACAAAGAATCAAGATGTGATATATAAAGGGGACAGGCTGCTTTTTGAATGCCCCCTGTTAATAGTCGCCTGTCCCCTATTTTTCTATTGAACGACAGAGCCGGAGAGAATGAGGATCAGGGCTTTGTCGCCACCGTTCAGTTTGGAGACACCGACAACGGTTCTCTCGCCACTCTTGATACTGAGTGAGGTCTCGACCAGAACGATGGATCTCTGCTTTCCCTCGGCACTCAATCCCATATCCTGCGACAGGTACAACTCCACCTGAATGGAATCTCCCTTGTCCTCCTCGATGTGCCGTGGATGCAAATGCAGCCGAAACATCAAGTTTTCACCCCCCATCCTCTGGGAGGAGCGCTTGTTGTCCTGCACTTTCATAAGGGCTGTATCCAACCGTTTAAAAAACTTGTATTGAAGCAATTGGCTCAGTTCCTTCATTACAGGATCAGATTTGAGCTCTTTGTCAAATCCTTCTACAGATTGAGAGCTTGTTGAACCCAAAATAAGATCCACATTGAACTGCAGATCGAGAGGTTTGACATCGATTTTCTTAAGGATTCCAAGAATCTTTTCTACATTCTCAGGAGTATCTTCGATCACCAATTTGTTGCCATCGTGAAGACGCCTGATCCTTCCCATCCGGCTTGAATAGGGATGCAAAAGATCTTCCGCCCATTTCACATCGATGTACTTGATGGTCACAATTTCAGTT
This sequence comes from Candidatus Aminicenantota bacterium, assembly GCA_050115915.1. Taxonomy (GTDB): domain Bacteria; phylum Acidobacteriota; class Aminicenantia; order Aminicenantales; family Aminicenantaceae; genus WTAW01. Next base: position 1,888 of record JASFPP010000176.1, read on the forward strand.
TTTGTCTCGCCTCTCTGTCCTGCTGTTCTTTGAACCCCCATTACTGATCCACATAGAAGAAAGAACACAAGTGAGAGTATTCCTATTTTTTTCATTTGTTTTCCTCCAGATTGAAATTTTTGTTGAGAATCCAGACGACCTTTAGGCCGGTCTCTTTAGAGACCATGGTCATGGATACGACATCCTGCGGGGATTTGTTGGCCGTTCCCTTTTGATGTTGGGAACGCTTTTTGGCCAAGATCACTTGCCCCCGAAAATCATCGACACCCAAGAATAAAGGCCGTGTCACAAAAAAGATGAGCACGACCATTAAGGCCCCCATCACAGCAAAAGCCCATCCCTTTTTGAAGGGCCAAGGTGCAAAAATGGACGGGGTTTTAGATTTGTACAATGTCGCATACTCGATTGTCCGCTTCCAGTCCGTATTGGTCCAAGATATCGCGCCCTCATCCAACAATTCCTTGGCCTTTTTTGAAGACCGGGCAAAAGCCTCATGTTCCATTTGACAATCCACACAGGACTCAAGATGAAAGCGAATTTTCTCTTTTTTCTTTGCTGGGAGATCAGATTCGATGTATAAAGGGAGATATCTTCGGACCTTTTTACAGTTCATTATTCCTTCTCCATAGTTCCCTCGGGAAAGATCATTTCAAGCTTCTTCCTTAATTTTTGCCTGGCCCGGGAGAGATGGGTTCGGACGCTCATCGACGAAGTGCCAAGAACTTCTGCCGCCTCCTTGATAGATAATCCTTCTCCGTCTCTCAACAGAAAAACGGCCTTCTCCCTGGGACTCAAGCCTTTAAGGCAGAAAGCGATCTTATCCCTTACTTCTTTGTTCAGAAACTGATCTTCGGGATTTTGGGAAAAATTCTCAGCAATGATTTTTTTCATCGCATAAATGTTTTCCTGTTTCCTTTTTTTCCTAAAAAAATCGTTGGAAGCGTTCACCACGATTTTATACATCCAGTTCTTAAAATTTTTTCCCTTCTTGTAGCCGTTCAGGTGTCTAAAGATCTTGAAAGTGGCCTCCTGGCAGACCTCTTTGGCGTCTTCCAAATTTCCGACCATCCGGTAGCTGAGATTCAACATGATATGCCTGTAGGGATAGAGAAGACGCTCAAAAGCGGCTTCATCGCCTTGGAGTGCCGCTTCGATGAGTTCTTCCTCATTCTTCATCCACAGTAATATACTTTGCTTTCCCTTAAAATGTGAACCCTTTTCTTCATGCCAAAGGTGCAACCGAGGAATTACTCCAACACAATAGGTGCCAGGTCCACTTTTTCTTTACCCCTAGAAATAGGTGCCTGTCCCCTATTTATGCTGGGCGATCCGGTCTTGACTAAATTGCTGAAATCAATTATTTTGCTTAATTGGGAGCAGAAATCGCTCAAATAAATGCGCGTAAAACTCAAAATCCATAAGAACAAAAACGAACCACGCCGTGTTTCTCTTCTCGTGTTTCTTGGTATTTCTCTGGTCGCTTATTTTATCCTGAGCTTTCAACCAAGACCGGGAATCACCCCAGCGGAGAAAGGCCAAGTAGAGGAGCCCGTTGTTCACCAAGAGCCCCAACAAGAACACGTGTCTCCACCTGGAAGAGAAAACAGAGAGACAATAAAGCGTGGAGAAACCATCTCCGATATCCTGGACAGATACAATTTCTCGCCCGCTGAGATCCACAAACTCAGAGAGGATGTGAAACCCGTGTATGATCTGGCAAAGGTGAGGGCGGGAAAGGAGCTCAAGATCTTCACATCTCCAGACGATGAAGTCGTATGTATCCAGTACGCCCTCAATAACGAGAACTATTTATCCCTAGAAAAAAATGGGGAGTCCTACAAGGCCGAGATCAAAAAAATCCCCTATGTCATCCGCACAGAAATGATCTGGGGAGTTATCGAGGACAACCCCATAAACGCGATCTCAAAAGAGAACGAGGGCGAACAGCTGGCCATCCTCCTCGAAGAGATCTTCGCCTGGGATATCGATTTTTACGCGGATATCCGCCAGGGAGATTCCTTCAAGATCATTTTCGAGAAAAAATACCTCGAGGATGAATTCGTGGGTTACGGGAACATCATCGCCGCAGAATTTACCAATCAGGGAGAATCGTACAGGGCTTTTCGCTACACCTATCCTGATTCGAATAAAGCGGATTACTTTGACTATGAGGGAAACTCTCTCCGCAAAGAATTCCTCAAATCCCCCATCTCGGGTGCGCGCATCACATCCCGTTTTACGCACAGCCGGCTTCACCCGGTCCGGAAGGTTTGGCGGCCGCATTATGGTGTCGACTACGCCGCCCCCGTGGGCACTCCGGTCAGGGCCACTGCTGAGGGTTCAGTCAACTATGTTGGACGTGACGGGGCTAATGGCCGCATGATCCGTATCCGTCACAAAAATGGCTACGAAACCTTTTACCTCCACCTGAGGCGGTTCGGAAAGGGAATCAAAAGAGGGGTGAAAGTGGCCAGCGGCCAGATCATCGGCTATGTGGGCGCATCAGGTGAAGTCACCGGCCCTCATCTCGATTACAGGATCAAACACAGAGGCCGCTATATCAACCCACTCGCTTACAGGTTCAGGCCTGTTGAGCCCCTGCAAAGGGAATACCTGGAATCCTTCCAGAATGTGGCTGAACAGTATCTGATCTCTTTTGATGCCCCCCAGATCATCGTGACCTCTGTCTCTTCCTCTGTATCACCCTGAGATAGATATTTTTATTCCTCGATGGTTTTTTTTGTACCGACTCCCTTTAACTCTGTCAGAGAGGCCGATTTATTTCTTTTTTTTGCCGGTGCTTACACTCGCCTCCTTGGAGCCACTCGAGGAGCTACTCGGAACCGAATCAGAAGAGGGACTCGACGACAAGGACGTGGAGAAACTGGGGGTCGTGAACGTGTTCTTTGACTCAAATCTATCCACAGAAAGCCGCCTCGCCGACGTTGCAATAACCCCACGAGATGAGATGCCGAGATCAGGGCAAAACACCTCGTTCGTCCGGCTCGAGTACCGGATCGTTATTCCGGCCCGGCGGGCATAGGCCACATCAGGATTCCAGTCCCTGAACCGAAACTTTGGCTCTATGCGGATAGAGCCAGTTTTAAAAGCCTCTGGAGTTGGAGCGGATGGGCGGGATTTTTCTGACGTATCCGGAACAAAGGTTCGTTCCTTCTGGATTTCTTTCCCCATGATAGATTGAGATAGGGGGGGAGACAGAGAGCGATCCGTCCCCCGGAAAACACGGCTCTCCAGTCCGGATTTTTTAGAAAACACGCTGTCAACGACCGATCGGATCACCTCGTTTTTCCGAAAAGTGCGATAGGCAGAGCGATAGGGACTTTTATCTTCAGCCACATATCCCATATCCTGAAGTTGTTTGAAGGGAACCTGCGCCACTCCCATTCTTTTCTCTTGAATTCCGTCTACATTAAGATCTTTGCTTTTGACCACAACAATCTGATTGGGGATATCCTCGATCGCCGCCAGAATCCTCCCTTCGTTTCTCTCGAGGGCCTTGACAAAATTGTTGTACCCTTTTCTGATCGACTTGGGAGGTTTCGATGGGATACCAGCGTCTTTATCTTCCTTGAGTTGATCTTTTCTTATCTTTTTCACCGTTCGTCTTTGATCAAGTGGGGACTCATCATCATATAGGGGGTAGTAAGCCCACGCATTTCCATAAAAGCCATGCCTATAATAAGAGAGAGAACCGTAATACCAGTCATACAGAGACCAGGGTCTCCACATGTAGAATCCCGCAAAAAATCCCCAGGCTACCCAAGCTGGAGCGAAGGCATCTCCCGGAATCCACATCCACCCTATGTCCTTGTCCCAAACCCAAACGCCGAGGTGATACGGAACCCATCCCCAGGGCTCCTGCGGAACCCAGAAAAGCTGGTTGTCAAAAGTGCACCAGCTTCCATGAACGTAGGGTTGCCAGTTTCCCGACGGATACGTCCTCGAATAATGCGGTGTCCAGACATACCCATAGAGAGGATTCCACTTCCATTCACCATAGACGTTCGAATATCTTTGAGCAAAATGGACGACGGACTTGGGATACTTGTAGATGGGATCTGGGATGAACGTGATTCCCTTATGCATGGCCACAAAATCCTTATTCATGCTTTCATTCCAGAGCTCAAAGTCTACGTCTCGTTCATAGGCGTCCAGAACGATCGTATTTTGGGCGGTTACAGTCAATGTTCTGTTTTTTTTCAGTTTCTGTTCTTTAAGATTGCTCTCATCGGGGCCATACATCACATAACCCTTCCCCTCCTTGATCTGAACGTCCGTGCTGCCGTCGTCTTTAATGTTTATGAATCCCACAGTGTGAGGGTTCAATTTGACAGCTGTATTCGGCGTAATGATCTGGAAAACTTCTCCCCGCTTATACCTCTTGTACATCACATAGATATGTCCGTTGAGGAGCACAAGATTTGTGAGCTTTTTACTGGAACTGAGGCTTTTGGCGAGGACGGTTTCGATCTTCAACGAAGTGTTCTTATCCAATCTCACAAGAGTTCCTGTATCAAACTGGATTTCGCATTGTCTTTTGTTCGTTGTCTGGATCGTGTCGCCGGGTCCGAGAGGAAGGTTCAACACAGCTATCTCGGGCTCAAGGGATCCCTCTCGATGAACGAGTGGATCATTCCCATCTTTCCGCACTTCTGTGTAACTGATGTGAGCGAAATAAAAATCCATATCAGGAGCCAGAGTGTACGTGTACTTCGAGTCAGAGTGTAGAAAGAGCGAGATAAGAAGCAGGCCCAAGACCAAAATACAGACTTGTAGGCATTTAGAGTATTTCATTTTCCCCCCTCCTAAAAAGGTGTTTATTCAGCTAATAAAACGCTGACTATTTACTTCTTTTTAACCTTAGAGCCGCTGGACGCGCTCTTCGTGCTTCCGCGGCTGGAGCCTCCGCTGGAGCTCCCGCGGGATCCTCTTGCGGGTGAGCTCCTGGATCCTTTGCTTCCGGATTTTGTGACGCGCGTGCGGCTGGTGCCTCTGGAAGTGCCCTTGGAGGTGCTTTTGCCGGAACTTCCCCGCTTGATGATCCGACGGCTTCGCGTGGTACTCGTCGATCCACTTTTCAGCTGTCTTTTTGTGATAGTCGTTTTACCGTATCTGTAGGATGGATATCCGTAACGTGGATAGTAATATCCCCATCCCGGATAGTAGCCCCATCCATATCCCGGAAAATAACCCCCCCAATAACCGGGATACGCAGGATACCAGGGATAATGTCCGTAGTAAAAGGGCGAGTAATACCAGGGACTATACGCAAAGCCCCAATAGAGAAAGGGATTCCACCACCAGCCCATTCCAACTGAAAGGTATGGACTGGGATAATAAAAAGGATCATAACTGGTATAAGGATCATCATAATACTCTTCGCCGGGTACGACAACACGCTTCCCTGTGACATTCGGATCGATTGTCGTACAGCTGACGACAAGAGCCAACGCAGAAACGATTATAATGAGTTTTTTCATTGTCATTTCTCCTTTTTTCTGTCCCTCACGTTTATTATACAGCAAACTTTATGCCAAATAAAGCCAGGGAAATATTTAAAAATCGGCTTATAGACTGTCATTTTTTGGGGGCAGGTGTACCTATTTAAGACATTCTCTCAGAGGCATCTCCATATCCGTTGTTGACATCCGTCAGGAAAAACACATAGAATGTTCCAGTCTGTCGTACAGTCATAATAGAGGAGGATTTTATGAAAGTTACTTTGAGTGTCTTAAAAGCCGATGTCGGCAGCATCGGCGGCCACATTATACCCAGTAAAGCCCTCATAGAAGGCGTGAAGAGATTCGTACAGGAAGAGAATAAAGACCTCGTCATCGATTCATATATCAGTCATACCGGCGATGACGTGGCGATTCTATGTACGCATGACAGGGGCACGGGAGACGAAAAAATCCATAAAATGGCCTGGGATGCCTTTCTGGCCGGGACTGCAATCGCAAAGGAACAAGGCCTTTATGGGGCCGGCCAAGATCTCTTGAAGGATGCCTTTAGCGGAAACATCAAGGGTATGGGCCCCGCAGTTGCAGAGATGGAGTTTGAAGAGCGGCCGAACGAACCCTTCGTCTTTTTCGCCGCCGACAAAACCGACCCTGGGGCCTATAATCTGCCGTTCTACCTGGGTTTCGCAGACCCCATGTACTGCGCCGGCCTCATCTTGAGTCCTAAGATGAGCGATGGATTCACCTTCCGGATCATCGACGTGGAATACACTGAAAAAGACAAGGTTATTTCGCTCAACGTGCCGGAAGACCTCTATGATATCGCCGCCTTGCTGAGAGACAATCAACGTTATGTGATCGAGAGCATCTTCTCGAGAAACTCTGGAAACCAGGCTGCTGCCGTATCGACCACACGGCTTCACAACATTGCCGGGAAGTACACCGGAAAGGATGATCCCATAGCGCTTATCCGGGTTCAGGGTGAATTTCCCGCAACCGGCGAAGTCTTAGCCCCCTTCCAAATCGGTCATCTCGTGGCAGGTTTCATGAGAGGCAGCCACACAGGTCCGCTCATGCCCTGTAAATTGAATTGCACGATCTCCTTCTTCGACGGGCCTCCAGTTGTCACAGGGGCTGCTTTTTGTGTCAAAGACGGCAAACTCACCGAGCCCGCTGATGTGTTCGATCACCCCTATTGGGATTGGGTGAGGACAAAGATATCCGAAA
>JASFPP010000177.1:0-8434 GCA_050115915.1 Candidatus Aminicenantota bacterium
GAAGGATTTTTTCTTTATCGTATTTCATGTTGACAACAGCCACGCCCTCTTCATCTTTTCCGCTGAGATCCGATGTAAGTGCGGCAGCGACATAGTAGATATCCTTCTGGGGGTCGATTCCTGTTTTTTCGATGAATTCCTGGTATTTTTGGTAGTCATCACTTTCTTTGATCATTTTATCCGCCGTCTCGATGGACATAGCCTGGTTGACATTGACGAGAAAAACGCCTTTGGCATTCATGGGAAGAAGGCCGAGCATGTCGTCAGCTGAGGCAGACCCTGCCTTTGGAGCCTCTGCCTTTTTACCACACGCGACGAAACCGATAACAGCAAGCAAAAAGATCAAACTAAAAACAGTGGTTTTCTTCATGGATTTCCTCCTTTAGGAATTATGAAATTATCCTCCATCATTTTCCGTGAATATATCAGAAAATCCCTTCCCGAGTAAACACTTTTTCTGATATTTTTTCTTTTCATCGAATAAAGGCTTACCCTTCATTCTGTTCTCCATTTATTGTTCTCGAAATGTTCATGGGATCTGCCGGACAATAATTCTCGAGGGGACTCTTGAGGGCTGGATTCCTGGAGATCTGTTTTAACGCCAGTATTTATAAAGATTCATCTCGCTCGCATAAAGCCAGCATCTCGTAAAGATGACCGTAAAAATAAAGATCTGCTGGATGAGAAAGACAAAAATGACGCCCAGAGCTGAATTCTGCGGGATCAAGTTCTGGATCAACAAGTACACAATAGTGACCAGCACATTGACAAGCATAAGGATGTAGAACAACGCGAGCGTAGAACCAGGGTGCTTGACGAGGAACTTAAGGGCGTCGCGGACAGCAATAAGAATGTTCTTCCTTTGCTCGACGACGATTTGGATTCGGGCGTAGTCGAAGAGCATCTGCAAAAGGAGTAGGATAAAGAGGATAACCACACTGAAAAACAGACCGAGATAAAAAGGTGTTACCTCTGAAAATGAAGTCTGTTCCACACTGTTTCGGATTGAGCCAAATCCCCGATTAAGAATATCCAGCACGCCAAAATAGAATACCCAGGAGAGGAGCATCACAAGAGCAAAAGGGAAAAAATAAATGCCCGCCCCCCCAAAGAATTTTTTCAGCGAAAATTGGGTCTCGCGCCGGTCAAAAGTGGATAGTATCCCCCCAGCCAGGAATGTCCGGAAGATGATGTATACCAGCCCGAATACGAGGACCGCAGGAGGGAGAGAAGAAAAGGTCATCAGGACGAGACTTTCCAGATTATTAAGTATCGCGCCTTTTCCGATAACAGATGGCGTGAACGTTCTCTCGAGACCCTCACTCTGGTCTCTATACTCTTCCCACCACAGCATATCAAAGCCTTTCGCCATCCTTTCACCCACAAGGCTGTCTCCGAAAGAATCCTTGAGGGAATGATACATAGGTACGGCAAGAATTGCAGAAAAAAACAGGTTGAGGATAAAAAGAAGGGCCACCATACGAACGGTTTTTTTTGTCGCTTTGAATCCTTTTATGGCGTTTATAAGAGCTTTCATTCGGGACCTCTTTGTCCGTCTATACTATTAAAGATGTTAGGGTTGCGCAAGATAAAATTCATGTTTCAAAAGATTTTTATTTGTGATAGAAAAAAAGGTCCGTTCAGTTCGAGAAGATGGAGGATGGATCATGCGTTTTAAAAGAAATACTTTTTTCACTGTTTTGTTTATGTGTTTTTCCTTGAGCGTATTGGCAGAGGAGAGCCCACTCGCATCTCAAAAACTCACACAGGCATTGGTGGATGAGGTGTCCGGAGAGATTGCGTTCAATTATACAGTTCTCATCTCTCATTATGACCGGATTCAGGCTTCAGAAGGGTGGCACAACTCTGCTGTAATGATTAAAAAAGAATTGGTAAAGATGGGATACACGGATGCGGTCATAGAAGGATGGCCATCGAATGGCTCGAGGTATTATTACACGTATCAAACTCCGATCGGCTGGGAGGCCAAAAAGGCGGAACTCTGGATGGTTTCTCCCGAGCGTCAACGGTTGTGTTTGTTCGAAGAGATCCCGCTCACATTGGTCAAACACAGCAACTCAGCCGATGTGGAGGCGGAGCTCATCGATGTGGGAACCGGAGTAGGGGATGAGCCATATCGAGGAAAAGATGTCAAAGGCAAGATCGTCCTGGCAACCGCCTATACGGGGGATGTGATGAGAGAGGCGGTAGTCAAAAGGGGAGCATTGGGTGTCGTTACCTGGTATCCCCCCGATGTTCGACCGGGATATCCCAACATGATCCGTTATACAGCCATATGGCCACGCTGGGAGGAGAGGGCAAAGATCGGATTTGGTTTTAATGTCAGCAAAAATCAGGGATGGCATCTCAAAAAAATGTTGAATGAGGGCAAAAAAGTCGTTCTGAAAGCCTTTGTGGATGCGGAGTACTATGACAGCAAAATAGAGGCCCTTACGGTCTCTTTTCCCGGGAGTGAAGAGCCTGAAAAAGAGGTGCTCATCATCGGGCATCTCTGTCATCCACTCCCGAGTGCCAATGACAATGCCAGCGGCAGCGGGGGAATGCTGGAGATGGCCCGGGCGTTAAAAAGCATGGTGGATAAGGGGCTTTTAGACCCGCCAAAGAGGACAATCCGGTTTCTTTGGGTCCCAGAGTTCTATGGCACGGTGCCCTTTATCCAGGCGCATCTGGAAAGGATACGGAACACATTGGCTGTTATCAATTGTGACATGATCGGTGAAGATCTTCATCTGACGGGGGGGACGTTCAATATTACCTGCACGCCAGATTCGGTGCCCAGCTATCTCAACGATGTGGTCGTCAATTTCACAAAACTTGCGGATCGCCTCCGTCTACAGAGTATAAACGGCAGTTCTCATCCCTTTGCCTATAGAGTGCGGCCCTTTAGCGGGGGGAGTGACCACTACATTTTCAATGATGGCGCCTTGCGTGTGCCCGCGGTCATGTTCGGCCATGGCGACACGTTTCATCACACAAGCCTCGACACCCCGGACAAGGTGGATGCCTCCGAGCTACGCCGTGTTTGTTTTATCGCACTGGGATCCACGTATTACATGGCGAATGCATCGGACGCAGAAGCCAAAGCTATGGCGAGGCTTACGAGCAGGAATGGACTTGCCAGACTCTCTGAAGATTATTACGATGCTCTTGAGCTGATGTGCAAAGCCAGTCCAAAAGAACTCCATGGTGCCTATGAACAAGTCATGAATGTCATCGAACACTCTACACAGAGAGAAAAACAAGCCGTCCTCTCCACATCGGTTTTCTCGAGGAATCCTAAGTATCAAGGAGATATCGTAAAGACGATAGGGAACATGAAAAATTTGGGGTCAGCGTTTCGCGCCGACACAGAAAGAGTGTATAAAGACCTCTGTCACCAGAAGAGCGTTGAACCTCTTCCCATCTCTCTATCGGAGGAGGAAAAAAAGCTTCGTAACATCGTGCCGAAAAGAGCGGAAGGATTTGTCTGTCCGCTCCAAGAGAGTTATATAACAGATAAACTCGGTCCCGATGCCTTGAATGATGCACGGCTTCCAAGACTCGCGGCTTATGAGGCACTGAATTATGCGGATGGCCGGCGCAATGTTTGCGATATTGCAAGAGCTGTTTCCGCAGAATATGGCTCCGTAGACCCAAATAAGGTCCTGGCATATTTCCGTGTGCTAAAGAGGGCAGGACTCATCGAGCTCAATGAAAAATAACAAAACTCCCTTTCAGAGACTTGTCGAGGGGCGGCGGAGCATTCGGCGTTATACCGACAAACCCGTGGAGAGAGAAAAAATACTTCTTTGTCTCGAAGCTGCCCGTTTGGCTCCATCCGCGGACAATGCCCAACCGTGGCGTTTCTTGGTCATCGACGATGTGGACCTGAAGCAACATTTCTGCAATGAGGTATTCTCCGGTATATATTCGATCTCCAAATTCGCCCAGCAGGCACCTGTCCTGATCGTGATTCTCGCGCGGTTAAATATCATTGCACACAGGATAGGCAAGCAGATCCAAAATATTCATTTTCACCTGTTAGATATTGGGATTGCGGGTGAGCATATCGTGCTTCAGGCTGAGGAACTGGGTTTGGGCACGTGCTGGATCGGCTGGTTCAACACCCGGAAAGCGAGGAAAGCTTTGAACATCCCCAGGGAATACAAGATCGCTTCTCTCCTATCTATGGGATATTACGAGAAAAAGCCACTGAAGGAAAAAAAGCGGAAACAGTTGGCTGAGGTCGTGTGGTTCAACGAGATAGGTAAAACGATCGATTAAGCTTTGAGCCCGTCCAGGACTTCTCCAATAAGGTCCAGCGCCTCAACAAAAAATTCGGCATCTTCTCCCAGCCCGAAGCGGATGTGATAATCGACCTCGAATTGGTCTCCTGGCTGGATAAGGACACTTTTCTCTTTGCGGATCCTGTGAGCGAGTTCAGTGGCATTGATGTCGAGGTTGTATCTGGGGAATGCGATCGCTCCAGCTCTGGGGGGGGTACACTGGAAGAGTCCCTCTTGTTTGTCCATCCATCCTTCGAGTATACTGAAATTTGATCTTATGATCTGCCGCGTTCTCTCGAGGATAAAGTCCCTTTTTACAGGGCTGAGTGCAGTCTGTGCCAGCTTGTCGCTTATAGCGCTTATCGTGATGGTCGTATAGTCTTTGTAAGACCAGAGGGTGTTCGTGATGTGTTCTGGGGCTACCATCCACCCCACACGCAGTCCGGGAAGCCCGTAGGCTTTGGAGAGGCCGTTTGTCACGATGGCTTTTTTGTAGGATCCCCAGAAGCTCGGAGTAATGATCCCGTCATATTCGGCTCCCTGGTACACTTCGTCAGAAACAAGCCAGGCATCCGCCCATCGGGATAATTCCAGAATGGACTCCCTGGATTCCTCACTCAGCTGGCCCCCCGTCGGATTGTTGGGATTGGTGACGGCGATAAGTTTTGTGTCTTTTGTTACGACTGATTTTAGTTCGTCCAGGTCGGGATTCCAATCCAGTTCCTCTTTGAGGAAAAATGTTTTCACATTGGCCCCGAAGTATTTCATGAGTCCATGGATCTGCATAAAATTCGGGAGCATAAAAACAACTTCATCTCCGGGTTCGATAAAGTGCCACATCAAAAGGAAATTGGCTTCGGCGGAACCGGACGTAACCAGGATGTTTTCCGGGGAGGCTTCATCGTAAAGAGCACAGATAGTCTCTTTGAGTTGCTTCGTGCCGTTCGTCTGGATATAGCCCAGTTTTGTTTTCGAGAGCTTTTCGAATTCCTCAGGACTCAAAAGTTCCTCTGGCGTCAGGGCTTTGACTCCACTTTCCGATATGTTGTAATTGACCACATGTTCCCAATTAGACTGCCAGCGTTCCATGACAAACTCATCGATCTTCATCCTCGTGTCCTTTCAAATCGCGTTAGATTTCTACTTTGAAAATACCTTTAAAAGAAAATCCGAAAAGGATGGAAAGTGCAAAATAGGCGATCAACCAATGGATGTTCAGTCCAAAAAGGTTCATAGATTTCGCTGGATAGAGGATTTCTACAGATTTGACTGGCGAATCCTTTTTAATAGGGGCTTCAACCGGATAAAAAAGCTCGTCTAAAAGCTTCTTCCTTCGTTTGATGGGTGAAAGCTTACTCAGGGATTTTGTGTCCGTGGCAATTGTTTTGGAAATCCTTTCCCCTCCGATAACGACATGGATGTGGTGCACACCTCTTTTCCTTGAAGAAATTCTCCAGTTGACCTCACCATATTCCTCTATACGAAGAGGCGGTGTCTCGATGACGACATCGGCATCGGTTTCCAGGGCCAACTTCGTTTGGAGGGGATTGTATCCCTCTCCCAGCTTAACTTTAAGTAAAGTCTGTTCGCCCGGCTTGAGTGATTCATAACCGAACCAGAAATTCATTTGGATCAGGATGAGGACCACAGGGACGATCATGACCAGAAGGGGTTTAAATGAATGAGTGATGTATTTCAGGTTAGCCAGGAGTATATTCCCCTGGGCTTTCATGGAAAGACCGAGGCTGTCTTTGTACAGGCGGAGTTCGAGCAGATGGGCTTTGATTGTATTTTTAACTTTTTTGATTCCTTTTTGATTGGATGTGTAGCGGAAAATGACGAGCATCAGGAGTCCTGTGAGAAAGGATATGATGGCCATCCCCACCCATGGGTTCATGTCCCTGAAGGGAATAAAGAGGAGGTCAAAAATTTTTCCGATTATCCGGTTGAATGTCCACATTAAGATATGTAGCCGAGTCCTTTCAGTTTTTTCTTGATTTCTTCTTCGGAATCCGATTCCTCGAGGGATGCAATTTCTTTTTCGAGGCAGTGTGTGATGAATTCCTCTGGCGATGAATAACCGGAGATATCCGCGTATTTTTTCACCTTGTCCAGAAGGTCTTTATCCAGTTTAACCTTCGCTTTTCCCATTGTGTCCTCCTTCGTTCAGATCACGCATGATCCTATCATTTCTGCGGGTTTATCGATTCCGAATATCTTCAGGATCGTGGGGGTGATATCATGAAATTTTGGATTTTGTATGTTTACATGCCGGTTCACAAAAAATATTCCGGGGACAAGATCCGGGTCGACACAGTGGTCTCCGCTCCATTTCTCCGTGTTGTCGACGACGATCTCTTTGGGAAAATTCCCCATCGGAGATGACCAGGAGATCCGGTAGCCGCGGTTGAATCCCATGACGATATCCGGGGCCTGCTCGACATAAGGTCCATGATAAATATCTTTGGAGCGATACGCCCTGAGGATCGGTTTTTCTCCTGTTTTAGGGTCCACATACGCTTCGAGCTTTCGAGCGATCTCCACTATGAGGTTCTCTTTTTCAGCCCCTGGAGATACGATGCCTTCTCCCTCTCTTCCCCGTTCGTTGATGTAAAGCCCGTTCAGACCGAAAGCATAGGCCTTCGACCGCGACCAATCGGTGTTCATGAAGAGCTGGTCTTCTCCTTGTTTCCACGGATTGATCAGGGCATGATAGCCATTTTCTTTGAGCCATGTGTTTGCATTGAATGACCATCTGAAGGGAGAGAATCCGTGGTCGGATACGACCATGATGACCGTGTCTTTGTCTGCTTTCTGCATGGCTTTATCCAAAATTTTATCTGCATCCACGTAGATATCTCGGATCGTGTTCTTGTATCGTGCAGCTTGAGCAGAATCGTATATAGGGCTGTTTTTATCGATATGACTCCAGAACATGTGCGATCTCTGGTCGGTACTGGATACATAATAAAACAGCACGCCGGAATCGAATCGTGCAAGCTCATACTCATACATCGCAATCCGTTCTCTTAAGACCTGTTCATCTTGTTGCAGAAATTCGTCCTCGTTCAAAAGGTTGTTGTTCATCGCCTTAAAATCGCCCGGCAGGCCCTTTGTGTAGAACGGGCCGAACTCTTTTTCGAGCTCTTTGGCATAGCTCGTTGGTGTCGCGATCGGCATGGCGGGATCGGCAGGATCGATGTTGATCGGGGAAACATAGAGTTTGAACTCTGGCCTGACCTCCTTGAGATAGAAGTTGCAGATGCCGCTGATGCTCTGTGTGGGGATCAGGGGGAAGCTGAGCCGCTTCCAGTCGCTCCATTCCCCGACTTTGAGGATGAACTCGTGATCCTGGATGGCGATCTTGGCAATGGGGTGTACGGGATCGATGTACACTTTAAAATCGATTACTGTGTCGGACTTGTCCTTTTTAAAGGTGTTTTCCGGCCCTGGGAGTCTGGCTTCGACTCTGTTGCCTATGACATACACCTCATGGATCCTGGCACCTCCGATGTCTTCATTGATCCGAGTGGATTCAGTGGTGTAGTAATTGCATATGCCGTAAGAGCCGAGAAGGTCTGGCGTGTTCATCCCCGAAATCGTACGCTGATTTGTGGGAACAGGGGGGTAGTTGGATGGCATCTTAAAGATCGTTGCCGGGATGTCGTACTCCTCCAGAATCTGCCAAAAAGCCCTTCCCTTGATCAGATTTTTGACTTCTCCTCCGGAGAGGGGAAATTCATAGTTTCCGATGGACAGGACGCGAGAGCCTGTGGTGGATTCTGCGGCTGAGGAGACAGGAAAGTAATTTTCAGGATCTCTCTGGATGAAGTCAAAAATACCGTGACCCCCCGGGTCCATACCCGTGATGAAGTTCGACCAGGCAACTGGACTCTGAGGAGGGTTGCCCGTCTCGAGGGGAAGAAATGATCCCATCTCCCTGAGCTTCTGGAATGCGGGAAGCAATCCCTGTTTCATCCAGACTCCGACAAGATGGGGATCCATACCGTCGAAGCCGAGTATAATGACCTTTTTTGCGGTCTCGGTTTTTCCGAATACCTTTGTTACAAGATCGGAAGCACTTCCGGTTGCCAGAAGTGTCCCCGCGGTCAATCCCATTTTGAGGAAATCTCTTCTATTCATATTTG
>JASFPP010000178.1:0-8397 GCA_050115915.1 Candidatus Aminicenantota bacterium
CCTGCTAACAATACAAACAACATGACGACAATGATTAGGGTAAAAATGGAGGATAGTGATTTGACTTTTTGGTTGGACATGATGTCTTCCATTTTCTGTTTAATTTTCATCAGATTATCATTTTTTCAGTTCTGGTGAAAGAAAAAAATCGATAGGTAAATAAAAAATAGAATTTTCGTTAAATAAAGATTTCCATATCTTTCTTAATGATCGCCGTGCCACCAACGTGCACTTCGAGGATTTTACTATCTTCAATTTTCAAATTGGCCAATATCTCAGAAGGTTTCTTCATAGAATACCCCTGTTCAAAAACGAGATGACTGATTTGATCTTTAATGACTTTGTTATGTTTGAACAAGTAGCAACTCAGAGCTCCATTGGAGGTGCCCGTTGCAGACTCCTCTGGAATTCCGTATAAAGGAGCAAAGTTTCTACAGTGGGCCGTAGATTTGAATTTAGTTTCCAGAGAGAAAACATGGAGGCCCACAACATTATATTTTTTACTGACGCTTGAGATTTTGTTAAAATCTGGTTTCAGAGAAAGCAAAACTTTCAGATTTTTTACAGGAACCAGAATATCTCTTAAACCTGTTGATACTATTTGGATTGGTAAATTAGGGAGAATCTGATCTTCTGAAATATTCAGACACTTAATAATTTCTTCTCCTGTAATTTTTTCAAAAAATTGGGCCAAAACTTGAGCCATGAAAACCGTTCGATTATCTCTAACGTCAATATCCAGGATCCCTGCTTTTGTTTCTAGCCTATATTTTCCACTTTGTACTAATCCTTTATCTTTTAATAAGAAAAATGCAGCTATAGTTGCATGACCGCATAAATCCACTTCTTCATTAGGGGTGAAAAATCTCACCTTAAAATGGGCCTTATCAGATTTTTGCATAAATGCTGTTTCAGAGAAGCCAACTTTATTAGCGACTTTATTCATGTGGTCTTCTGTAAGATTATCCGCTTCTAAAACAACGCCTGCAGGATTTCCCCCATTTTTTGTTTTAGCGAATGAATTTAAAGTATAAACTTTTATTTTCATTATTTTATTGCTGTGATAGAGATTTTCTTTTTTGCTGGTAACCCCATACTATTCGCTCAACTCGCTCATTCTATTACTATCACTTAAAAAAAAATATTTCAACGATATCTGGGTTACCTAAATTCACCACCTAAAATTTATTAATTCAATTTTTCTTCTTTTTAGGCGATGAATCTAGGATAAGGAAGATGCTTGACAAAATAGATTCCACTTGAAATAATCGTTTCGCAATACGGAATATATTCTTATAATGCGGTACAAAAAAATTATAGATAATAATGAGAAAGATTCCGGCTTTGTGAGTTCTCTTGCTAGGGGACTTTCGATACTGGCATCTTACGATGCCGCGAACCCCATCATGGGAATTTCTGAAATAGCCAGGAAGACCAGCCTCCCTAAAAGCACTGTCTATCGTCTGATACAGACGTTGTGTGATTTGAGATATGTTATCCCGGACGGCACTTCAAAAAAGTACATGCTTGGACCTAAGGTCTTAAACCTCGGTTTTACGGTCCTGTCCAGCCTGGAACTCAGAGATGTGGCGGCACCATATTTACGCATGTTTTCCGAATCATCGGGCGAGACGGTAAATCTGGCAATCTCCGATGGATGGCAGCTGGTCTATGTGGAAAGAGTGAAGACACAAAAAATTGTCAATATCAATCTCCACATTGGTTCACGTTTAGAGTTATATAATACCTCGATGGGGCGAGTTTTGTCCGCCTTTCAGAGTGAAGATTGGTTATCAAAATATCTAGAATATCTTCAGTACATCCCAGAAGCCAGAGAATATATAGCGGAAGGCGGGAAAATTCTTCGTGAAATTCTTGCGGATGTTAGAAAAAAAGGTTATGCCATCAATAATGAAGAACTTGCGCCAGGCCTGAGATCTGTTGCCGCTCCTGTGAAAAACAGGGAGGGAAAAGTCATTGGTGCAGTCAATGTTGCCGTGAGTTCGGGCCTCTTTTCGTTGGAGAGATTGAAAAAGGAAATGCTTCCCCCTCTTCTTGAAACTACTCAAGCTATTTCAGCCGTCCTTGGGTATTAAGAAGCAAGAGATGTGATTACATGACTGTACAACATCCACAGGGGAATGTATTCTACCGGAATCTGCATCATTCATTCCCTATTATCAACCATGGTGAAGGGGCTTATCTGTATGACACCTCTGGCAATAGATATCTGGACGCCAGTGGGGGAGCGGCCGTAGTGAACATCGGGCATGGAACGAAAGAGATCGCCGCAGCCGTCTCTTCTCAGGTACAGAAAGCCGGCTACATCAATGGGATGCAGTTCACTCATATCCCTGTGGAAACTCTTGCGACACTTGTATCGGAGTTTCTTCCTTTCCCTGATGGAAAAGTCTATTTTCTGACAAGCGGCTCTGAAGCGGTCGAGGCTTCGATCAAACTGGCCCGGCAATACTGGGTGGAACGAGGACGGTCCTCCAAGCATCATGTAATCGCGAGGAAACCCAGCTATCACGGAAACACTTTGGCCGCTCTATCTTTGTCGGATAGAAAACACTACAAAGACATTTATGGCCCCATGCTGATGAAAACCAGTTTAATCCCAGCTCCTTATTGCTACCGGTGTTTCTGTGGAGAGGTGTACCCCTCCTGCGGCGTAAAATGTGCATTTGAACTGGAGAAAGAGATACAGGTCATCGGGGAAGAGAATGTTTCGGCCTTTTTGACCGAAGTCATCGGTGGCGGTTCCACAGGTGCATCTGTGCCTCCTCCGGAGTATTTCTCAGCCATTCGAAAGATCTGTGATCAGAGACAAATCCTTTTGATTGTCGATGAGATCATGACTGGAATCGGTCGTACTGGCGAGTGGCTCGCCTGTCATCACTTTGATTTAAAACCTGATATCATCATCATGGGGAAAAGCCTAACCAGTGGATACATCCCCCTCAGTGCTATAGCCGCGCGTGGAGATATAGTCGATATCCTCTACAGCAAAGGCCGGAGCTTCCTGCATGCGCAAACTTTCGCTCATCATCCGGTGGGATGTGCAGCTGGAATAGCGACTCTAGATTATATAAAGGATAATAATTTGTTGCTAAAATGCAATACTTTGGGGACTTTGCTCAAAGAAACAATTTCTTCTATTTCTTCAGACAATGATGTTGGTGACATCCGAGGAAAGGGTTTGCTCGTCGGAATCGAGTTTGTCCAGGATAAAGACTCCAGAGCACCTTTTCCACGGGAATTGGGTTATGCCGAAACATTTGTCGCCAACGCTCTAAAGAGAGGATTGGTCGTATGGCCGAATGTGGGCCATGCAGACGGGATCAATGGAGACCTGATCCTTCTTGCTCCACCTTTCACGATAGAGCAGGAGGAGGCTTCTCTGATCTATCGTGTGTTGAACGAGACAATAGAGGAGATGAAAAATATCAGATAAAGAGAAAAATATGGGAACAAATCCGCGCTGTGATGAAAGAGATATTGCATAAGATTATGAAGAAAAGGAGTAACAAAAGGTGCAAGGTGTAGAAAATGAGATCGTTATCCTAAGTGCTGTAAGGACTCCTGTCGGAAAATATGGCGCAAGTTTCAAAGACACAAGCGCTGTCACTCTAGGCACAATTGCCGCTCAGGAGGCCATAAAAAGGGCTGGGATCTCAGCCAATATGGTCGATGAAGTTATTTTTGGACAAGCACGGCAAGCAGGGAATAGGCCCAACCCTGCGCGTCAAATACTCTTCAGGGCAGGAATTCCCGTTGAACAAACAGCTTTCACTGTGAATAAAGCATGTGCATCCGGAATCAAAGCCATAACCCTTGGGTGTCAGTCTCTTCTACTCGGAGAGAATAAAATCGTTCTGGTGGGCGGCATCGAGAATATGTCGCAAATTCCATACTTTTTGGATGGAGCTCGGTGGGGCTACAGACTCGGGGATGGCGTGCTCATCGATGGCATGTACAGAGACGGGCTGTTCTGCCCCCTGGCAGATATGATAATGGGAGCAACGGCTGAGATATTGGCTGAAAAATACCGGATCTCCCGGGAAGAACAGGACGAATTTGCCTACCATAGTCAGATGAAGGCAAAAAAAGCCATGGATGATGGATTGTTCGATAATGAGATTGTGCCGGTAACGATAAAAGACAGGAAGGGCAGTGAACTTGTCATAACAACGGACGAGCATCCTCGTCCAGAGACAACTCTTGAGAACCTGGCAAAATTGCCTACAGTTTTCAAAAAGGGGGGCACGGTGACTGCGGGCAACTCATCCGGACTGACAGATGGAGCGGCTGCCCTCGTTTTAACAACATCGAAGCATGCCAAAGACATGGGTTTGAACCCGATGGCCAAAATCATTGCCTCAAGCTCTGCAGGGGTTCACCCCAGAGAGATGGGGATAGGCCCGGTTTTGTCAACGCGTAAGTTGTTGAAATTAAACAATTTAAAATTAGATGACATTGATCTGATCGAGATCAACGAGGCTTTTGCAGCACAGGTTCTTGCTGTCGAAAAGAAATTGAATTGGAATATAGAGAAGCGAAACATCAGAGGAGGAGCTATAGCGCTGGGCCATCCGATAGGATGCACCGGTGCCAAGATAACCGTAACCTTGCTCTATTGTTTAATCAAGGAAAACAAAGAACTCGGGATGGCCACTCTCTGTGTAAGCGGAGGTCAGGGGATGACGCTTCTGCTCAAAATATTCTAAAAGGAAAGATCTCATGTCTCATAGTGATCCTTTAATAAAACAGCGCTTGCAGGGAAAAAATCAAAGAGGGTGCTTTCTAAAGATAAAAAATATACCTCAAGCTCTTAAATCAAAGAATATCCTCTAGTCATCGAAAGAGGGGAGGGGCTGTGGTTGTCGATCTGGATCGGCCTGATGATTGGTTTGGAACTCGTCACTGATAGAAAAACACGACAACCTGCTGCAATCCGTGCAGTCGATGAGATCTTCAATGATGCGTTTAAAATGGGAGTTTTGTTTCTTCCTTGCGGAGACAGTGTAATACGTTTCGCTTCTCCCATGACCGTCGATAGGGATTTTGTAGATAAATCTGTGGAAATATTTTCGGAAGTCTTATCTCGGATACAGAAGGAGATTCACTTATGAAACAAAAAATCATGACTATGCGGGAAGCAATTGAGAGGAATATTCAAGATGGAGACACAATCGTTATCGAAGGTTTCACTCATCTGATTTGTTTCGCTGCAGGACACGAAATCATAAGGCAGGGAAAAAAGGACCTTGTGGCATGTCGGTTGACCCCTGATCTCATCTATGATCAGCTCATCGCGGCAGGGTGCGTTAGAAAAGTCGTCTTCAGCTGGGCAGGGAATCCAGGTGTAGGACCTTTATACGGTTTAAGAAGAGCGGTCGAGCAGGGGATACCCAGGTCAATTGAGATTGAAGAATACACTCATTTTGGGATGGTAGCCAGGTTTATTGCCGGTGCATCACAGCTTCCTTTTATGCATTTGAAAAGTTTTTCAGGAAGTACTCTTATCGAGATGAATCCGAATATAAAATCCATTCTGTGTCCCTATACAGGTAAAGAATTTGCCACGGTCCCTGCGCTAAATCCTGATGTAGCCATAATTCAAGTGCAACGTGTTGATAGGGAAGGAAACGCTCAAATCTGGGGATTAATGGGAGTTCAAAGAGAAGCATCATTCGCATCCAGGAAGGTTATTATTGTTGCTGAAGAGTTGGTTGACACCTCAGTTATACGATCTGATCCGAATCGCACGATCATCCCAGGCATGAAGGTCGATGCGATCGTCATTGAGCCCTTCGCGGCCCATCCAAGTTATGCCCAAGGATTTTATGACCGTGATAATCAATTCTATGTCGACTGGTACAATATATCCAAAGATCGCGCCTCAATGGAAAGATACATCAGGGAATGGATACACGATGTTAAGAGTCGCAAAGAGTATAAAGCAAAACTTGGAAAAGAGGTTGTTGCTAAACTCCAAGTCAACGCTTATTTTTCAACGCCTGTTAATTATGGTTATTGAATTTTTTTATTAGAAGTTAGATTGGAGGGCAATAATGCCAAAATTTACAGCAAGCGAAATCATGGTTACAAGAGCTGCTAAAGAGCTTAAAAATAAAGAGGTGGTGTTTGTAGGCATAGGTCTACCTAACCTCGCTTGCAATCTTGCTCGAAAGCTACAAGCACCGGAATTGATATTGATTTATGAATCGGGAGCAGTTGGTGCAGTTCCTTCCAGATTACCTATCTCTATAGGAGATCCCTGTTTAGTTACTGATTCCATTTCTGTATGCTCCATGGTAGAAGTTTTCTATTACTATCTCCAAGGGGGACTGATAGATGTTGGTTTTCTTGGCGGTGCGCAAGTGGACAGATTTGGAAATGTCAACTCAACAGTGATTGGTGACTATAAACATCCTAAGGTAAGATTACCTGGAAGCGGTGGTGCTTGTGAGATTTCGATACACGCAAAAAAAATCATTCTTATTCTTAAACAAAATAAAAAGACATTTCCGGAGAAGATAGATTTTATCACCAGTCCGGGCTTTATAAATTCAGAGAATCCACGCAAAAAACATGGTATCCCTGGTTATGGTCCTGTCCTTGTGATCACAGATTTTGGTGTCTATACATTTACTAGTGATGCACATGAAATGGTTCTAACCGAAATACATCCAGGAGTTTCAATGGCAAAAATTAGTGAAAACCTTTCTTGGGACGTAAAAGTAAGTGATTCAATCAAGACAACCGACTCTCCGACACCAGCAGAGCTCAAGATTATCCGAAATGACCTTGATCCAGATAATATTTATCTTCGCTGATATATCTATATTTTCTTCTTTTAATTACTCCCTAATTTATTTAAAATCAATACTTTATTTGCATTGTCGGCATGCCGACATCTTTTTTTAAATACTTCTTGCTATTTTTATTTATTTCCTATAATGTACAAATCTGCGCTGACCTTGGAGGCCACGTTTGATCATTGCTGTTACAAATCAAAAAGGCGGAGTAGGGAAGACAACTACCGCCGTCAACCTATCTGCAGCCCTTGCCTTTATGGGGATAAGTACTCTATTGGTGGATACCGATCCACAGGCAAATAGCACGATATCTTCTGTGAATGACCCTGCACAGTATGAGAAATCTCTTTATGATGTTATGGTGGAAGGGAGAGGCAATATCGAAGAAATTATTGCCAAGTCAACGATTCCAGGGATGGATGTGGCGATTTCTAAAATTTCTATGGCTAAACTGGAGCCTGCATTATTGGGAGCAATCGATAGTCATTACAGGCTTAAGGATGTATTGAGTCATGTAAAGAAGAAATATGAGTGGATCGTTATTGATACACCTCCAACTCTAGGGATGATCACTTTGAATGCACTTGTGGCGTCGGATTTTATATTGATTCCGATTCAATCGTCTTATCTCTGTCTTGAAGGAACGGATGATCTTCTAGAGACCGTAGAAAAAGTACAAAAAGTAGCGAATCCGAACCTTAAAATAATTGGAGTTCTCGTCACTCTGCATGATAAACGAACCAACATTGCTAAAGATGTTCTTGCTCGTATAAAAAAAGTTTTTGGACGGCAAGTTTTTCGTGAGGTGATATCTAAAAGCGTTAAACTCGAAGAGAGTCCTGCCTATAAAGAATCGATTTTTACATTTGCACCGAATTCTGTAGGTGCAGCTCAGTACAAAAGTGTCGTAAAGGAGTTGTTAAGGCGTGCAAAAAAGTAAAAAAACAGGTTTGCCGGGTAGCGTTAAAATGCGTCATGATGGCCATTTTGTAGATCTTATTACTGAGCGTATTGAAGGTCCGCGCATTCGTATGGTTCCCATCGATAAAATAGATCCTAACCCTCAACAAGCACGAAGTGAGCTTGGGGATATCAAAGAGCTTATGGCATCGATAAAACAAAAAGGTATTTTAGAGCCCATAATTGTACGACCGAGACATGGAAGATATGAGATTATTGCTGGTGAGCGAAGATATATCGCTTCAAAGAAGCTTGGTATGAAAGAAATGCCGTGTATTGAAAAACATGTGGAAGATAACGAAGCTATGGAGATCGCTCTTATAGAAAATTTGCAAAGAAAAGATTTGGACCCGTTTGAAGAAGCAGATGGATTACACGCGCTTGCAGAGCTCTACGGATATAGTCATCAAGAAATATCGAGGAAAATAGGTAAAGCACGGTCTACCATTACAGAGATTATCAATCTGAGTAAAATTCCGAAGGATATACGGAAGTTATGCCATAAAAATAACATTTTAAGCCGTACGACGCTGATAGAGATAGCGAAAGTTAAAGATAAAGAACACATGGAAGAATTAATTCGCGTTATTCAAGAGAGAGATTTAAAAAGAGA
>JASFPP010000179.1:0-8351 GCA_050115915.1 Candidatus Aminicenantota bacterium
TTCGATTCCATAAACACCATACCAAGAATGATCGACCGCAGCAAACAGTCTATACTGGAGAACCTCATATCTTTGATCGAGCGAGGGCGGGAAATCATGGTCTTTGAATTGGATAAAGAAGAGGGAATGCGAATCCTTCAACCCTTCACATCCGACGAAAAGCTCATCGCCCAGGCTGTAGACAAGGCCTCGGGAAACATCTGGATCGAGAAATCAGCGGATGCACTATCAGTACCGAGTATACTCTCTCAAATCGATCCAGGCCTTGAAGCAAGAGATGTCATAAATTTCAGGCTCGAAAAATTCCAAAAGAGTCAGGAGCACATGTACGAGTTTCAATCACGAAGTCGCTTCGCCAAATCGATTAACAGCTTCCTCTCTGTCATGAATGTTATCAAAGACTATCAGGGGAGAAAATCTGTGCTCCTGGTTAGTGGAGGATTTCCAGCTCTTTCATTCGAGCGAATTTATGCAGGCGAGGGCATCGAGTCCACTCTCCCCATGGCACAAGTTTCGGCGGCCAAACTCTTGGATCCCTTCAAAGTTCTCCAGAAGACAAAAAGCCGGGATGGGGACCAGATTTTCACTGACTTGATCCGCTTTGCCAACAGCCACAACATCACCTTCTACACTATGGATCCGGATAATTATCTGAGATATGTGCTCCCGGATATCGCTTATGATAATTTCCCGAGAAAAATGCACAGTTTGAACTCAGCTGTATTCGACGATATTGCAGAGATCAAAAAAAACGAACAATCCAATTTGAAGTATTTTGCAAAGGACACAGGGGGGACCTATCTACTCGGAGAGAAAAAGTTCGATAATTTTCAGAAGGTTGTCAGTCGAGATTTGGGGAGCTTTTACGAGCTGAGCTATACCCCACAAAAAAAGGAAGAGGACGGGAAATATCATAAAATCAGCGTTAAGATAAATAGGCCGAATGTGGAGATCACTTTTCGCAAAGGATACTTTGATTACACAGACGAACAGAAAGAGTCGCTCCTCTTTGCCTCGGCCTCCTATAATCCATCCCTGTTCAAAGAGATCCCCTTTGAAGCGAGAGCAAACACATTTGTCAAAGGTCAAGATAAATATATCCTTTGGTTCAACGTTGCTCTCCCCATAAAAAAAATTATCACCAAAGATTACGATTGGGCAAAGACCAAAATCCTAAAACTAGGGATATGGATCGACGAAACCGGAGGGGAGAGCTCATTAAAAAGCGAGATGGCCATCCCCATTGTTCTGACACCGAATTTACTCCAAAGGCTACGGAGAGTCCAATTTTTCGGATTCAATTGTGGCTCGGATGAAGTGAAGCTCAAAAACGACAAGTACAGGCTTGTTTTTGCTCTTTATGATGAAGCAGAATCCAAGATCGGGACAGTGGAACAGGATCTATTGATCCCTTATGTGCTTAATCCTTCAGCATTTCAGGTCCTAACCGCAGTTTTTGGAAATCTTGCCCCATCTTCGGGAAGAGGAAACTTTAAGCTCGATCAGAAGGATGGGACACTCCAGATAAAGGGTCACAAGCTCTATCCGATGGGGTTGAATATGTTCAGGCCTAGAGGGGACATCGCTTTGTTCGTGCAAGTGCACTCCCCAAATAAAAATTTCTTTCCCCAGCCTGAATTTCACCTCTATCAAACGGTAAAGGATAAGATGGTCCTCGCTTCTCAGATGGTCGAACGATCCTGGGATGGTAAAGCCAGTGTATGGAATTGTGTTTATACACTGGATTTTCGAACAGTTCTGAGGGGAAATTATATTCTGGAGATCAATTTGTTCGACTCACAAAAAGAAAAAAAATCAACAAAGAACATCCCGCTCGAAATCATCTAGTCCTCTCGATTGTTTCTCTTTGAGAGCACATAAAAATCCCTTTTTCTGCCATCTGCTTGAACATAACGAAAATCGAGAATCGAATATCCCCTCCGAAATAATGCCTGAAAAGCCTCCCTGGTTTTATATCTCCAAACGACAGGTATCTCTCTGATTCGCGTATCAGAGACATCTGTCTTTTGCAGCATTGAGTAAAAATCATAAGGGATCTCAACAAGCAATAGCTCATTTTCTAAAGAAAGGTTGACACCCGTTACAACATCAAGCGAAATGGGGCCTGTCTTTCCGCAGGCCTTTTGGACTTCTGTCCGGATCACAGACTTACCAGATTTAAAAAGTTCGTTAATGTCATATTGAGGTTTTTGTGACCCTCTTGCTAAATCCCAAGAGACAAAAAACCGGTCAGCCGGCACATCCAGCCTGTTCAACTTTCCTGTAAAATCAGCATAACAATCCTCGCGATACTCAACGACATCCATCCGGAAGTGATGGATGTTCCTGTAGGCGTTAATCCCTGTCAACGGATCAAACGTGCAGAAAACGGTAAAGACCCCAAAGACCTCTTTCAATACAGCCTTTTGATATTCTTTGATAGAAACCCCAAGGCCGATGTTCTGGTACTCTTCCTTGACGCCAGTGTATTGGGAGTAAAATGCAAGGTTTTTTAAGTCTTTATATCCTGCCTTTTTATCTTTGATCCCGACGAACCCATAAGAAAAGCCGGTCATATGTCTATAATCTCTTGTAAAACCGCCGCTTTCATCCTCGACATATGCGGCAATAAAGAGGCTGCTGCCTTCGTTGAAATAATTTTCCGCGGCCATGTTTCGAACACATGCGAAGTGATCCATGGGCTCATTCCAAATTTCGTTACGGATCTCCTCATACTTGATGTAGTCGGCGGTATCATGAGAGGTTTCTACCTGGAGAAGAAACCTTTTCCCCCCAATCTCGTGTGTGATTTCCAGATTTTTCATTGCGACAACTTTATCCCGGAAAACATTCCAATTGAATTCGTTCCCTATTTATTATATTTTAAATCGTTCCTCTTTTGTAGCAAAACCATAACGAGACGGAGTCCTCAAATGAAAACTTTTTTTAAGATCTTCACAATCTGGTTTTTGTTTTCTTTATCCTTAAATCTCCAGGCTTTCGATATTCAAGTCAAACAAATAAACAGTGAGGATGACCTCCCCGAAAATTTTTGTTCTGTTTGGAAAAAGGGTGACTATTTTTTATCCGATGGAAAGACCTTAACGATCATAGGAGCATCATCCCGGCCTATGGGATTATCCAGCGGTAATTACATGACCGATAATGCCATGGGCAGCATCATCAGTTTCGTTCCAGCAGGGCAAAATCTCGAGTGCGACATGGTCATGGGTTCGCCCAGAATAGAGATCAAAGACAAGCGAAAATATGTGTACTACACAGGAATCACACACTCGATAGAGGAATCAAAAGGCGAGGATATCGTTTTTACAGCGACCGGTCATTACGAAGGAAAAAACGGAGAGAAGCTGGCCATTCAGACGACCTACACCTTCACCCCAGAGACTGGAGAGATTGACGTGATCTCCCGTATCCGGAACACAGGTGATGTAGCGATCAATGAGTTAGAATATTCACTACACGCTGGAGCCAATCACTATTACTCATTCAATCCATTCCACGAGAAAGATCATCCTGCCCTGAATTTTAGAGTTTATCCCAGAAAAGGGTATGCGATGGCCTGGCTCAATCGCAATCCCCCGAAAACAGATGAGGAACCGACACCCGGCAAACTGAATCCAGGGGAAGACTATTCCATCACCTACAGTCTCGTGAATAACAAGAGCACAACGGATCTTTTGGACACCATTTACAAGAGCTGCCAGCAGAAAACAGAAAAAACAACCATCCAGTTCGAAGATTTTGATGGGAGCACTTTTGAGGTCATCGTCAGAGACGCCCTGACATCCTCTGTCTTCTACCGGTCTTTTCATAAAAGAGTGTCAAGCCTCGAACTCCCTCTGCCCAAAGGGGTGTATAAAGTCCGGACAAACTTCTTTCCTGCAGTCGTTGAAAAGCTTTTTCGTGTCAGGGCCGGCGATGAGAATATCTGCACGTTTGAAAACCCAGCCAGAGGAAGGGTCAAGATCAGGATCACTGATACAAAGGGATCGTATGTTCCTGGAAAGATAAGCTTTATAGGGCTCGGACAGACAAAAAATCCCTATTTTATGCCTGAGAATCCGGTGGAGAGCGGCAGGAGCTGGGAAACGGCAAAAAACTCGAAATATCCTCCAGAGGGAGGACTCGATGTTCACCTCCCTGTCGGAACATATCTTCTCACGGCATCCCGGGGCCCCGAATATTCCCGTGACCAGGAGATCATAGAAGTCCTCAAGGATGAACAGACGGCGTTGACGTTTACAGTGGATAAAGTTCTCGACACGACCGGATTGATCGCTGTGGATCCTCACATGCATACGATTTATTCCGACGGAGATGTGAACGTCGGGGAACGAATAAAATCCGTGGTTGCTGAAGGCATAGAGGTAGCCATGGCGACAGACCACAATATCGTCATCAATTATCTACCTGCCCTAAAAAGACTTGGGCTCGAGGACGAACTCGCCACTATTATTGGTAACGAAGTCACCGTGAGGGGACTGCTCCACTACAACACGTATCCTCTAACTTTAAGAGACAACGAAGTCATGAACGGAGCCATACTTGCGGTCTCCGACAGGGCAACACCTCTCTTCGAAGCCAGCCGGCAAAAGGATCCAGGAACCCTCATCCAGGTTAATCATCCGCGAGCGGGAACGCTCGGGTATTTCAACAACCTGGAGCTGGAACTGGATACAGCCGCCTCTGCCCTTGTAAACTTTGACACGTCCTTCGATGTGCTCGAATCTCTAAACGGTCCATATGCCCTTTCCTCCAACGCTGTGGCCATCGAGGATTGGTTGAACCTTCTGAACAGGGGGTATTACAAACCCCTTGTCGGGTCCTCAGACTCTCACAGCATAGATGGGGACGAGCCCGGATATTCCCGGACCTACGTCTATTACAATGGAGCCAAAGGGAAAGAACTGGACAGAAAGGCTGTGATCCAAGCGATCGAAAAAGGCCATTCCTTCGCCAGCAATTCGCCGATCGTCGCGCTTTTGATCAATGATAGCTATATACCGGGAGATTCTTGCCCGGCGGCCGACGGAAAAGTGAAGGTCCATGTGAAAGTCCAGAGTGCACCCTGGGTCTCAGTGGATGAGGTCAAGATCCTCATAAACGGCGAAAGGAAGCTTGTTTTCCCCATCAAAACGGAACGCACACACATCGTTAAGTTCGATGAGGACATCGTCTTGACTCTCGACAGAGACGCCACCGTCATCGCCGAGGTTGTGGGGAAAAAAAGCCTGTATCCTGTGGTTCAGCGGACATCCAGAGACGGTCACCTGGAAAACGCTGTTATTCCCTATGCTCTCACCAATCCTGTTTTTGTGGATGTGGATGGGAACGGCATTTATGACCCACCGCTCCCGCACACGATCGAGCGTGTCGAATCCAAAGGAAAGCCAAACATCATCGAACGCTGACAGTGTATAACAAATAAATAAATATAACGCGGAACAATGCCCATTACGGCCTTAGTCACAGGCGCTACAGGTTTCATCGGGAGCCATCTTGTGGAAGCGCTTGTCGCACAAAACAGGAAAGTGACGTGTCTTGTGCGGCCAAAGAGCCAGACTGGTTCTCTGGAAAATCTCCCCGTACACATTATTAGAGGATCTGTCGAAGATAAAGATTTTCTCTCCGAAGCAGTCGGAGGACAGGATTATATTTTTCATCTAGCTGCGCGGATCCGCTCTGCACGCCGCGAGGTTTACGACAGAGCGAATGTTACCTTCACACAGAACATCGCCCAAGCCTGTCTTCAGAAAAATCCCGATCTTAAACGGTTTATGTATGTGTCCTCCATAGCGGCCGCAGGCCCTTCTGCACCTGGAGAAATCCAGGATGAGACTTGGACTCCCGCGCCCACATCCGAGTATGGCCGGACAAAGCTCAAAGGAGAAGAGGCCATAACCAAAATATGGGAACGGGTGAATGCAACAATCATCCGGCCGCCCAATGTCTACGGACCGCGCCAACAGGAAACAGAGCTCCTGATCAAGCTCATCGAAAAACGGATCGTTCCGGTCCTCAAACACAACCAAAAAACAACAACTATCATCTATGTCAAAGACCTGATCAGGGGAATGCTCGAGGCTTTAGAGTCACCCAAAACTAACCGGCAGGTTTACTATCTCACAGATGAAGCGCCCCATTCATGGAAAGAGGTCATCCTCACGATCAAAAAACACGTCCTTGGCACATCCCTCTATATTCCCCTGCACGAAAACATCATCTATTCCGCGGCCTGGTTGACGGATATCTTGAAGTCCCTGCATCTGGTCAGATCCTATTTCGGACGCCGGGCCTGGAAGGCGATGGTCGAGACGTCCTGGCTTTTTTCCTCTAGAAAAGCCACAAGAGATTTTACGTTCAAACCCGAGTATTCACTCGATCAGGGGATCAGAGAAACTGTCGCCTATTACAAGCCAATTGCGATATGAGGAAGTTTCTGGTAAATATAGGGATGAACGATCGAATCAAGTAACTCCAATGCCAAAAAGAGAAGCAATCGATTCCAAAAAGGTGACCTGCATCATCAATCCCTATGCAGCCAACAAAAAATGGCAGCGCAATGTCCTCCTCCGTAAATATCTCCAGAAGAACCTCCCGGGCAGTATCATCGACGATCCGGAAGACAAAGCCTACACTGTGGAGACGGTCAGAGAACTCTGCCTCGATCATGACATCATCGTTGCGGCGGGGGGCGACGGGACAATTGCAGATGTTATTCAAGGCATCAAAGAAAGCGGCCGAATGAGAGAGGTCGCGTTGGGTATCATCCCCTTCGGAAGCGGCAATGCCTTTATTACGTCCTTGGGTATCCCAAGGAATGTGGCCCGAGCCATCAAGATCATAAAGGAAGGGACGACGAGGGAAATCGACCTCATCGATATCGAGGGCAGGGCAGCGGTATTCGCCAGTGTGGGAGCTACAGCTCAGGTCTTGGTCGAAAAACTCCAGCACAACGTTCCGGGATTTTTCGGTCATGTTCTCGCATCAAGGATTATGCTCAACCTGTCGAACTACGATCAAGAGATCGAGATCTTCGACGGCATCGATGACAGGGGCAACGAATTTTCCCATAAAACTTTGAAGTTAAAGGTTTTTGACTGTGTTCTGGGAAAAGCCAGCCATTTCGGCTACAAATGGAAGGTCGCACCGGAGGCCAAGATCGACGACGGTTTTATCGATATCACCCTCTTCGAGATCAGCGGCTGGAAGTACTGGCTGTATTTTCCGAGCATCTATTTCGGGACATTCCAAAAAACACAGAAACATTTTAAAGCAAAGAAGATCATTCTCCACGGGAAGGATCTTCCGATTCAATACAACGGGGAGCTCTTCGGCATTCAAGACAAAGTGGAAATGCAGATCCGCCCCTGCGCACTTAAAATTATCACACCAACCAAAGGCATCTTCAGTCATCGCTAAGCCCCTTTTCTCCCATCTTAAAATCGACTATAATCGATAGAAGAAATGGTTATTTTCAGAATGAAAAAGTTTATCTTAATTTCTCTTCTGGCCCTCTCTCTTCTCTTTCCCAAGGTATTTGCTACAGAGAAAAGAACCGAAGACCGATTAAACGTACTTCTCATCACAATTGACACACTGCGGCCAGACAGGCTGAGTTGTTACGGAAGCGAGCGCTTAAAAACTCCGAACATCGATAATATCGCCTCCCGTGGATTGCAGTTCACGCGCGCATTCGCAAACACATCAACAACCCTGCCCTCCCACACAAATATTTTGTTAGGGACCACTCCTCTCTATCACGGCGTTCATGCAAACTCTGATTTCGTGGTAGGAGATGAACATTTAACCCTAGCCGAACTGTTAAAGAGCCATGGGTACACGACAGGAGCGATTGTTGGAGGTTGGCCTCTTAATTCCCAATTCGGTCTGACGCAGGGTTTCGAAACTTATGATTGCCAGTTCGGTCGTTCATCCGAATCTCTCGAACGAAGCGCAGGGGACGTCGTCATCAAGGCTACGGACTGGTTAAAAACGAAAAAACCTCCCTGGTTTCTCTGGATTCATTGTTTCGATCCCCATGATCCTTATGAACCTCCAGATCCCTATAAAGGACAATTTGCCGGGGATCTGTACAGCGGCGAGGTCGCTTATGTCGATGATGCCCTCGGCAAGTTATTGGAATATCTCAAAACAGAGAGTCTGTTCGATAGGACTCTGATCGTATTGACCGGAGATCATGGAGAATCATTAGGGGAACACGGTGAAGAGACCCATGGATTTCTCGCGTACAACTCAACCCTCTGGTCGCCACTCATTATAACCTTTCCTGGCGCTAAAGCCCGTCAGAGCGATGCTTATGTCAGCCA
>JASFPP010000180.1:0-8215 GCA_050115915.1 Candidatus Aminicenantota bacterium
CATTCTCGTTTTTTGCTTTGAGTGCTTTGCGTTATACGCTCTACACAGGAATTCGCTCTCAACGTATGTAAAACGTCAAGGGGAGGGCAAAAGTTTCAATTCTCCGCTTTCCATCAGATAGGCCCTCTGACAGAATTGAGCGACTTTTTCGTTGTGTGTCACCAGGATAGAAGACAATTCTTTCCGCTGATGAAGGTCTTTGATGAGTTCCAGGATCTTGAGGCCCGTCTTCCAATCCAGGTTGCCCGTAGGCTCGTCGGCCAATAAAATTCTTGGTTCATTGAGCAGGGCCCTTGCAATTGCGATTCTCTGCTGTTCTCCTCCTGATAACTGGGCGGGTCTGAGAGCTGCCTTATCGGCCAATGAGACCTCATCGAGTTTATCTGTGGCTCTTCGATAAGCCTCTTTTTTATCGACACCTCGAATGAGAAGGGGAAAGCTCACATTCTCCGCCGCCGTAAACTCTGGGAGGAGGTGGTAAAACTGAAAGATGAAACCGATAGAGCTGTTTCTTACTTCAGCCAGTTCCCTCTCATTCTTTGAAAAAACGTCTTGGCCGTCGATATAGACTTTTCCTTTGGTCGGCCTGTCCAATGCGCCGAACAGGTTGAGCAGGGTCGTTTTACCCACGCCTGAAACTCCCATGATCGCCACGAGCTCACCCTTGGCCATGGAAAAATCGAGGCCTTCAAAAACAGTCAAAGTCCCATCAGGTAGAGGGTATTCTTTACTCAAACCTTGAGCGACCAAGATATCATTCATATTTCAATGCCTCCACGGGGTCGACCTTGGATGCTCTATGAGAGGGAAATAGAGTCGATAAAAGACTGATAAGGAGAGTTATCCCGATAATCATTAGTAGATCTAAGGGTTTGATCCGGAAAGGAACAAAAGCGATCACATAGATCTCCTGAGGGACTTTGATAAGCTCGAACGTGTTAGCCAGCCAGCACCAGAGCAATCCCAGAGCGGTGCCGACAGCCGTACCGATAACGCCGATCATAGCACCCTGGAGGAAAAATATTTTGCGGATACTGCGGGAGGTCGATCCCATGGCCTTGAGGATCCCGATATCCCGGGTCTTCTCCATGACCATCAATATGAGTGTCGCTATGATGTTAAGAGCTGCAACCAGTACGATGAGCGTAATAGTCAGGAACATTAGTTGTTTTTCGAGCTTCAGCGCCGAAAAAAGAGCTTTGTTGAGTTCCATCCAGGTAATGGCATAAGCCTGGGGCGGGATAAATTCTTTGATCTTTTCTGCTATTTTCGGAGCACGGTGGATGTTTTCGATCCTGACTTGAATCAGATTGACGGTGTCCTCCAGATCGAAGGCCCTTTGAGCGGCTTCAACAGATACAAGAGCTGTCGCGGAATCGAAATCATACAATCCCGTATGGAAAATCCCTGTGACAATAAATTTTCTCATTTTTGGCAGAGGGCCCAGTGGGGAAAGGCGGGGAGATGAAGTGAGTACCGTCAACCTATCTCCAACCGTGGCGCCTATCGCGAAGGATAGATCCCGTCCGAGGAGAATTCCATCTCGTTTGGCCTCCGGGTCTGGCAGATGACCCATCGAAAGATCCAGGAGCCAGGGAGAGGTTTCCTTCTCGATCTCAAAATCGAGACCCCGCAGCATAGCCCCCTGGCTTTTTAGGGCCCCGACGATGTAAACCCCATCCAGGACAACGGGCGAGGCATTGACCACTTCTTCCATGTCCTTCACTTGTGAAATAAGCTGCCTGTAATCGCGCATTCCCGCTTCTGAATAGTCCCGGATGAGAATATGGGATGTCGAGCCAAGAATTTTGTCCTGGACATCTCCCTGAAAGCCTGTAATCAGGGCGATGGCAATGACCAGAGCCATCACTCCGATAGTGATCCCCAAAATCGAGATGAAAGTGATAACAGAGATGAACGCCTGTTTGCGCTTGGCGGTCAAATAACGTTTAGCGACAAAATACTCGTAACTCATATCCAAAATTCACCATTCCTGATAAAAAATCGAAACACAGTGCGTCCAAAACTCTGGAACTCTATAAGAGATGTTAGAATAAACTTTAATCATAGAACTGTAAATATCTAAACCTATATTGGACGGAGCAAGGGAAAAAGAATAACTTCCCGGATCGATCTTCTGTTAGCGAAGATCATGGCAAGCCGGTCGATACCGATCCCCTGCCCACCAGTAGGGGGAAGACCATATTCCAGTGCTTCAATATAATCCAGATCGATGGGATGGGATTCTTCATCTCCCTCTTCCTTTTGTTTAGCTTGCTCTTCGAACATTTTTCTCTGCTCTGCGGGATCTGTCAATTCCGTAAACGCATTCGCAACCTCTATGCCAGCTAGAACGAGTTCAAAACGCTCTGCTTCTTCGGGATCGGTTTTTGATGCTTTGGCCAGAGGAGAGATCTCCCTGGGAGGGTTCATCACAAAAGTGGGTTGGATGAGATTTTGTTTGACGTGTTTATCGAAGATGATATCCAGGGCTTTGCCGTAGGAAAGAGCCTGTTGTTCAGGCGCTAAGGTCTTCGCATATTCCAAGATCTCTTCCTTATTCTCAAAACGACTGGGTGCTAGCCCGCTGTACTGGAGGAGAGCATCTTTGAATTTTATCCTCTTCCATGGCCTTCGCAAAGACAGCGTGTGCTCTTCATAAGGGATTTCTTCGCTCTGGAACAGAGTTTGGGCAAGTCCATGAATGAGCTCCTCTGCCATATCCATCATATCAAAATAATCCGCATAGGCCTCATACCACTCGAGCATGGTGAACTCAGGATTGTGTTCGGAAGAAATCCCCTCGTTCCTGAAGTTTCTGTTGATCTCGTACACTTTTTCAAAACCACCCACAGTCAGACGCTTGAGAAAAAGCTCAGGGGCTATCCGGAGATACAGGTCGATACCCAGAGCGTTGTGAAAGGTCTTAAAGGGCTTCGCCAACGCGCCCCCGGGAATAGACTGCATCATCGGTGTTTCAACCTCGATGTAGCCTCGCTCGTCGAAAAATCTCCGTATTTGCGAGATCATAGCGCTCCGTAGCCTGAACACCTCTCTTTGTTCAGGATTCACGATCAAATCGAGGTATCTTTTCCTGTAGCGCAGCTCGACATCTTGAAGGCCATGCCATTTCTCTGGAAGAGGATGAAGGCATTTGGCTAAGAACGTGTACGCTTCACAGAGAAGAGTGAGCTCTCCTGTCCTTGTTTTGAATAATTTACCCTCAACAGAGATGATATCCCCGATATCCAAAAGAGAAAACTGAGAAAACTTTGCCTTGCCCAATTTATCTTCTCTGAGATAGACCTGGAGCTTTGACCGACTGTCGGCCAGGTGAAAAAATATAGCCCGACCCATTTTCCTGATCGAAAGAATTCTCCCCGGCACAACCGCTGAGATATCCTTCTTTTCCAATTTTTCATTGGTTAAGCCCGTATATGCGAAAACGATGTCGAAGATCGTATGAGTCATCTCGACCTTATGAGGAAAAAGATCAATCCCTTCTTGGGCGAGTTTCTGCATTTTCTCCCGTCGGACCAATTCTTGTTCGGTTCTATCAGAGAAATCATGTTCCTCTTGGGGAGCCGTCTTGGTTTTTTCCTTTTTTTCAGTCATTCTCTTTATCCCTTAACGATTTTTTTATGTCACTCGTTCTTTTTCTCAGTGCATCCAGGATACCATTAATAAATTGCGCTGCCTGTTCGCCGCTATATGTTTTGGCAATTTCGATCGCTTCGTTAATGATGATCGCAGGTTCGACATCCTCCTCATACAGAAGCTCGAAAACTGCCATGCGGAGGATATTCCGGTCCACCACAGGCATTCTGGAGAGCCGCCAGCGCTCAGAGACCGATTGAATACTCCTATCGATAAACTCTTGATGGGCCATCACACCCTTTATGAGCCATCGGCAGTAATCTTTAACATCCTTTGTCGCTTTCTTGTCCTTCCAGTAAAGTCGAAAGGCTTTGTCTTCATCAGAGTCGTTGAACTCAAGCTGGAAAAGAATCTGGAGTGTGCTTTCCCGAGCCTTTCTTCGCTTTCCCATAAAAAAGGCTATCTGGACCTAAAGCCCTGCATCCTTAATGAGATTCAAGGTTTCAACCAGGGAAAAGGCTGAATCATACCCCTTGTTCCCCGCTTTGGTCCCTGCCCGCTCGATTCCCTGTTCAATGGTATCGACCGTGAGAACCCCGAACGATACCGGAATCCCGTCGTCCATGCTTATTTGTGCCAGGCCCTTTGTGACCTCAGAGCTTAAAAAATCAAAATGTGGTGTGTCTCCCCTGATGAGAGCACCCAAACACAAGATTCCATCCACTTTATTCGCTAAAGCCAGCTTCTTGGCGACAACGGGAAGCTCGAACGAACCAGGGACTTTGTACAAAGCAATATCCTTGTCGTCGGCTCCCAGCTTATAGAGTGCATCCATCGCTCCCTCGAGCAGCCTTTCTGATATGAATTGATTGAAACGGCTCAATATTATGCCGATCTTCAAGCCTTTGGCTTGGAGTTTTCCCTGGTACGTCTCCATTCTTCTCTCCCTTCAGTTCCCTTGAAAGTCAGGCTTTCTTTTCTCCAGGAATGCTTTGGTTCCTTCTTTGCTATCCTCTGTCTCGCAACACTTACCGAACAGCTCAGCCTCGTTCAAAAGCCCTTCACCCAAAGTCTTATCTAATCCTATATTGATGGCTTTGATCGCACACTCGAGTGCAAGGGGCGCATTGGCCATCATTTCCTTGGCTAATGCCTCACAGTGCGACAACAATTCGTTCTGGGGAACGACCCTGTTCACTAAACCGATGCGCAAGGCCTCTTGAGCATCGATGATCCGGCCTGTAAGGATCAGTTCCATGGCCATTCCTTTACCGACAAGCCTCGCCAGCCTCTGGGTGCCGCCAAATCCTGGGATAAGACCCAACTTTACCTCTGGCTGACCCATCTTAGCGTTTGCGGATGCGATGCGGACATGGCAGGCTAGGGCCATCTCCGTTCCCCCTCCAAGTGCAAACCCATTTATGGCAGCGATGACAGGTTTCTTGAGGTTTTCTATCAACTTGGACACTTCTTGCCCTTCTAAAACATAATCTTTCCCTGTGCTGAATTCGAGCTGTGCCAATTCACCGATATCCGCTCCGGCGATAAACGCTTTTTCTCCAGAGCCTGTAAAGATGATCACTCTCACATCAGGACTTTCCTGGAGAGAGAGGAACGCCTCGTACAGTTCTTTGACGGTTTCTGCATTCAGGGCATTCAGTTTATCCGGCCGGTTGATGATAATCTGTCCAATCCCATCCCTCTTTTGTATCAATAAATTTTTGTATCCCATATATGCTCCTCTCTACAAAATCTTTTTTTCAAATATGCGATATTTCTTGTGGACCTCTCCTCCGATTGATGTGACAAACCGGTTGATCGGTTCGTTATCCTCGAGCTGCCAGGAAGTCTCACCCCACTTATACCCTTTTCTCTTAACGTTCTTTTCGAATTCAGAGTACAGAAGATAACTCAGGCCAGTCTGTCTATACTCTTTAACTATCCCGAAGACAACAGCCCTGACACTCTCGATTTTCCTCCTGTAAAACAAAAATTTTAGAATGGCCCAAGGCGTAAGCCTTCCGTTCAGCCTGATAAGCACTTCATTGTAATTCGGCAGAGCAAAAGCAAATCCCACAGGTCTTCCTTTGTCTTCAGCGATGATCACGATATCGGGGTCAGCGAAGGTTTTGAGCTTTTTGGCCATGTGGTCCATCTCGTTTTCCGTCCAGGGGACAAAACCCCAATTCTTTTCCCAACCATTGTTGTAGACGTACTTGATCTTCTCGGCCTCTTCATCGATCTTCTTCAAGTCTACGGATCTCAAGCTCACAGAGGTTTTTTGTTTGATATCGTTCACGATCCCCTCGATCCTTTGGACCATATCTTCCGATGCGCTCATATAAAAGGCATAGAGGTCCTTGGCCTTTGCCAATCCCGCTTTTTCCATCAGGTCTAAATAATAGCGGGGATTGTACGTCATCATAATCATCGGAGGAGAGTCAAAGCCTTCGAGAAGGAAGGCACACTCATCATTCATGGAGAGATTCATAGGGCCCCGGAGGGTGTTCATTCCCTTTTCTAAACCCCATTGAGTCACCTTGTCCAACAGGGCTCGGGTCGTTTCCATGTCGTTAAAACATTCAAACATACCAAAAAAGACCACTTTCTCGTCATGGAATTCATTGTGATTATTATCGATAATAGCAGCGATCCTCCCTGTGATCTTTCCATCCTTATATGCCAGGAATAAATCCATCTCGGAGTGTTCGAAAAAAGGATTCTTCCTTCTATCAAGTTTATCCTTCACATCCATTATCAGAGGAGGAACCCAGTTGGGATCCCCTTTGTACACTTCCCAAGGAAACTTAATGAATGCTTTGAGATCCTTTTTTGTATTGACCTTTTCTATAAGAACAGTGTCCACGCCAAAGCCCTCCTGAATTTTGTCTATTTTATCAGAAACCTATTGCTTTTGCACTAAAATTTAACCCGGGCTCTCAAGAGCCAAGCCAATCCAACCTAACCGGGGTACAACGAAGGCTTTGTAGGGGAGATCGGCGGATTAGGTTGTGTTGGCGCCTGTAGGGTAAAAATTGCTGCCAATAAGAAATGACGTGTTTTTTGTATATCAATTTGGCGGCTTTTTATGAATAGTTCAGGTTAGATTTTGAGAAGTTGTGTTTGAAGCAAAATTGTGCTAAAAAGTTGAATACCTGAAAAGACTCATTATTAGAGTAAGGAGATAGACACAGTGAAAAAAGCAAGCCTAAACAAAGAACTGCCGCCGGAAAAACTGGCGTGGAGGCTGAGCCCTGAGAAGATTCCTTTCGAAAATTCCTCGAAATGTCAGTCTTGTGAAGGGATCATCGGTCAGGACCGGGCCATACAGTCCATTCAAACAGGCCTCGATGTAAAGAGTCTTGGCTACAACATATTCATTACTGGAATGGTGGGAACAGGCCGTACGACAACTATCAAGCAGCTTCTTGAAAAACTGGAGAAAGAGGACAAAACTCCAGACGATATTCTGTATGTGAATAACTTCAAGACCCCTGATGAGCCCACCTTGATCACTCTTCCCTCGGGAAAGGGAAAGCTATTTCGAGATGCCATGGAACATCTGATCGAGATGCTGAAAACAAATATTCCCGAACTTCTCAAGAGTTCCTACTATTCAGAGAAGAGGGATAGCATTATCGATATCCAACAAAAGAAGCAGAAAGAGATCCTTAAGGCCTTTGAGGACGAAGTCGCCAAAGAAGGATTTTCTGTCATCCAGGTTCAGATGGGCCTTTATGTTAAACCAGATCTTATCCCGGTGATCGAGGGAAAACCCACACCTTTCCCTCAGTTAGAAAATCTGGTGAGAGAAGAAAAATTCGAGAAAGCTAAACTGGAAGAACTTAAAGAAAAATACGATAAATTGACGGGAAAGCTCGAGGAAGTTTTCAAACATATGAAAGAAACGGAAGAAGAGACACACCGGTTGCTCAAGGAGTGGGATCAGGAATCGATAACCCCGATAATCAAGGGAGCTGTTTTGGGGATTAGAAACAACTTCGCCTACGATGTGATTTCAGATTACCTGGATGATGTCGAACTGACGCTGACAAAACGCATCAATATTTTTAAGGGAGCACAAAAACCGGAGAAAGAGCCGCAGGTCTTTCAACAAGATCCCTTCATAGAATACAAAGTTAACCTCCTCATCGATAATTCCGAATTGAAAAATGCACCGGTCATCATGGAAACGAATCCCAATTATATCAATCTTTTCGGTTCGATCGAATCGACCATGAACCGCTTCGGACTTCTCCAGACGGATTTTACCAAGATCAAAGCAGGATCATTCCTCAAGGCAAATGGAGGCTATCTCATCATAAACTCACTGGATGCCCTCATCGAGCCGGGCGTGTG
Organism: Candidatus Aminicenantota bacterium; assembly: GCA_050115915.1. GTDB lineage: Bacteria > Acidobacteriota > Aminicenantia > Aminicenantales > Aminicenantaceae > WTAW01. Next base: position 7,957 of record JASFPP010000180.1, read on the forward strand.
GAATATGCTGAAAAGAACTCTTCGGAATCAAACGCTCGAAATACAGAATTTTATGTCGATCTACCTGGTCTCCACCAGCCGTCTCAAACCCCAGCCTATTGAGATCGATGTGAAAGTGGTCATGATCGGAGAGTCTCACATCTACAACCTGTTGTATTATCTGGATGCAGACTTCAAGAAGATATTCAAGATCAAAGCGGAATTTGACTCGGAGATGGACAAAGATAATAGGACCATAATGGATTATGCCGCCTTCATT